>JAGYKZ010000007.1 GCA_018401385.1 Roseicyclus sp.
ATGATGAAGGGGGTCGGCGGCAATGGGGCCGCCAATGAAACGGAAGACCCGAGAAGGCTTGGGAGTGCTTCCACACAGGAAATGATGATGTTCAAAGAAGTGAAAAAATCGATTCAATGGGGCGAGGAAACCTTCACCCTGGAAACGGGCAAGGTTGCCCGTCAGGCAGATGGCACAGTGATCGCAACGCTTGGGGAAACCAGCGTGATGGCAAACGTGACCTTCGCCAAAGAAGCAAAGCCAGGTCAGGATTTCTTTCCGCTGACTGTGCATTACCAAGAGAAATATTACGCCGCAGGCAAGGTGCCTGGTGGCTTTTTCAAGCGCGAAGCGCGTCCCACCGAGAAAGAGACGCTGACAGCGCGCCTGATCGACCGACCCATTCGCCCTCTGTTCGTTTCGGGCTTCAAGCATGAAGTTCTCGTGATGTGCACGGTTCTCAGCCATGACTTGGTGAACGATCCTGACATCGTTGCGATGATCGCCGCCTCGGCGGCGCTGACCATCTCGGGCGTGCCATTCATGGGGCCGATTGCGGGCTGTCGCGTGGGTTTTGAGGATGGAGAATACATCCTGAACCCAACCGTGGACGATATGCAGGGTCTGCGCAACAACCCCGACCAGCGATTGGATTTGGTTGTCGCGGGCACCAAAGATGCCGTGATGATGGTTGAATCTGAGGCCTATGAGCTGACCGAGGATGAGATGCTGGGCGCTGTCACATTTGCGCATGAGCAGATGCAGCCCGTGCTTGATCTGATCATTGATCTGGCGGAGGTTTCTGCGAATGAGCCATTTGATTTCACACCATCCGATTACAGCACGCTGTATGAAAAGGTGAAATCCTTGGGCGAAGCGCAGATGCGTGACGCTTATGCAATCCTTGATAAGCAAGATCGTGTTGCCGCGGTATCCGCCGCGAAAGAAGCGATCAAAGCGCAACTGTCCGAAGAAGAATTGGCAGATGAAAACTTAGGCTCTGCGCTGAAAAAGCTGGAATCTTCGGTTCTGCGTGGTTCGGTTGTGAAAGAGGGCAAGCGCATTGATGGCCGCGCTTTGGATGCAGTGCGTGCGATTGTCAGTGAAACGGGTCTTCTGCCCCGCACACATGGCTCGGCCCTGTTCACCCGTGGGGAAACGCAGGCTTTGGTTGTGACCACGCTTGGCACGGGCGATGATGAGCAATTCATTGACGCGCTGCATGGCAATTTTAAAGAAAACTTCCTGCTCCATTACAACTTCCCTCCCTACTCCGTGGGTGAGGTTGGGCGTGTTGGCTCACCGGGTCGCCGCGAGATTGGCCACGGCAAATTGGCATGGCGTGCGCTTCAGGCGGTTCTGCCTGCGCCAACCGATTTTCCCTACACAATCCGCGTGGTGTCTGAGATCACGGAGTCGAACGGGTCCTCCTCAATGGCTTCGGTCTGTGGCGGCTCCTTGTCGATGATGGATGCAGGTGTGCCACTGAAAGCACCTGTTGCAGGTGTGGCCATGGGTCTGGTCTTGGAAGAAGATGGCTCCTATGCCGTGTTGACCGATATTTTGGGTGATGAAGATCACCTTGGCGACATGGATTTCAAGGTCGCGGGCACTGAGGCAGGGATCACCTCGTTGCAGATGGACATCAAGGTCGCAGGGATCACCCCTGAGATCATGAAAAAGGCGCTTGCACAGGCGAAAGAAGGGCGGATGCATATCTTGGGTGAGATGTCCAAGGCGCTGTCTTCGGCCAATGCATTCTCCGCACACGCGCCACGCATTGAGACCATGCAAATCCCCACCGATAAGATCCGTGAAGTGATCGGTCTGGGCGGCAAGGTGATCCGCGAGATCGTGGAAAACATCGGGCGCGAAGGTCGATCACCGGATGATGGTATCAATAAGATCGCAAGTGCGAACCAAGACGCCATCAAAGCGGCCTATGATATGATCTATTCTATCGTGGCAGAGCCAGAAGAAGGTAAGATTTACAGCAGAAGTGGTCAAAATCGTGGATTTTGGTGCCTTCGTGAATTTCTTTGGCAAGCGATGGTCTGTCTATGTCAGCCAGATTGAAAGCCGCCGCCTGAACCATCCAAGCGATGTGTTGCAGGAAGGTCAGGATGTCTGGGTCAAACTTTTGGGCTTTGATGACCGTGGCAAGGTGCGCTTGGCCATGAAGATGGTCGATCAGGCGACGGGCGAAGAACGCGCTGAAGAAGAAACGGCGGAGTAAACCCGCCAATAAGATCAAAAACCCCCGCAAATTGATTTGCGGGGGTTTTTGATGAGGTTCTGACAAAAATGTTAACCACCACATCCGTGGCGGTGTCTTGTGCACTAGGGGCGAACTACGGCATATAGGACCAGATTGGTCGAAGCATGATGGGTGTAACCATGGATCGAAGACATTTCCTTGCGAGCAGTGCCGCGTTTCTTGCTACACCCGCGATTGCGCAGGATGCGGTTGGCTTTGATGAGTCTATCGAGCGCCCCGCGCCACAAGGGCCAAATCCTTGGGGCTTGCACCCCCGCCTGATGCCGACACGGATTGTCCACAAGGCAGGTATGGTGCCAGGCCATATCCATGTCGATCCGATTGCGAAATATTTATACCACATTCTCGATGATGGGACCGCGATGCGCTATGGTGTGGCTGTTGGCCGTTCGGGCCTTCAGGCCCCAGGCCGCTACACCATTCGGCGCAAGGTGGAATGGCCAAGCTGGACTCCAACCGCAGCGATGATCGCACGCGAGCCTGAACTTTATGCTGAATTTGCAAGCGGTGTTCCGGGTGGGCCAGAAAACCCATTGGGCGCGCGCGCACTCTATCTTTATGATGGGGATCGTGACACCTATCTTCGCATCCATGGCACGCCGCAGCCATGGTCCATTGGCACGGGTGCGTCTTCTGGGTGCGTGCGCATGGTGAACGCGCATGTGATCGAGCTTTACAACAAAATCTCCCTTGGCACAGTGGTCCATCTCCACCGCCCGAATTACGCGATTTCGGGGAATGGCACAGCGGCTTAGGGCCTAAAACGGATTGGCGGCGCGGAAGGTCATGCCGCGCCCGCCATCGGGATGGCGCAGGCGCAAGGTTTCCGCGTGCAGCATAAGACGGGGAAAATCCCGTGCAGGCCCTGTTGCATAAAACGGATCGCCCAAAATCGGATGCCCCAATTCTCGCATATGGACGCGCAATTGATGTGAGCGTCCAGTGTGTGGGATGAGACGCATCCGCGTGCTGTCTCCGTCATGACGCAGAACCTTCCATTCGGTCACAGCGGCGCGCCCCGTCTCGTGGCAGACCTTTTGCAAGGGTCGGTTTGGCCAGTCCACAATCAGGGGAAGATCAATCACCCCCTCTTTCCCGGCCACCTGCCCCCAGACCCGCGCGAGATAGGTTTTCTTCATCATACGCTTTTCAAACTGAAGCCCTAAATGACGTTGCGCGGAGGGGGTGCGCGCAAACACAATGATCCCAGAGGTGTCCATATCCAAGCGATGCACTAATAGGGCCTCTGGAAAGGCGGCTTGCAAGCGGGTGATCAAGCAATCAGCCAAATGTGCGCCTTTGCCTGGGACCGATAGAAGGCCCGCAGGTTTGTTCAAAACCAGAATCTCATGATCCTCATGGATGAGGTCCAACGGCGTATCGGGGGGGCTGTAAATAAACTCTGTCATGCGCCTATTCGGGATAGTCGCGCGTGATCAACCGCCATGCGGACCAAATCGCGCTGCCGACAAAAAATCCGCCTGCAATGATCCCGATCTCGGCCATGGCGGGACCAGAAGGCAAGCCACGATAGGCAATGGCACCTCCAAGCGCAGCAATGCCCAACACGGAGAAACCGAAGCGGAACCATAACTCGCTGCGGTCTGGCCCGAATTTGCGTTTATTACTCATGGGTTTGCCCCTTTTTTCACAGCCCTGCCTAGTGCGGCTGGGCGTGAATGGGAAGCGGACAATTGCTTAGATGCGGAGGAATGTCTGCGCGATCCGTGGCAATAGCCCCTCGAATTTCAGGCGCGCATCCGTGGCGATCAGGCAGATACAATCCTCACCCGCTTCTGCCACGGGGGTGTGGTTCATCGATTCATCCCCGATTTCAATGTCGCCCCGTCCAAAACGGTCGGTCTCATCCCGATAAGCCCCTTGCAGAACCAAGGTCATTTCAGTGCCGCGATGGCTGTGGCGCGGCATCGCTTGGCCAGCGGGAATGAACAACAGGCGCGCAGTGGCGTCTTTGCCCTCGCTGATGATGGCCTGTTTGCAGCCCATGCCAATGGGACGCCATTTCACAGCGTTCAAGTCACCGCCGATCATATCCCGTAAGGGCGCGGGGAACACCGCATCCCCGTCTTTGCTTTGTTTCGCATAGCTTGCTGTTTCAGGCGCGGCACTATCGTTGATGCGGCTGAGTGTTTTGGCCAAGCTGTCCTCCGCCAAATCGGCCACCGCCATCTCGTCCAAGATGCATCCGCCCACGGCATCAAATGCCTGCAATCGGGCGCGCGCGTCATCACTGAGCGAGACATGGGTCGCAACAACAAGATCGAAGGCCGCAGGCAAACTTCCTGCCGCATAGCCAATCAAAAAGTCGTCGCTGATATGGTGTTTTACATCGGTCATTTTGTCGTCTGTCTCATATTATGACGCAATCTCTCTAGCGCCAACCTAATTCGCGATTTGATTGTGCCAAGGGGTAAACCCGTTTCTATTGCAATCTCGCCATGGGAAAGATCGCCAAAATAGGCTTTTTCAATCAAAATTCGTTGTTTCTGGGGAAGCTTCCGCAGGGCTTCGGCCAGTTTCTGGCTTTCTTGCTGGAGGGCAAGAATGTCTTCTTGGTCTGGCTCTGCCTCTGGTCCCCATGGGACATCCTCTGGCTCTGGCCGCGCATATTTGCGCAGAAGGTCAATCTTCCGATTCCGCGCGATGGTGAAAATCCATGTCGACACTGAGGCTCGCGCGGGATCAAAAAGATGTGCTTTGCGCCACAAAGTGGCCATCACATCCTGCATACATTCTTCGGCCAGCCCCTCATCTGCGCCCGACTTGATCAAGAAGGCTTTGACCCGCGGTGCGAAATGACGAAACAGGGCTGCAAATGCGGCTTGGTCACGATTTTGCGCTATCGCCATCACTTCGGCGATCCATTCGCAGGACTGCGCCTTAAAAGGGGGAGGGGTCAGCCGTGTTGACATCAGCCGTTCCGCATCAACGGGGGCTGATCCATGCCGACCTTGCGCGCAATGTGCATCGCGAGGGTCACCTGTCGTCAGATTATGAACATCAAGGTCAAGCATATCACGCTTACGCGCAGGTTACAGGGTTGGATCAAAAAATTATCGTGATTGCCATCGGAAATGTGGCCTCTTGCCTTGGCTTTGAAAAAATTGAGGCAATTTTTAATCCAAGCCGCGACAGAGGGCGTAAACTTGGCTAGACAGAGCATGAAAACAAACAAGGAAAACATCTGTGCCATTTGAAACACCGCCCGCCCCCGCTCGTCATGTGGCCATTATCGGGGGAGGGATCTCTGGATTAGGGGCTGCCTATTACCTTGCTCCAAATGCCAGAGTGACCTTGTTTGAGGCGGAGAATCGCCTTGGGGGTCATGCCCGCACAGTGGTCGCCGGGCGTCACAGGGATCAGCCTGTTGATACAGGGTTCATCGTTTTTAACTACGTTAATTATCCGAATTTGGTGCGCCTGTTCGAAGCGTTACAGGTGCCCGTTGTCGAAAGTGATATGAGCTTTGCAGCCTCGATTGGGGGTGGGGCGATTGAATATGGCCTACATTCCCTGAAGGCCCTGTTCGCACAACGCAAAAATCTGCTGAGGCCACAATATTTGCGGATGTTGGCGGATATCATGCGCTTTAATGCGCAGGCCGCCCGTTTGGCCAATGACAGCGCGCAAACTTTGGGCGAGTTCATGGATGAATTGGGTATGGGGCCGTGGTTCCGTGACTATTATCTGACCCCGATCTCGGGCGCGATTTGGTCGACCCCGAAAGAGGAGATCATGGATTTCCCCGCTCAGGCCTTGGTGCGGTTTTTCCAGAACCACAACCTGTTACAGGCTTCGGGCCAGCACCAATGGTGGACCGTGCAAGGCGGTTCGATTGAATATGTCACGCGGCTTGAGCGTGCGTTGGTCGAACGCGGGGTCACTATTGTCACGAATGCAGGCATCGACAAAGTCAGGCGTGTGGCGGGTGGGGTAGAGATCCGCCGTGGTGGCCAGTGGCAGCAATTTGACGAAGTGGTGTTCGCCACGCATTCCGATGACAGTCTGGCGCTTTTGGCTGATCCGACTACGCAAGAACAAGCCGCGCTTTCCGCGGTCCGCTATCAACCCAATGAGATGGTTCTGCACGCGGACAGGCGCGCCATGCCTCTGCGCGAAGTAACTTGGGCCAGTTGGAACTACACCGAGCGCGTAGGTTATAGCGGCGGCCCAATTGATTTGACCTATTGGATGAACCGCCTGCAACCGATCCCAAAATCTGATCCGCTCTTTGTGACCTTGAACAGCCGTGGTGAAATTTCTGACGACTTGATCTATGACACGGCAACGTTCCGTCACCCCGTCTATGATTTGGCTGCATTGGCCGCACAAGGTGCCGTGCGGGCCATGAATGGAACGGGCAATACTTGGTTCTGCGGGGCTTGGATGAAAAACGGGTTCCACGAGGATGGTCTGGCCAGTGCGCTTGATGTGGTCGATGCGATGGCCGAGCGTGATCGCATGGTCGCTGCGGCCTGAACAGGAGAGAAATGTGCCATCATCGGTGGATTATATCGCGGGCGAAACCTTCCATGGGCGCAGGGGGGCAGTGGAAAATGCGTTTCGATATTCCATTGATTACGTCATGTTGGATGCCGAGGCCGATGATCTGAAAGCACCCTCTCTTTTTGGGCGCAATCGGCGCAAATTGGCCGCATTGCACGACCTTGACCATGGCGGCGTGGCGAAAGTGGGGCGCGGGGCCATTTGGGCGCGAGAGGTTTTGGCTGCCCACGGATTGGCCGAACAGACCCAAGGGCGCCTGATGCTCTTGGCGCAGCCGCGCCTTCTGGGCCATGTGTTCAACCCTGTCAGTTTTTGGTTGGCCTATGATGAGCAAGAGCGCTTGCGTGTTGTGATTGCCGAAGTCTCCAACACATTTGGTGATCGGCATTCCTATCTGTGTCATCGTGAAGACCTTGCGGAAATCACCCGTCACGATGTGCTGTGCGCGAAAAAGATTTTCCACGTTTCGCCCTTTCAAGAAATTGAGGGCGGATATGAATTCCGCTTTGATATTCGTGCGGATCGAGTGGGCATTTTCATTGATTACACGACAGGCCATGAGGGGCTTTATGCAACGCTGACAGGCACGCGCCGCTCGTTGCGCAATCGGGATATCCTTCGCGCTTTGTGGCGGCGGCCTTTTGGGTCGCGTAGGGTTTTGGGTCTGATCCATTGGCAGGCGTTGAAATTATGGATCAAAGGCGCGCCGTATCGCCCGCGTCCTGAGCCGCCCGAGCGCGAGGTGTCTTGATGGGTCAACGCCACGCGCCCTTGGCGGGCTATGCAGTTTTTGCTGCCATGCTGTCGAGCGCGGGCCTGCCCATCTATATCCATGCGCCCAAATTCTATGTCGATGAATATGGCCTGGGCCTTGGGGCACTTGGCGCGCTTCTTTTTGGTCTGCGCCTGTTTGATGTCGTGCAAGACCCTGCGCTGGGATGGTTGGCGCGCAGCACTCGCGCCTATCGGGGGGGCATGGTGGCAGGGGCAGTGATGATCCTTGCGGCTTCCATGTATGGTCTGTTTGCCATCGCGCCTCCGATTGCACCTGTCTGGTGGTTTGCTTTTACTCTCAGCGGATTGTTTTCATCCTTCTCTTTTCTCACCATCTGCTTTTACGCCGAAGGCGTGCAAACCGCCGAGCGGCTTGGCACAGATGGGCATCTACGCCTTGCCACATGGCGCGAAACGGGGGGATTGCTGGGGGTATGTTTGGCTTCGGTGGCCCCTATCGCATTGGCAAGTTTCCTTCCCAACCCGTTTACGGGGTTTGCGATTGGGTTTGTAGGCATTTGCGTCCTTGCCTATGTTTTGATGCGGTCTGATTGGGGGCAGGGGGCGGCGACACCACCAACCGCCTTTGGCACGATTTTGCGCGATCAAACCGCACGGCGTTTGTTGGGCATTGCTTTGATCAATGCAGCCCCTGTTGCGGTGACCTCTACGCTTTTTCTATTTTATGTCGAGGCGGTTTTGCAGGCCATTGGATGGGAAGGGCCGCTTTTGTTGTTGTTCTTCCTTGCCGCCGCGTTATCCGCGCCGTTTTGGACGTGGGCTGCCACGCGTTTTGGGGCAAAGCCCGTATTGCTGTTTGGTATGGCTTTGTCAATTTTAGCCTTCGCCTTTACCCTTACTTTGGGAACGGGGGATATCCTTGCCTTTGCCGTGATCTGTTTGGCCTCGGGCATGGCACTCGGAGGGGATTTGACGATCTTGCCCGCGATCTTTTCTCGCCACCTGTCCAAAATCGCGCCCGAAGCGGGGGCGGCTTTTGGCTTGTGGTCATTCGCCAGTAAATTCACTTTGGCCTTTGCAGCTGTGACTTTGCTGCCCCTTTTGGAAGCAGCGGGGTTTGAGGCGGGAACGAGCAATCCTGAAGCAGCACTGTCGCGTTTGGTTCTGCTCTATGCGGCGGTGCCATGCGCGCTAAAGCTTCTTGCAATCACGATATTGAGCTTGACGCCTTTGCCGCAGGAGCGCGCGCGCTAGGTAATAGAGCGAGAAAAAAACGAGGGTTTGATGCGAGATTTTGCAGGGAAAACATATTGGCTGGTTGGTGCATCCGAAGGGTTGGGCGCGGCTTTGGCCGAGAAACTGTCACAGGCAGGGGCGGAGGTGATCCTTTCCGCCCGTTCCGAGGCGCGGTTGACCGAGGTCGCAGCGCGGCTTTCTGGCCCATCCCGCGTTGTGCCAATGGATGTGAGCGATGCGCAAAGCGTGGCTGACGCGGCCAAGGCCGTGGGTGACATTGATGGCATGGTTTATCTTGCAGGGGTCTATTGGCCCATGCACGCCAGCACATGGAACAGCGATCAGGTCTTGGCGATGATGGAGATCAATCTTATCGGGGCTGCGCGGGTTTTGGGGCATATCGTGCCGCAATTCGTGGCCAAGGATGCGGGTCATATCGTGATCACGGGCAGCCTGTCGGGCTTCCGCGGACTCCCTTCGGCCACGGGCTATGGCGCATCCAAAGCGGCGGTCATGCATATGGCGGAATCGCTGCGCGTGGATATGCGGCGCAGCAATGTCGCGGTGCAATTGGTTAACCCTGGCTTCATCCGCACAAGGCTGACCGATAAAAACGATTTCGCCATGCCGTTTATCATGGACCCCGCCCCTGCCGCAGATATTTTCCTGCGCCATATGCGGCGCAAGAAATTCGGTTGCAGTTTCCCATGGGGCTTTGGTGCGTTTTTCAGGGTTACGCAGTTTCTACCTGATTGGCTCTATTACCGCATTTTCTAAGCCAGATGGTCGACCACCGATAGGTTTTGGGCAAGGGTGCCCACCACATTCATCCAGTCGCGCACGAGGTCAATCTCATGCGGTGCGGCAGATACACCATTGGGCAAATCGCCTCTCATTGCCGCTGTAACAGCAAGCGCCACAGGTGTTGAGACAAGCCGCGCCATGGCCGTGCCGCGCGCATCACCCCACGCATCCATCACATAGGATTTGTGCCACAAAGCGCCCCCGCCAGACTCAACTTTGAGCGATACGCATAAAACAACGCGATCAGGCTCGCCATCTTCGTAGGAATTTTCGCGCCAGAACTGGTCGGACATCTCACGCAGCCGTGCATCGCCTGCGGCCCCCTCTAGCGTTTCGATCTCGCGAAAGACGGGTGCCCATGCCTGCGACCAGCCGTCAAGGCGCAACGTGCCGCGCACAAAACGGTGCACATTCCAATCAGGCGCAAACCCATATTCGGCCATAAAGGGCAGGCTGTCACGATTGGGGTAAACTTCAAATTCTTCTGGGGTTTCCAAGGGGGCGGTGTAGCGCGAGATCGCATCCCAAGGGCGGGAGACATTCCACTCCTTGCCATCCGCAATCGAACGCGAAGGCGAACGCAGCGCCTTCAGCACCCCAAGGGGCGACCAGCTGAATTTGTAGCGAAACGGGTTCGGGATTTTCGGGATGCCGCCGCAATAGGAAATGAAGTCATGCGCGTTTGCAGGGTCAAACACCGCGCTATTGCGGTAATCATGCATCAGGGCATGGGCCATCAAGTGGTCTATTCCAGGATCAAGTCCCACCTCATTGACCACGCAAACCCCCGCTGTGCGTGCCGCAGAATCAAGCGCGCGCATTTCCGGCGCGATATAGGAGGAGGATACAAAATGGGCCCCTGCTGCAATCGCCATCGTGGCAAGCGGCACGTGCATATCGGCAGGCAGCATGGAGACCACCACATCGCCCTTTTTCGTGGCTTCGCTCAAAGCGGCTATGTCAAAGGCGCGAATATCAAGGGCAATATCGCCGACAGCGGCCTTGGCCTTGTCAACACTGCGGTTCCACACGACAACATTGCCCATGGTCTCGATCAAGTGACGCAAACCCGGGATGGAGGACAGACCTGTTCCGCACCAATGAATTGTCATGATCTAAACTCCCTTAAACGTGTTCGATATGGTGATCAAAGCGGGCCTTGGCGCGGCCCCAAACGCCTTGGGCCAAATCCCCCAACCCGTGCAAAGATGGCAAAAGCTGTGCGGCGTAATCTTCGGAGCTTTCAAGCGGCAAAAGCGAGGGCAGATTGTCAATCGCCATCACATCAAGCGGCGGTGTATCATGCACGCGCAAAGCAGGCTGTGCCCATGTGGTGACGCGGTCATAAACCTTGATCGGTGAGAAATCAGAGCTGGGATCGCAGGCGATATCCCCGATAACACGCAAGGCCCGCGGAGCCTCTTTGGCGCTTTGCGGCACAAAGACGGGCACGGAAGGATCAGCGAGAATGCAATTTAGAAACATCTCATGATCCAGAATTTCAGGGAACGGCCCGCCTGATGCCGTTTCGGCCATATCCCACGCGGTTACGGGTATGCCAAGAGCCGCGCAGAGATCACGCGCACCTGTGCCAACGCGCCCTAAGGCGCCGATGACGATTGCGCACGGCAGGTCAATTGCAGTGATCTCGGCCTGTAATTCGGCAATCAATGCGTCTTTGTTTGGGTAGCCTTTGATCGGTGCCATCAGGTGTGGCTGTGCAATCAGCGCCTTCAGTGACAGGGCCGCGCCCGCAAACCCCGCCCAATATCCAAAGGCGGCCACACGGCGGCCATTTTCATCCACCAGATATTCGAGATCATAAAGCGTGCCGCCGCCCGCCTTGAACCGTTTTAGCAGGCGCTGTCCTGCGGGTTGGCCCTTGTATGCGTGTCCGAACATAATATGGCGATGGCGCAAGGGCAGATCGGTTTCGGGCAATTCCTTAAGGCCAAATATGATCGCATCTTGTGGCGCATCGGGCCATGAGGCGAAGGGGGCCGTGGCGCAGCCTGCCTTGATATAGCCGTCCATCGGGATCACGCGCGCGGGGCTTTCCTCCACGGTGATTGTCATGCCTTTTGCAATCAGCACAGCCGCCCCGTCTGGGGTGAGGCCCACCCGCTCCTCGCTTTCGCGTTCTTCGGCGCGCAGCCAGATATGTGTCATGCCGTCATCCTTCCACTGCGGGTCTGTCTTTACAGCCACGCTGCACCGAACAGCAAGCGACCCTTTCGCAAAAAGCGCATATGCGCGGGCGAGTTGCAAGATGGTCCTGGCATGGCGCGCGCCGCCATGATCTACGCCCTTTAGGTTGCTTTATTGCGCGTTTTTGGAGGTGCCCCTGTCGCGTATCTCGGCACACTTGCCCGTTTCTCACACGGGCCGCAGATGTCCTGCACAGCGGGTGCATGGGGTGTCTCTGGCCGATGATGGCCCGCTCGCACCCCGCGGTATCGATTTGATCCCTCTGGTCCGACTCAATCAAATTATACCCGTAACGAAGTGGATTGCTGTCAATCCGACTGGAAGCCTCCGAAAAGAAAAAAGCCGCCCCAACAGGGGGCGGCGTTTTTCATCTGATCCCAGAATCTTTTGATCCCAGACTCTTGCGCTTACCTCAGCCTTGACGGGCTTTGAAACGGCGCTGCGTCTTGTTGATCACATAGACGCGGCCCTTACGGCGCACAACGCGGCAATCGCGGTGACGCTGCTTGAGCGAACGGAGCGAATTCTTGACCTTCATGGGTCTTCTCCTTCTCGCGGCGCGGCGATGCGCCTTTTTGTTCATATGGCACGGGATTGTGCCGATGGTGGGCGGTACTGGGATCGAACCAGTGACCCCTACGATGTCAACGTAGTGCTCTACCGCTGAGCTAACCGCCCGATGTCTTCACGGATCACGCCGCATTTTTCCCAGCGGCCAATGAGTGTGGCCAGATGATACAGAAAAACAGACGTCACGGGGGGTAAGCCCGTTCCGCAGTAGCGCGGTCTTTAAAAGGAATCGCGGGGCGGTTCGAAGGGCTTTGGTATTGCAGCTTGCGGAACTGCGCTATATCATGGCCATGAAAAATGCGCAAAGCCAGATCCTGCCTATTACTTGACCCTACCTGAGGTAAGACGCGCCCCTGTGGTGGTGGCCTCTCCCATTCGGGCCATGATTATCCACAAAATTTCTTGGACGAAATCGCCTTGACGGCCATCAAATACGCAGTTCCGAAGATGCATTTGTGCAGCTTTTGGTGGGTCGTGCGGCAGATTTCGGGTGCCGTTCTTGCACGCCCGATTCCTCGCGCGCCTATGTTGATCTGAACCGTGGTGCGGATGAGCTTGACGCGGCTGTCATCTCGGGTGTGGCGCGGACAGCGAACTCGCCGCGTATCGCGGCGGGCCTTGGCGTCATCCCGCGTGTGGTCGCCAATGGACGTGGGATTTATTGCGGGAAAATTCTGCGAACAGATGCCGAGGCGCGGTTGGCCCAAGTGTGGCGGCCTTATCACGATTGCCTTGCGGGTTTGATGGAGGCGGCACTGGCCCAATTCGGGCGTGCGGTTCTTTTGGATTTCCACTCGATGCCACATGACGCGCTCGGCGCGGCTTTGGTCGGCCCCAAGGGCCAGCGGCCTGACCTGATCTTGGGAGATCGTTTTGGCGGGGCAGCGGCACGGGATATTGTCGATCTGGTTCACGCTGCTTTTGAGGATCAAGGCTTCACCGTTGCGCGCAACACCCCTTTTGCGGGCGCCTATATTGCGCAGACCTATGGCCAACCCGCGCGCGGGCGCCATGCTGTGCAGGTGGAAATTGATCGCGCGCTGTATATGGACGAGGCCGCGATCACGCCCCATTCGGGCTTTGATGCCACCCGCGACAGGGTCAGCACTGCCTTGGCTCATATTATTTCTGAACTCGGTTGCGATGGAGCGCTGCCATTGGCAGCTGAGTGATTCACCGCAAGGCGCGGCCTTTTAGAATGGCCTGATCCCCGAACTTTTCGCGGATTTTATCTGATGCGCGCTCCGCGTTGAGGCGCTTGGCCTCTTGCGGGTCAAGCAGATTGCCCGCGCGGTCGCCTTGATCTTCGGGGATCAAATCCCCAAGCCCCAGACCGATCAGGCGAAACGGCGCGAATTTCAGGTTGGCTTTGAGCAATTGCGCAGCCTGCGCATAAACGCGGTCAGCCATTTGGGTGCCATCGGGCAGGGCGATTTGGCGGGTCAGAGTTTTGAAGTCATGGGTTTTCAATTTGAGCACCACAACGCGCCCTGCCAAACCTTGTGCTTTGGCGCGTGCCGAAAGTTTTTCGCTCAAACGCCAGATATGTCCGTCCAAGAGTTCGGCATCGCTGAGGTCTCGGTCGAATGTCGTTTCATTTGATAGTGATTTGACCGCACGCGATGCGGAAACCTTTCTGCTGTCGCGTCCAAAAGAAAGATCGTGCAACCTTGCGCCCGAGGCGCCAAATCGGGCGATCAATTCATCTTTGGGCCAGCGGCGCAGATCACCGATTTTGTGAATGCCAGCGGCCTGAAGATTGGCCTGCCCCGCCGCACCGAACCCCCACAACATGGAGATGGGTTTCTGGGCCAGAAATGTTTCGGTTTCTGCCTTTCCAATCACCGAAAACCCTTGGGGTTTGTCGAGGTCAGATGCAATTTTTGCAAGGAATTTATTGTGGCTCAGGCCAATCGACCCTGTCAGCCCCAATTCGGTTTTCATGCGTTTGACAAGCTGCGCCAACATCACCGCAGGCGGATGGCCGTGCAATTTGTGGGTGCCCGTTAAGTCAAGGAACGCTTCATCGAGCGACAATGGCTCAATCGCTGGGGTCAGCTCCAACATCAAGGCGCGGATATCGCGCGAGACGGCAGCGTAATGCGACATACGCCCCCGCAGAACCACCGCGTCAGGACATAGTTTCAGCGCCTGAAACATCGGCATGGCCGAGCGCACCCCGCGGATGCGCGCGATATAACAGGCGGTCGAGACAACGCCACGACGCCCACCCCCGATGATGAGGGGCTTGTCCGCCAAGTCAGGATTGTCGCGTTTTTCCACCGAGGCGTAAAAGGCATCGCAATCCATATGTGCGATGGACAATTCGAAAAGCTCAGGATGCGCGACCACATTTGGCCGCCCACATTCGGGGCAGCGTGGCCCTGCCTCAAATTCCGTCAGGCAATCGCGGCACAGCGCGGGCATGGTGCGGGATCAGCCAAGCTCCGCCAAAACCGCACGGGCTGCGGAGGCGGGGTCGGTAGCTTGCCAGATCGGGCGACCGACCACAATATGATCGGCCCCGTCCGCAATTGCTTGGGCGGGGGTGGCTACGCGCTTTTGATCGTCAAGCGCGCTGCCGGTCGGGCGCACCCCAGGGGTAACAATCAAGCGGCCATTTGCTTCGGGCAAGGCGCGGATCATCGCGGCCTCTTGCGGCGAGGCGATGACCCCATCGGCCCCCGCCTCAAATGCACGCGCGGCGCGTGTGGCGACAAGATCGGGAATATCACCTGCTGTGATCAGGCTTGCGTCCAAATCAGCACGATCAAGCGAGGTCAGGATGGTGACGGCGAGAATTTTCATGTCGCTGCCCGCCGCGCCTTCTTTTGCGGCCCGCACCACATGGGGGTCGCCGTGGACGGTCAAGAAATCCAAATCGAATTGCGCAAGGCCGCGCACCGCTGCCTCAACGGTTGCGCCGATGTCGAATAGCTTCATGTCCAGAAAAATGCGTTTGCCATGCTCGTCCTTCAGCTCTTGCGCCAGTGCAAGCCCCCCACCTGTCAGCATCCCCAAACCGATTTTGTAAAAGCTGACGGCGTCACCCAGTTTCGCGGCCAATTCCAGCCCCGCAATCGCGTTTGGCACATCAAGGGCAACGATGAGGCGGTCGGATGTCGAGGGCATTGGGGGGGTTCCTTATGATCATGAGGTCTGGACCTTGGTAGCGGGGCCGCGCAACAGGGTCAATCACCACGCCAAAGGTGCATTGACGACCGCCCTGTGCAAATCCATTCTGTGCACAGCTAAACTGGATAGGTCATAGAGCATGAAACTGACGATTGAAGTGTCGCGTGACGAAGCACAGCCCGAACAGGGCCCTGCGCGTGTAGGATGGTTTTTGTCCGAAGAAAAAGGCGCCGTGATTTTTGATCCGCCCGAACGGGTTGCCTCTCGTGGGGTCAGTCGGGCGCACGCAAAATCGGCGGCGCGCTGTCCCGCAGTGGTGCAGATGGAAAGCCGCTATTTCATGGTGCGCTGCCCCTATGATCTACATATTGGCTTTGGCAGGGACAAAGAGGGCAAGGCCGTATTGATCAATCGCGCGGGCAGCAGCAGCTCTATCAGAGGCAATAAAATTGCGCAGAGCCTCACCTTGGTTTCAGAGACCGAATGGCGCTATCCTGACCGCCCTACGATCCAATTGGCGCTGCCCTACTGCTTTATTGCGGATGAGCCTATCTTTATCACCCAGCTTTCCGCTTTCGCGCATTATCGTGCGGATCCATTGCCTGGCACGATTTTTGGTGGCCGTTTTCCGCTTCATATCTGGCCGCGTCCGTTGATGTGGGCATTTGAGTGGCATGAGCCGTCCAAGGATTTGATCCTGAAGCGTGGGGAGCCGTTGTTCTATGTGCAGTTCGAAACCCATGATCCGTCCCGCGCGGTTCAGTTGGTTGAGGCGGCGCGCACGCCCGAGTTGATGCGTTATATGAATGAGCTTTCCGCCGTCACGAATTACGTCAACCAAACTTTCTCGCTGTTCGAGGCGGCGGAGCGTTTGCGTCCTGCGAAACTATTGACCGAGCGGACGCGCGATTGAGCCTTGGCTCTTGAACAGGGCGTGTTGACCTCCCAAATCTATGGCGAAGGCCCGAAAAGGGCATCATGCCGCAAAGCGGGTGGTGCCAAACGGGTGCTTAGATGAAGGAGATAGATGATGAACTTTGAAAAGTTCACTGACCGTGCGCGCGGGTTTATTCAGGCCGCGCAAACCGTAGCACAGCGCGAAGACCACCAAAAATTGGCACCAGAGCATTTGCTCAAAGCCTTGCTTGACGATGAGCAGGGTATGGCGGGCAGTTTGATCTCAAAGGCGGGCGGCGACGCGCGCGAGGTGCGCGCGGCCAATGAGGCCGCAATGGCCAAATTGCCCAAAGTCACTGGGGATGCGGGACAGGTTTATATCGACAGCCAAACCGTGAAAGTGTTGGACGAGGCCGAACAGTTGGCCGCGAAGGCGGGCGACAGTTTCGTGCCTGTGGAGCGGATTTTGACCGCGCTTGCTTTGGTGAAATCGCCTGCGAAATCCGCGCTTGAGGCGGGGGGGGGGAATGCACAATCCCTCAACTCTGCGATCAATGATATCCGTCAGGGCCGCACGGCTGACACGGCATCGGCCGAAGATGGCTATGAGGCCCTCAAGAAATACGCCCGCGATCTTACGCAAGCGGCGCGAGATGGAAAAATTGATCCCATCATTGGCCGCGATGAGGAAATTCGCCGCGCGATGCAGGTTCTCAGCCGCCGCACCAAAAACAACCCTGTTCTGATTGGGAGCCTGCGTGGGAAAACCGCGATTGCCGAAGGTCTGGCTTTGCGTATTATCAATGGTGATGTGCCTGAAGCCTGCGCGACAAGCGATTGATGGCTTCGGATATGGGCGCATTGATTGCTGGTGCGAAAATATCGGGGCGAATTGAGGAACGCCTGAAGGCGATCTTGAAAGAGATCGAGACTGCCGCTGGGGAGAGATCATTCTCTTTATTGATGAAATGCACGTTCTGGTTGGGGCGGGCCTCGGAAATGTACAGCAATGGATGCCGCCAATTTGAGTCCAAACCTGCGCTTGCGCGCGGGGAGTTACCGTGGGCGCGACCACACTTGATGGACACCAAATACGTTGAGAAGGACGCAGCGCTTGCACGGCGGTTCCAACCGTTGATGGTCGAGGAGCCAGGCGTTGAGGAATACTCAATCCTGCGCGGGATCAAAGAGAAATATGAACTCCCACCATGGGGTGCGCATCTCGGACGCGGCGCTTGTCTGGCGACCTTGTCAAACCGCTTATATCACGGATTCTTGCCTGATAAGGCGATTGACCTGTTGATGAGGCGGCCAGTCGTCTGCGGATGGAGGTCGACAGCAGCCCGGTGGACGCACTTGATCGTCAAATCCTGCAAA
This sequence comes from Roseicyclus sp., assembly GCA_018401385.1. Taxonomy (GTDB): domain Bacteria; phylum Pseudomonadota; class Alphaproteobacteria; order Rhodobacterales; family Rhodobacteraceae; genus M30B80. The sequence continues at coordinate 17,747 of JAGYKZ010000007.1, forward strand.
TGCAGATCGAAGCTGAGGCGCTGAAGAAAGAAGAAGACAGCGCCAGCCGAGAGCGTTTGGAAACACTTGAGAAAGAACTGGCGAATTTGCAGGAGCAATCCGCGCAAATGACAGCGCAATGGCAGGGCGAGCGCGACAAGCTGGATGCGGCCCGCAAGCTGAAAGAGGCGCTTGATCAAGCGCGGGCCGAACTGGACCAAGCGAAGCGGCGGGGTGATTTGGGCCGCGCAGGGGAATTGTCCTATGGGGTGATCCCTGATCTGGAGCGGCAATTGGCCGAAGCGGAAAGTGCCGATGAAGATGTCATGGTCGAAGAGGCTGTGCGTCCTGAGCAAATCGCCGCAGTGGTTGAGCGCTGGACAGGAATTCCCATGTCCAAAATGCTGGAAGGTGAGCGTGAAAAGCTCTTGCGGATGGAGGAGGAGCTTGGCCGCCGCGTCATTGGTCAGCACGAGGCTGTTTCTGCCGTAAGCCGTGCCGTGCGCCGCGCGCGGGCAGGGCTTCAGGATGAAAACCGCCCGCTGGGGTCGTTCCTGTTTCTAGGGCCAACTGGTGTCGGGAAGACCGAATTGACCAAAGCCTTGGCTGAATATCTCTTTGATGATGATCAGGCCATGGTGCGGATTGATATGTCCGAATTCATGGAAAAACACGCAGTGTCGCGGCTCATTGGTGCGCCTCCGGGATATGTCGGCTATGACGAGGGGGGCGTCTTGACCGAAGCCGTGCGGCGCAGACCCTATCAGGTGATCCTGTTCGATGAGGTCGAAAAGGCACATCCCGAGGTGTTCAACGTGCTGTTGCAGGTTTTGGACGATGGCATTCTGACGGACGGTCAAGGACGGCGCGTGGATTTCAAGCAGACCTTGATTGTGCTGACCTCGAATTTGGGGGCGCAAGCCCTCAGCCAGCTTCCCGATGGGGGTGATATCGCGGGCGCGAAGCGCGATGTGATGGATGCCGTGCGCGCGCATTTCCGCCCCGAGTTCCTCAATCGCTTGGACGATATGATTGTGTTCGATCGTCTGGGTCGCGCCGATATGGGTGACATCGTTGACATCCAACTTGGGCTGTTGGCCAAACGGCTCGCCGCGCGCAAGATCGGCGTTGATCTGGATGATGCGGCCAAGGATTGGTTGGCGTCCGAGGGCTATGATCCCGTCTTCGGGGCACGTCCCTTGAAGCGCGTGATTCAGCGCAGTCTACAAGATCCACTTGCGGATATGATCTTGGCAGGCGCGGTGAAGGATGGTGCACGGATCGCCGTGAGTGCGGGCACAGACGGTCTGATCATCGGTGATCGGGTTGCGGCGACAAGCCGCCCCAAGCCTGACGATGCCGTTGTGCATTAAAATGGAAAAAGGCCCCGCTTATGTGGGGCCTTCTTTATTGGCAATCCGTGTTGCAGATTACATTGGGGGCATAATCACCTTGTCGATGACGTGGATCACGCCGTTTGACGCTTCGATATCTGCGGTGACGACATTGGCATCATTGACCATCACGCCATTGTCGAGGTCGATGGTGATATCTGCACCCTGAACGGTTGTGGCGGTCATGTCATCAGAGAGATCCCCAGACATGACGGCACCTGCGACCACGTGATAGGTCAGGATGGCGACAAGCTGATCGCGGTTTTCTGGCAAGAGCAGGGATTCAACGGTGCCTTCGGGCAGAGCTGCAAAAGCCTCGTCCGTGGGCGCGAATAGGGTCAGCGGACCTTCGCCCTTCAATGTCTCTACCAGACCTGCTGCCTCAGCGGCGGCCAATAGTGTGTTGAAGCTCCCCGCGGCGGCAGCGGTATCAACAATATCTTTGGAGTGACCCATCGCAAATGCGCTCGTTGCGAGGGCTGCGGTTGTGGCCAGTGCAAATGCAGTGCGTTTAAACATGATGTCCTCATCTTGGGTTGAGTTGGTGTCTTTCGACTTGTTGAGAGATGGGGAGCCTCACCACGATAGCAATAGAGCGAATGTGAGCCTTCGCGCTTGACGCGGGCGCGCAGACCGCTAAGCGGCCGCTTCTTTGGAGGTCCAATAAATTCTATGTGATGGGTTGTGATCTTCTGTGACGGTTTGTGCCATCACTGTGGCAAACAGTTTCGTGAGGTTGCGAAACAAAGCTTGGGAATTACCTTGTGAAAGGTCATGTTCCAGGCAGGCCAAAAGTAAATGAGGTATGCAGAATGGCGAAACGTTGGAAGAATGATCTGAGCATTGCGGATGTCACGCCTTTTGCGGCCTATATGAACCGCCGTCAGATCATGGCCGGAGCTGTGGGCTTGATCGGCGCTACGGCTTTAGGTCTTGGGCGTGCCAATGGGCAAGAGCTTGTCGCCAACTCATGGGATGAGATTACCTCCTATAACAACTACTATGAATTCGGAACGGAAAAGGAAGATCCGCGCCGAAATGCGGGCCGCCTGACCACTGTGCCTTGGACGATTGAGGTGGATGGCTTGGTTGACAATCCTGGAACCTATGATCTGGCTGAATTGATTGATGGGCTTGAGGTTGAGGAGCGCATTTACCGCTTTCGCTGTGTCGAGGCCTGGTCGATGGTCATTCCATGGAACGGAATCGAACTGGCGGATATTTTGAATCGCGTTGGGGTTCAGGATGGCGCGAATTATGTGGCCTTTGAAACTGTCATGCGTCCAGACGAGATGCCTGGGCTGCGCTATCCCGTTTTGGATTGGCCTTATCGTGAAGGTTTGCGTCTGGACGAGGCGATGCATCCGCTGACGATCATGGCCACTGGTATTTATGGCCGCCCCATCCCAAATCAGAATGGCGCGCCGATCCGTTTGGTTGTTCCATGGAAATACGGGTTCAAATCGATCAAGTCGATCAGCCGCATTACCTTGACCCGTGATGAGCCATTCGCCAGTTGGAACCGCGCCAACTCGCGTGAATATGGCTTCTACTCTAATGTGAACCCAGACGTGGATCATCCCCGTTGGAGCCAAGCGACTGAGCGGCGTGTGGGGGGCGGGTTGTTTGCGGGCCGTCAGCCAACGCTGATGTTCAACGGATACGCGGCCGAGGTGGCATCTCTGTATGAAGGGATGGATTTGGCGGCCTATTACTAAGATGCCTTTGCTTGATCTAAGCCGCGCCAATGCACCCCTGCGCCGTGTTCCCGCGGCGTCAATATATATAGTGAGCGCAGGTTGGGCGGCTTGGTTGTTTTATTTGGCCGCAACAGGTGGTCTCGGTGTCGAGCCGATTGAAGCATTGGAGCATCGTTACGGGCTTTTGGCGCTCCAGATACTGATTGCTGTTTTGGCGATCACGCCGCTGCGCCAATTCACGGGGCTGTCGCTGCTGCGGTTTCGCCGCGCCATGGGGGTCAGCGCATTTGGATTCGTCTTGGCGCATTTTTTGGTTTGGGCGCTTTTGGATGTGGGCGCGTGGGGTGCGATTGCGGCGGATATCGTCAAACGGCCCTATGTCACCTTGGGCATGGTAGGATTCATCTTGCTGATACCATTGGCCTTAACATCAAACGATTATGCAGTGCGGCGTATGGGTGCCATCCGTTGGCGGCGGTTGCATAAGCTGGGCTATCTCGCCGCCCTCTTTGGTGCGGTGCATTTCATTTGGCTGGTGAAGGGTCTTCAATTCGAACCCCTGATCTACGCTGCGATTCTGCTGTTTCTTTTGTCTTTGCGCGTGCGAAGCAGGAAATCACGCGCCGCATAGGGTGAATCGGGGGCATGGTGCGCCCATCTCGACTCGCACGAGTCGCGCGCAGCGGTCTGAACGGCGCAACAAAAATCTAAATATAGCGGTGATTGCGCAAGGAAGCACAAGCGTGGGGATAAACCAGCCCAAATTCCTAGCGGCGAGTCGTGGCTTAGACCGTGAGTTTTGGAAGAAATCAAAGAAATTGCAGGATTTGCAAAAAGCTAACCCATTGAATTCAAATGATATTCAAAGAAAATTGCAAAAAATGTCATCTTTCTGAAAAAAAGCCCTTTGCGGCCACCCCGCCGATGCGTAAATACCCCCTCACCGGCGGCGCTGAGGCGCTAACGGACGCCAGACGGAATGAACGGCAGCAGCCAGACAGACCTAAAGGCTAACAATAATTGAGATAAATGAGGCGGGCAGCGCTGAAAATTAGCGCAGTCGGTTTAATTTTGTCTCTCGCTCTTTGAAATCGCTGGTTACTGAAGAGATGTGAGGCGGTTTGGTTCATTCGATGGATCAACAATCACATATCCGCTCACTAGGCTTCGGTCGATGATGTGGTGTCAGCTTCACTATTTGTACGGCTTTTCGGTTTCTTACTGAAACCATAAGCACACAAACAGAACTTCCCTGTCAATATCCCGGGCAGGGAGATGTCCTGGTTCGAACGTCAGGATATGCTGGTAACAGCATTTCAGCGAGAGTTTGATCCTGGCTCAGAACGAACGCTGGCGGCAGGCCCACAACACATGCAAGTCGAGCGAGATCTTCCGGATCTAGCGAGCGGACAGGTGGTAACGCGTGGGAACATTGCCCTTCTCTACGGAATAGTCGGGAAACTGGGTTTTTAATACCGTATACGCCCTTCGGGAAAGATTTATCGGAGAAGGATGTCCCGCGTTGGATTAGGTAGTTGGTGGGGTAATGGCCTACCAAGCCGACGATCCATGGCTGGTTTGAGAGGATGATCAAAGCCACACTGGGACTGAGACACGGCGGAACTCCTACAGGAGGCAGCAGTGGGGAATCTTAGACAATGAAACCTGAGTCCTAGCCATGCCGCGTGGTGATGAAGGCCCTAGGGTCGTAAAGCTCTTTCGCCAGGGATGATAATGACAGTACCTGAGTAAAGAAGCCTTCATCCCGTGCCAGCAGCCGCGGCGGTAATACGGAGAGGGTTAGCGTTCGGAATTACTGGGCGTAAGCGCGCGTAGGCGGATTAGAAAGTTGGGGGTGAAATCCCGGGAGCTCAACCCTGGAACTGCCTCAAAACTACTAGTCTAGAGTTCGAGAGAGGTGAGTGGAATTCCGAGTGTAGAGGTGAAATTCGTAGATATTCGGAGGAACACCAGTGGCGAAGGCGGCTCACTGGCTCGATACGGCGCTGAGGTGCGAAAGTGTGAGGGCAAACGGGATTAGATACCCTGGTAGTCCACACCGTAAACGATGAATGCCAGTCGTCCGGGGCGCTTGCGCTTCGGTGACACACCTAACGGATTAAGCATTCCGCCTGGGAGTACGGTCGCAAGATTAAAACTCAAAGGTGGCAGAGACCCGCACAAGCGGTGGAGCATGGTTTAATTCAAGCAACGCACCCGAACGCTACCAACCCTTGACGTCCTGATCGCGGTTACCAGAGATGGTTTCCCTTTGGTTCGGCTGGATCAGTGACGGAGTGCTGCATGGCTGTCGTCAGCTCATTGTCATTGAGATGTTCGGTTAAGTCCGGCAACGAGCGCAACCCACATTCTTAGTTACCAGCAGTTCGGCTGGGCACTCTAGGAAAACTGCCCGTGATAAGCGGGAGGAAGGTGTGGATGACGTCAAGTCCTCATGGCCCTTACGGGTTGGGCTACACGTACTACAATGGTGACAATGGGTTAATCCCAAAAGCTATCTCAGTTCAGTTGGGGTCTGCAACTCGACCCGCGAAGTCGGAATCGCTGTGTCAGCGTAACAGCGCTGACGCAGTGAATACGTTCAGGCCTTGTACACCGCCCGTCACACCATGGGAGTTGGGTCTACCTGACGACAGTGCGCTAACCCTTCCCGGGAGCAGCCGGCCACGGTAGGCTCAGCGACTGGGAGTGAGTCGTAACAAGGTAGCCGTAGGGGAACCTGCGGCTGGATCCACCCTCCTTTCTAAGGATGTTTCTGGCAGATAAACACTTATCTCGTGAAACACTCTCCAAAAAGATCGGCAATCAAGCCGATCACACATCACAGGCAGAGCCGTCCTCATATCTCTTCAGGGAACACAAACGGGTTTACCGCCCGTTATCTGGGTCAGTACATAGCTCAGGCTGGATTTAGGACGCACGCCTGATAAGCGTGAGTCGGAGGTTCAGAATCCTCCTCGACCCACCACCCATTCTTGATTATGGGGCCTTAGCTCAGCTGGGAGAGCGCCTGATTTGCATTCAGGAGGTCAGAGTTCGATCCTCCTGAAACCACCATCCCGAAAAGGAACTCGATTTGACCGTTAAGCAGTGTGACTGCTTTGCCCGTCAATTGGACGAATTGACATCGTATAGAGATCAAACATCAGTTTCATACTGATCGAGGCAGTGCGCCCATGATCGTGGATGCCTTCGGGCAAACCACAAAGTATGTAACTATTCCAAGTCATTACACTAACCTAAGTGCATAGTTTACTATGCGAATATATTCTTCAGACGAACCAGATGGAAGAGCGGGAAAGTGATACTTTTGATACTGAAGGCTACTTCTTCTGGATCCAAATCAAGCGCGAAAGGGCGTTTGGTGGATGCCTTGGCAGTAAGAGGCGATGAAGGACGTGATACGCTGCGATAAGCTATGGGGAGCCGCGAATAGGCTTTGATCCATAGATCTCGAATGCGACCACCTGACAGTTTGATATAATTTGCCGCTTGCGGCAGCCTATCTTGCTGAAACAGGTACTTAATTCCTGAATACATAGGGTTTTAAGAGCAAACCTGGGGAACTGAAACATCTAAGTACCCAGAGGAAAGGAAATCAGGTGATACTCCCCTGGTAGCGGCGAGCGGGCAGGGACCAGCCGAGCCATGAGAATGACCAGAACAATCTGGAAAGATTGACCATAGTGGTGACAGTCCGTATGGGAAGTTCGATTGGACGTATTAAGTAGGGCAGGACGTGAAATCCTGTCACGAAGATCGGAGGACCACCTTCGAAGGCTAAGTACTCCTTACTGACCGATAGCGAACCAGTACCGTGAGGGAAAGGTGAAAAGCACCCCGACGAGGGAGTAGAGCAGTACCTGAGCCGGACGCCTACAAGCAGTCGGAGGAGCCTTGAGCTCTGACGGCGTACACTTTTATAATGGGTCATCGACTTGAAAGTCTACGAGCAAAGCTTAAGCCGTTAGGTGTAGGCGCAGCGAAAGCGGAAGTCTTAATAGGGCGAATGAGTTCGTGGATCAGACCCGAAACCGAGTGATCGCCATGACCAGGATGAAGGGTTAGGTAACGCAACTGGAGGTCGAACCCGCACCTGTTGAAAAAGGTCAGGATGAGTTGTGGCTAGGGGTGAAAGGCCAATCAAACTCGGGAGATAGCTGGTTCTCCGCGAAATCTATTAGGTAGAGCGTCATCCGAATACCCAGAAGTAGAGCACTGGATGAGTAATGGGGCCCCACAGGCTTATGATCCTAACCCAAACTCGAATACCCGGGAGTACTAGATAGCAGACACACGGCGGATGCTAACGTCCGTCGTGGAGAGAAACAACTTGACCTCCAGCTAAGGCCCTAATTCATGGCTAAGTGGGAAAGCGGGTGGGACGACCAAAACAACCAGGAGAGTTGGCTTAAAAGCAGCCATCCTTTAAAGATAGCGTAACAGCTCACTGGGTCTAAATAAGTTGTCCTGCGGCGAGAGATGTATCCAGGGCTCAAGCCATGAGCCGAAGCTGAGGATGCACGTAAGTGCGTGGTAGCAGGCGTAGTGGCGAGCATAACTCCATGTCTCATAACGGGTTCGCCCGTATTGGAGACGCGGGTTTCTGTGAAGCCGGGGCGTAGGCCATCCGGTGGAGGAATCACTGGCAGGTATTGGTAGGCATGAGTAGCGACAAACAGGGAGTGAGAGACCCTGTCGCCGAAAGTCAAGGGTTCCTGCTTAAAGCTAATCACCACAGGCAGGGTAAGCCGGCCCCTACACAAGGCGAGCAGAAATGCGTAGTCGATGGGAACCAGGTTAATATTCTGGGCCAGTGGGATGTGACGGATCGTGACTGTTGTTTCACCCTTGTTGGATTGGGTGGGCCGCTAATCAGTTCCCAAATAGCCCCACGCAGACCAAACCTAAGCCGACACGGTGGACTGGTAGAGAATACCAAGGCGCTTGAAGACGATGTTGAAGGAACTCGGCAAAGGAAAATACCTCCGTAAGTTCGCGAGAAGAGGCCCAGGTTCAAAGGCAACTTGGATCCAGGGGCACAAACCAGGGGGTGGCGACTGTTTACTAAAAACACGGGAGCTCTGCGAAGTCGCAAGACGACATGTAAGTCCTGACGCCTGCCCGGTGCCTGAAGGTTAAAGGAGGGTGCAAGCTCAGATTGAAGCCCAGGTAAACGGCAGCCCGTAACTATAGCAGTCCCTAAGGTAGCGAAATTCCTTGTCAGGTAAGTTCCATTACTGCACGAAGATAGCGTAACGACTTCCCCATGTCTCAACATCAAAACTCAGCGAAACAGATTGCCTGTCAAGATGCAGGCTTCCCATGATTAGACGGAAAGACCCGTGCACCTTTACTACAACTTCAGATTGGCATCAGGCCAAGCATGTGCAGGATAGTGGTAGACTTTGAAGCAGGGACGCAGTTCCTGTGGAGTCACACCCTTGAGATACCACCCTTGCTTTGCTTGATGTCTAACCTGGCCCGTTATCCAGGTCAGGACCCTCTGTATTAAGGTAGTTTGACTGGGGCAATGGTCGCCTCCTAAAAAGTAGCAGGCGCGCGATGGTTCAGCTCAGAGCGGTCGGAAATCGCTCGTTGAGTGCAATGGCAGAAGCCAGCCTGACTGCAAGACGACAAGTCGAGCGAGTCGAAGACAGTCATAGTGATCGGTGGTCCCAAGTGGGAGGGCCATCGCTCAGCGGATAAAGGTACGCCGGGGATAACAGGCTGATGATGCCCAGAGTCCATATCAACTGGCATCGTTGGCACCTCGATGTCGGCTCATCTCATCCTGGGGGCTGGAGCAGGTCCCAGGGTATAGCTGTTCGCCATTTAAGGGAGTACGTGAGCTGGGTTTGAGACGTCGTGAGGCAGTTCGGTCCCTATCTGCCGTGGGTGTAGGATACTTGAGAGGTTGCCCTAGTACGAGAGGACCGGGAGTGAACGATCCACTGTGGACCTGTTGTTGCATAACCTTCCAGTGCGGGGTAGCTATGATCGGACAGGATAACCGCTGAAGGCATCTAAGCGGGAAGCCCCCTCAAAACAGGTATCCCTGAGGGCCGTGGAAGACCACCACGTCGATAGGCCAGAGATGTAAGCGCGGCAATGCGTTCAGTTGACTGGTACTAATTGCCCGATAGAAGCGATTTGATCCAGTAGAAGCCAGGTTTTGGCCTCTAGGATTGATTAAGCATCACACTCAGGTGTGCTGACTTGGATGTTGTGTTTCTTTCTCGGTTTGGTGGTCATAGCGCCAGACCGGCTGCGGCTCCATTCGAACCCGGCCGTTAAGTGCCACGCAATGGTACTGCGTCTTAAGACGTGGGAGAGTAGGTCACCATGAGCCCTAGTAAAACACGAACACCAGTCTCTCTAACGATGCAGCCCCAAATTGCCTGAACCTTTTTGTGCTTAGGGCCTGAATATTGGCGCGGGTGGGTGACCCGGTAGCTCGTCAGGCTCATAACCTGAAGGCCCGCAGAGTTTCAAATCCTGCTACAACCAATCTCAAAAATCATCTGTCTGCTATAGTTCAGGTATATCTATCTGCACTTGCGGCACTTTTTCTTGCTTAATGGCTTTTATATGGCAAACACCCCGTCACAAAAATCAGGCGGCGGCCCGGGGTTACACTCAAACAGAACTGGATGACCGCTGGATAACCTTCAGCTGCGTTTTGGCAGGTTGAGTTTCAATGGGCGCGATACCCGCCAATTTATGGGGTCGTAGCGCACTCAGACCCCATTGCCTGCATCACCGCCTCTAACACTGTGCGCGCGATGATCGGCATCATATCGGCCTCATAATGGATCCATCACGGGCGAGACAGCAGCGCCCAGAAAGATCAGCAAAATGTGACCCCTTCGCGTCTGGCGCCATCTTCGAGGCTCTGCCCAAAGCTGGCGGATTTCGCGCTGCCGCCGTTGAAAATCTCACATGGCATAGAAGCTCCTCAATGGGTGGCGGCGCGATGAGCACGATGCGAGGTGCGTCTCCTGCGGGACCACAGCCCGAGGCGGATCAATCGGATCAATTTGGCGAGGATTGCGCAGCTATCCATGGCCCCGACCATGAGAGCGCGGTTTAAGGTCGTTGGTTCCCAACATCAGGACGATGCAATCTATTGGGCGGTGGCTTTCTAAGACCTTGGGTAAAACCCATTACCCCCATTCTTGCGGCCCTTCGACAGGGTCGTCGTGAACAGTGGTGCGACCAGGCAACATCGTCAAGCACCCGCCAATCGCGGCCAGAAAGCGATTTGGCCAACTGCTGCGGCCAACGCTGATCGATCGGGTGGCGCTCCAATTGCCCCAGAGCGCGCAAAGGCATTGTGCCATGCGTGTTGGAATCGCCATACAACAGCAGGGTTTTGGGTGCATCGCGCATCGGTTTGGCCCCCTTTCTGAAATTAGATCAACGGCACGAAGGGCACGCCGCAGCCCGTTAACATCGCAGTAGAGAATAGAAAGAAGATGATCCGCATAGTCTGCCTCACTCGTGAATACCTGACGCTACGATAGCCTGCGCAGCGCGGGTTTGAAATACAAGCAAAGTTGTTGCACTGCGGTGATCTTCCGTCTTTAACCTACCCCAAAAGGGCAGGCATGGGATGCGGACGATGACCCAGCAGATTGTCGACTTTAAAAAGCGCCCAGGCGTGATCCGTATTGTTGGCCATCGCGGCGCGCGGGGGGTGTTTCCCGAAAACACCATGCTTGGCTTTGAATATACCCTGGCGTCTGGGGTGCCGCTTGTGGAATTTGACGTTGTGCTGACCGCGGATGATGTCCCCGTGATCACCCACAACCCCACGTTACACAAGCCGACCTTTCAGGATCAGGCTGGTCAATTCATTTCAAACGAGCTTCCCATTCGCAGTCTGAGCTTTGCGGAGCTTGGCCGCTATGAGGTGGGTAAAATTGATGGAACCACCTCTTACGGCGCAGCATTTCCCGATCAGGCACAAGTGGCAGGGCTGCGCGTGCCTGCCTTGGCGGAGCTGTGCGCCTTGGTCAAACAGCCCCGTCATCAGGCCGCGCGTCTGCTTTTGGAGCTGAAATCTGATCCCAGTCTCACCAATATGCGTTCGAATTTCGTGGCGCAGGTTCTGCGCGTAATCCGCGACCATGGTGTTGCGGGCCAGACCGTGCTGCACAGCTTCGACTGGGAGATTTTGGCGGATTGTCAGGCGCAAGCACCCGACATCCCCACCTCATTTCTCAGCATTGCCAGCAACTCCGAATTTGATCTGCCCGATGACATCCCCGCGCACGTCAAAGCTGCGGGCGGTGCGCTGTGGTGCCCGCATTTTCAGGACATTACGGCCAAGGATGTCGCAGATGCACAACGCATGGGTTTGGGGGTGGTCGTCTGGACGGTAAACGCCATCTCTGACATTGATCAGATGATCGATTTTGGCGTTGATGCGATCTGTTCTGACTATCCTGAGCGCGTGCAGCGCCGGCTTTCGGATCGTGGATTGCGGTGGGAATGACGCCACTGAATCGATATTTCCTCGGCATTTCAATGTGTAAAGCGCTCCATCCTGCCAAGTTGTGACACCTTTTTGTATTTTTTGAAAATAATTCCTCAGCTTCTGATTTAGCCTATGGGATGACCTTTGCCCCTCGGGCGGGGTCTGTCGCCGCTGATCTACACGCGGCGGCGCAGAGCGCGACTTATCGTTCAAGCTTTGTTGCAGGAGGAGGTGACAAAGCATCGAACAGGGAGGGACAGAAAGATGTCAACATCATCTATTGGAACGCCAGACCAACTGCGCGATCCCAATTATATGCCGCCGCTGCCACAGGCAGTGCCCCTTGGTATTCAACACGTCTTGGCGATGTTCGTTTCGAATGTGACACCCGCCATCATCGTGTGCGGGGCTGCTGGGTTCGGCTTCGGATCGAACAGCCCTGATTTCCCGCAAATGATCTATATGATCCAAATGTCCATGTTCTTTGCGGGCATTGCGACTTTGTTTCAAACCATTGGGTTTGGTCCTGTTGGGGCGCGTTTGCCGATTGTTCAGGGCACAAGTTTTGCCTTTATTCCGATCATGATCCCGCTTGTTGCGGGGAAGGGCGTTGATGCGATTGCCGTCTTGATGGGCGGTGTTTTGGTGGGTGGTTTGTTCCATGCCGTCTTGGGCCTTTTCATTGGCCGTTTGCGATTTGCCCTGCCGCCTCTGGTCACGGGGCTTGTCGTGACGATGATTGGTTTGGCGCTTGTTCAGGTGGGTATTCAATATGCTGCTGGTGGGGTCCCCGCGATTGGGACGCCTGAATATGGGTCGGGCCTGAACTGGCTGATGGCGGGCACAGTGATCCTTGTCACCCTGGGACTGAAATTCTTTGCGCGCGGAATGCTGTCTGTCTCGGCCGTTTTGATCGGCCTTTTGGCGGGCTATCTCGTGGCCTTCGCCTTGGGACAGGTGAACTTGGGCAATGTGGGGCGCGCCGCCAGCTTTGCCTTGCCCAATCCGCTGCATTTCGGACTGGAGTTCTCGATTGCGGCCATCATCGGTTTCTGCGCCATGTCATTTGTTTCCGCAGTCGAAACAGTGGGCGATGTCTCTGGGATCACCAAAGGCGGTGCAAACCGCGAGGCGACAGATCAAGAAATCAAAGGCGCGACATTTGCAGACGGGTTGGGCACAGCGGTGTCTGGTCTTTTTGGCGCGTTACCAAACACATCCTTCTCGCAAAATGTGGGCCTGATTGCGATGACGGGTGTGATGAGCCGTGGCGTTGTCACCATTGGCGCGATTTTCCTGATCCTCTGCGGATTGGTGCCGAAAGTGGGCGCGGTGATCTCCTCCATCCCCATCGAAGTTTTGGGCGGCGGTGTGATCGTGATGTTCGGCATGGTCGTGGCCGCAGGCATATCGATGCTATCGGATGTCCGGTGGAACCGCCGCAATATGGTGATTTTTGCAATTGCGTTGTCTTTGGGCTTGGGACTTCAGCTTGAACCAGACGCGCTGCAATATCTGCCAAGCACGATCAAGATATTAGCGACATCGGGCATTCTTCCTGCTGCTTTGATCGCGATTGTCCTCAATCTCGTCCTTCCCGAGGAACTAAGCGCCGAAGCGACCGAAGAGGTTTCGGGCGGTATGGCGGGCAAACGCAACAGATAAGTTACAATTCAACTGATGGAATCGCAAAGCGGCACGGGGCGACTGTGCCGCTTTGTCTATATCTGGGCTTGTGCCTTGGCCCATCTGGTGTAGATTTTTGCAGATGAGAGAAAACTTGCTCCAAATTTGAGGCGCAGCCCGTGACAGGACAGCAAAAGCAATTATGGATCATGGTGGTTTTGCAAGCAGCGATTTCCGCCTCAAGTCTCGTGGTGGAGATTGTCGCAGGACGCATGATCGCACCTTATGTTGGCATGAGCCTTTACACATGGACCGCCATTATCGCGGTTGTTTTGGCGGGGTTTTCGGTGGGGCATTGGTGGGGCGGACGCATCGCGGCGCGAGAGCGGGACAGTGCATTGCGCATCACCGCATGGACAATGGTCGCCGCAGCCTTGACCACCGCAGGAGCAAGCTTGATGTTGCGCGGTTTCGCGGGGCCATTGATTGAGGCGTTCAGCCATCCATTGGCGGCGATTACGGCCTTGAGCATGGTTGCGTTTTTTCTGCCCTCTCTCTTTGCGGGCATCCCCGCACCAGTTCTTACCGTGGTCGCCATGCGCGGGCATCCCAAATCCGAGCAAGTATTGGGTGTGATGTTTGCCACAGGTGCCATCGGGGCAATCCTAGGCACATTGTTGGCTGGATTTTTCTTTGTGCCGCGATTGGGGTCGATGACCACCTTGATGGTGATTGCGGCGATTTATGGGCTTGCGGCGGCGGTCTGTTTTGCCTTGGCGCGGTTGAATGCACGGGACATCGGACTGGGCCTTGCCGCGTGCCTTGTCATCGGTGGGGTTGGATTTCAGGCCCTCAGCCAACCGCCCGTTTGCGATGAGGAAAGCGAGTATTTTTGCATCCGCACCGTGACCCTGTCCGAAGATGAGGGCGCAAGGGTGCATTTGATGGTTCTCGATCATCTTGCCCATGGCATCAGCGGCGAGGCGGAACCGCAATTGATGCTCACCGAACATGGGGCGATGCTGGATGCCCTGCCGCGGATGCGGATGGGGCGATCTGATTTTTCATCCCTTCACATTGGGGGCGGGTCTTATACCGTGCCACGGGCATGGGCTGCGCGCGGCATGGATGAAATCACCGTGGTCGAGATTGATCCCGCAGTGACCCAAGCCGCAGCGGATGATTTTTGGCTTGATCCCAATCAGATGACGGTTCTGCATCAAGATGCACGTATCGCGCTGCGCAACAGCACGATGCAATATGATGTGATCATTGGTGATGCGTTCAACGACATCGCCGTGCCACCGCATTTGATCACACAGGAGTTCTTTTACTTAGTGCAAAGCCGCCTGACGGAAGGCGGTGTGTTTGCGATGAACTTGATTGATAATGTCGATCGATTGGATGCTTTGGCCGCCATGATCGTGACGCTGAAATCCGTCTTTCCCGATGTGGAGGTCTGGACCGCCGCGCGCGCGCCCACCCAAGGGGAGCGGCGGATCTTTGTCTTGTTGTGCAGCGACAGCCAAAGCCCCGTGTCGCAGATCGATACCCGCGCACCTGATCCGATTTCATTTCAACCGCTGGATGCGGGATTCCTGGCGCAGATCCTTGCGCAGAAGCAACCAAAGATTCTGACGGATGATTACGCGCCCATCAGTGCGTTGATCGGTTTTGAGCCGATTTTGAACTAACCGTGCAGGAGTTTCGCGCGCAATTCCGCCTCATCCACAGGACAGCCTGCGAAATGCCTCCAAGCATGGACCCCTTGGAAAAAGAACAATTCCCATCCTGAAATAATCTCCATCCCGTATGATCTGGCGGCTTGCAGAAACGGGGTTTCAAGCGGGGTATAAACCGCATCAAACACCCATTCAGCCCCCGACATATGCGCGGCATCCATGGGCGCGCCCCCATAACCCACCATTCCCATTGGCGTTGCGTTTACCAGTCCCGTGACCTCGGTTGGGCGTTCTGTGACCTTGTGCCCCGTGGTGATGTCCAGTTTCGGGAAAACATGGGCCAAATCGCGGGCCAGGGCATGGGCTTTGTCGCCATCTGTGTCGATCAAATGTAGACCTTCAGCACCCAAATCAGCAAGGCCAAAGGCAATGGCCCGTCCCGCCCCGCCTGATCCGATGATCATGA
Organism: Roseicyclus sp.; assembly: GCA_018401385.1. GTDB lineage: Bacteria > Pseudomonadota > Alphaproteobacteria > Rhodobacterales > Rhodobacteraceae > M30B80. The sequence continues at coordinate 33,097 of JAGYKZ010000007.1, forward strand.
CCTGTTGCGGTGATTTGGTGCCGCGCGCGGCGCGATAGGCTGCTTTAAACCCTGTGTAATCGGTATTTTGCCCGACAGCGCCATGAGGTGAAAACAGCACCGTATTGACCGCTCCTATGGCACGCAGAACGGGATCGTCCAGTTGCACGAGCGGGACAACTTTTTCCTTATAGGGAAGGGTGATGTTCAACCCCCGATAACCTTCATTTTGGGCGGTCTCAAACACTTCCAGAAAGGTTTCTTCTCGCACGGCAGGAATGAGCAGATCATAGCGCACAGATATTCCGGTCATGGCCCCAGCAATCTGATGCAGCCGCGGGGCGCTAGACTGTGTGATGTTATCCCCAATAAGCCCCAGTTTGAGGTCTGGCTTTTGCAGTGGCGCGCGTTCTGTATTGTCCATGGCCTGCTCGATTGTTTGGCGTATTTAGATTTGGCCATCTCGCCATGATTGATCCGCGGATGCAACTTGTGTTGACGCGTCATTGCTCCAAAATGGCATTTTCCCATTCGGACAAGAAAGTCCGCCGATTGAGCGGGTCCAGATACACCATCAGCGCAGGGCCAATACGGATTGGTCCAAATCCTGAGCCTGAGGCCGTGGCGGCGCTCAGTGGGGGTAGCGGCCAATCTTCAGCCCCATCGCGCAGCGCAATGGTCAGGAGTGCATCGATGAACGTCCCAGCCTCGGTCGGGTTTGGGGCCGTGGCGGGAATAAGCGCAGTGCGCAAAATCACATTGGAAAAGTCCGTCATGCGTAGGATTTGCACCCGTCCTTCGGATTGATCCGCCAAACGCTCGGCGGCATAGCTGCCCAAGACATTATAGGCTAAGGCCAGTTTGCCGCTCATCACATCTTCAATCATCGGGCCAGAGCAGCAGTAGAGCGCAGGCTGAAGCCGCCCCATAACCTCCGATAGGCGCCAATAGGCATCGGTGGCGCGGTCCTCTTGGGTGGCGAACAGATAGCCAAGCCCGCTGTCGCGCACGTCATAGGTGCCAATCTTCCCGGCAAACCGTTCGGGATTGTCGCGCAGGATGGCGATCAACTCTTGCCGTGTTTGCGGGATCTCCAGCCCGTCAAAATATTCTGTTGCAACCAAGACCACGGCAGGCTCCGTGGTGAAGGCGAAAATCACTTCGCGCCATTGCGCCCAATCTGGCAGGTTTTGCGTGATGGGCGAACGGTGCCGCCGCGCCAAGCCATCATTGGCCAATTGAAATTGCAAATCCATGGCCGATGAAATCACCACATCATAAACACCGCCTGAATGGATTTCATCATAGAGATCGGTTGAAGACACGACCGTATAATCCAGGTCAAGGTCTGGATGTTCTGCGTGAAACGCCATCAGGTAGGGGGTAAACACATCAAGGTCAGCGGTTGAGAGAATGCGCAGCACCTGATCACTGCTTCCCTCGATCCAGAGGTGATCCTCGGGTTCAAATGCCGCTGCAGGTGAAAGTGACAGTCCTAGGCCAAGGGCAAAACAAGTGAGGCGCATACGCCGTTTCCTTCTGCTTTATTGCGCAACTCCAACCGCCCGCCATGGGCGAATAAAACATCGGCCGCGATGGTCAGGCCAAGGCCAGAGCCGACAATATTTTCGGCATTCCTGCCGCGTTTGAAGCGTTGTGTCAGCATCTCGGGAGGGTCATCGCCCAGCCCCGCACCTTGGTCGGTGACGATAATGTGCGCCTCACCGTTTTGCGCGGTGATACGCATCTCGATGGTGGTGTCTTCGGGTGAATATTTGATTGCATTGTCCAAGATATTGCGCAGCGCATTGTCAAGTAAAACGGCATCGCCCTCCACACATAACGCTTCGGCTTCAAGGTCGATCTCAATGTCTTTCATGCTCGCGGTTGGGGTCATGGAGATGACCGTCTGTTTCGCCAAATCCCTGAGGGAGATTTGATCTTTCAGCAGGTCATCCGACCGAAAGGCGACCGTAGCATGATCCAGAAGTTGCCCGGCGGAGCGCGAGCTTTCATCTATCGCGCGGATCATCTGGCGTAGCCGGTCGCGTTCCGCTTCGCTTTGTGCATTGCGCAGCGCCAAATCTGCATGGACGCGCACCGTCGCCAAGGGTGTGCGCACGCGATGGGCGGCCTCGACAATGAAATCCTCGGATCTCCGAATGGACTGCCCCAAGCGATCCATGAAACGGTTCAGCGCCGCTATGAGCGGGGCCAATTCGCGGGGCGCTGGCCGCCGCAAGGGACGCAGATCAGATGGGCCGCGCCGTGAAACCGCTTTTGCAATTTCGTTTAAGGGACGCAGGGAGGCGCGGGCTGCAAAAAAGGACAACACCACCGCGATCAGGAAAAATGCGATGGACAGAAAACCTGCTTGGCGGGACAGGTCGCGCGCGATCTCCGCGATGCCTTCGCGGGTTTGGCCCACGGTGACGATGACCTGAACGGGGCGATTGCCCGCCAAAATGCGCCGTGACACGGTTGCCATGCGCAAGGCTTCGCCGCGATAGGCGCTGGTCGCAAAGCCAACTTCGCCCGCGCGAATGCTGGGGTCAGTGCTGACGGGCAAATCTTCGTAGCCTGTCAGCAAGGCCCCATTTGCGGTGATGCGATAAAACACCCGATCCTCGCTGATTGCGCCAAGCATTGAGAAGGCCGAATAGGGCAGTTCGAGCCAAACCTCACCCTGCTCGCTGCGGAGGGTTTCGGCAATCGCTGTGGCGGCAGCGGAGAGAACATTATCTTGGGTCTTTTCTGCGGCTTGCCGCGCAAAGCCCGTCACAATACCCCAAGACAGAAGTGACAACAGGGCGGCAACAATCGCCAAATAGAGCGTCAAGCGCCGCCCAATGGAGCCCGTGCCGCGCCTTGTGTCATTCATGAAGTTTTCACCTCCATCCGATAGCCGATGCCGCGCACGGTTTCGATATGGATATCCGTGTCAAAAGATCCAATCGGTGGTGGCGCAGGCGACCGACATAGACCTCTATCGCGTTCTCGAGATATCCGCATCGTAAGAAAAACAGCCGATCCATCAGCTGCACTTTGACAGGATTTGCCCTTATGGCGCACAAATACCTCCAACAGCCGCATTCACGACTGCGCAATTCAATGGTGGTTGCGCCATGGGTCAGGGTGCCTGCAAGCGGGTCAAAGACAGTGGAGAGCCTAAAGAAATGAGCAAAAAGCGCGCTCCACGGCGGTGCGGCAGCACAAAGGCGACAGCGCGCCTCGGAGTTCGAGAAATCAAAGGGTTTGAGGATATAATCAGTCTGGCGCCCCTATCCAATGCACCCACCCGATCTGACACTCTGACTGCGCGCGGTGAGCATTGGTGACAGGTGTTTCGATATGGCTGCGACTTCAGCGCGAGGAAAGCGCGGCCATCCCTGTCTGGCAGCATCACATCGAGCAAGATCAGATCGTAGCTTGCAGTCGACAGACAATCGCGTGCATGGGCGAGGTCGGGCGCATGATCCACAGCATGGCCATCAAGCATCAAGCGCTTGATCACGGCCTCGGCCAGTTCCCTCGTTATCTTCCACAAGCAAATAACGTACCTAGCCTGCGTTAACCTCCCTTGTGGCGCCTTCGTCCACAGGTCGGGCTGCTGTTTGCCCGTGCGTGTCAGGCCTATGTCAGCTTTCTGTGGTGGGACTGCACTATGGGCGGTGGGAGGATCGCCTGTCAAATGGGAGGATTATCACATGAACACCTTTATGGACACGCCGCGCAGTCATCGCGGCTGCAACAGCAACATTGGCCTTGTCAGGTATGGCACAGGCGGATGGCCATAAAATGATGGATTCGGTGCACTTTCTAATCCCCGGCGGCGCTGGTGGTGGCTGGGATGGCACAGCGCGCGGCACGGGCGAGGCGTTGATCAATTCTGGTTTGGTGGGCAATGCCACCTACGAAAATATGTCAGGTGGCGGCGGTGGCGTGGCCATTGCGAATTTGATTGAGAATGCCGCATCCAACGATGGCACATTGATGGTCAACTCAACGCCCATCGTGATCCGCGCCTTGACGGGTGAAATTTCACAAAGTTTCCGCGATCTGACAATGATTGCGGGCACGGTCGGCGATTACGCAGCACTGGTTGTGACGGCAGATAGCCCGTTGGCATCGATGGAAGATGCCTTGGCCTCCTACCGTGAAGCGCCCTTGGATTTCGCCATCGGTGGTGGCTCGGTTCCAGGCGGGATGGACCATTTGGTCGCGGCCATCGTAATGCAGGCGGCGGGTGAAGACCCCACCGCGTTCAATTATATCGGCTATGATGCGGGCGGCGAGGCGATGGCGGGCTTGCTGTCGGGCGAGATTGACGCGCTGTCAACGGGCTTCTCCGAGGCGGTCGCATTGGCCGAACAGGGTGAGGTTCGTATCTTGGGCGTGACCGCGCCTGATCGTGTGCCTGCTTATGCGGATGCGCCAACATTTGCCGAGCAAGGGATTGATGCCCAATTTGTGAACTGGCGCGGGTTCTTCGCGGCACCGGGCATGGCGCAAGAAAAGGTAGAAGCCTATCAGGCCATGCTTGCGGCCATGATGGAAACCCCCGAGTGGGAAGAGGTCCGTGCGCGCATGGGGCTTGTGAACATCTACCGCCCTGGCGCTGATTTTGTCTCCTTCTTGGAGGCGCAGGAACAGCAGATCGGCGATCTGATGCGCGAATTGGGTTTCTTGTGATCCGATTGCTCTGAAATGCATTCGCTATGGGCGGCCCTTCATCGGGTGGCCCATAGCACGATTTTTGCAAAATAAAATTTCGTATAAAGGGAAGACGTCATGGCCTTGGACCGCTGGATCGCATTGGTGTTTGTCGCGCTCTGCTGCGTCTATGGCTATGCGGCGTTTTTTACGATGGACCATCTTTTGCCCGCAATTTTGCAGCGCAATCCGATTTGGCCATCGACTTTTCCAAAAATCCTATCGGTTCTTGGCGTGATCGTTGGCTTGGTGGTCCTGTTTTCGCCAAAGGCCAAAACGGATGCAGCCGAGGCCTCAGTCGCGGCTGATGCGATAGATCACCGCCGTTTGGGCGAATATAATCTGGGGCAGGCTTTGGTGCTTTTGGGTTTGATGGTGGCCTATGCGCTGGCGTTGCGCCCTGTTGGATTTCTGGGTTCGACCGTTTTGTTCCTTGCGCTTGGCGGGTTTATTCTGGGCGAGCGAAAAATACAGATTCTGATCCCTGTGGCCGCAGTGGCAGCAGGGTCCATCTGGTATCTCGTGCAAGAGGTTCTGGGAATTTTCCTGCGCCCTTGGCCCGCGTTTTTGATCTGAGGGGGATGCATTATGCTTGAAGGTTTGCTTCTCGGGCTGGCGGCGGCTGTCACGCCTTTCAACCTTGTGATGGTTGTTTTGGGCTGTGTGATTGGCACAGTGATTGGGATGCTGCCCGGTCTTGGACCCATGTCGATCATTGCGATTATGATCCCCGTGGCCATTGGGTTGGGTGATCCGACCGCGGCGTTGATCTTGCTGTCTGGGGTCTATTACGGCGCGATATTTGGGGGGTCGACCTCGTCAATCCTGCTCAATGCGCCAGGGGTTGCGGGGACGGTCGCGACCTCCTTTGACGGCTATCCAATGGCGCAAAAGGGGCAGGCGGGCAAAGCCCTGACAATCGCCGCGATTGCGTCATTTGCAGGCGGCACGATTGGCGCGATCTTGTTGATGATTTTCGCGCCTGCGCTGTCCTCTGTCGCGCTTTTGTTCCATTCGGCGGAATATTTTGCGCTTATGGTGGTCGGGCTTTCCGCCATCGCGGCCTTCGCGGGAACAGGGCAGGTTGCCAAGGCGTTGATGATGACCATTCTTGGCCTGATTATGGGCACGGTGGGCGAGGGGGCCTTGTCCAATATGCCCCGCTTTACCTTTGGGCTGATGGAGCTGCAATCGGGCTTCTCCTTCATCACGCTTGCCATGGCCATGTTCGCGCTGCCCGAGGCGCTGTTTTTGGTGCTGAACCCTGCGCGCGGCGCGCAAAGCGGATCTGGGGCAGCGATCAAGGATTTGCGCATCACCAAGGACGAAGCGCGCAAAATCGCCCCTGTGATTGGACGGCAATCCTTACAAGGCTTTTTCATTGGCGTTCTGCCTGGTGCGGGGGCCACGATTGCCTCCTTCTTGGGCTATGCGGTGGAGCGCAACATTGCCAAGGGTGAGGAGCAAGCAGAATTCGGAAAAGGCTCGATCAAAGGGTTGGCCGCGCCTGAATCTGCAAATAACGCGGCCTGCACAGGTTCGTTCGTGCCGCTGTTGACCCTCGGCATTCCTGGGTCAGGAACCACGGCGATTTTGCTTGGTGCATTGATAGCCTTGAACGTCACCCCGGGCCCGCGCCTAATGACAGACGAGCCAGATGTGTTCTGGGCTGTGATCATTTCGATGTATATCGGCAATCTGGTGTTGTTGATCCTCAATCTGCCGTTGATCCCGTATATTGCGAAACTTCTCACAATCCCACGCGCCTATCTGATCCCGTTCATTTTGTTTTTCACCTTGATGGGTAGCTATATTGGCCAAAACAATGCGACTGAGCTGTTGATTTTGGTGGGGTTTGGGGTGGTTGCCACGATCTTGCGCTTCGCGGATTATCCGCTGGCCCCGTTGTTGATCGGCTTCATCCTTGGGACCATGATGGAAGATAATTTTGCCCGTGCGATGCAGCTCTATCGTGGTTTCGGCTTTATTCTTGAACGCCCGATGACTTTGGCGCTTTTGATCCTTGCTGCGGCTTTGGTCTTTGTGCCGGCTTATCGTGCGCGGCGCGCACGTCTGCGCCAAGCGGGTGTTGCAGATGGAGATTGATCAAGGCTAAGGCTTACGGATATCAGGCGCGGCATTTCCCGCGTCTGATCCTGTCCTAAAATGCAAAAGGCTCATCGAGTGCGTGTCACGGCACACCGTATCTTGCGAGAAACCTTGCCCACACTTGCCATAGGCGCGCTTGGGGCGGGTATTTTTTGGCTTATTGGTTTTCCTGCCTATACGCTCACAGGACCAGCGGCTGCCGTGTCGGTGGCAACTTTACTTGGTATGAAAAGCCTGATCCCGATCCCGTTGCGCGATGTGGTTTTTGTGGTGATCGGCGTCTCTATTGGCAGCACCGTGACCCCTGAGGTGATTGAAACCGCACTCACATGGCCGATTTCCCTTGGCGTGCTTGCGGTGACTTTGCTTGTTTTGATATTGGTGTTGCGGGTGATGTTGATGCGTGGCTTCGGGTATGATGCTTTGACCGCGACCTTATCCGCGACACCGGGGCATCTCAGCTATATTCTCAGCCTTTCCACGACCATGGGCGTGGATGTGGGGCGCGTGGCTTTGGTGCAGGCGACACGGGTCTTGTTGCTCACACTTTGTGTGCCTGTTCTGATTTCGTTTTGGGGGATGACGGGCACAGCCTATGTGGTGGATTATGGTGCAATCGGCCTTGTACCCGCCGCGCTGGTTTTTGCCGCTGCCGTGGCTTTGGGGTTGCTGTTCAAACGATTTGGCATTCCTGCGCCCCTTTTGTTGGGGGCCATGGCAGCCTCCGCTATCAGTCATGGTGCGAACCTGACCCCAGGTGCCTTGCCACATTGGATAACGGCGGCGGCCTTTATGGTGATGGGCTGCTTAATCGGAACGCGATTTCGCGGATTGGATCGCAAGGGCCTATTGGGGCATTGGCGGCGGGGACGATGGCCACACTGGTATCTTGTGCCGTGGCCGCCATTGGCGCGTTGATCGCGGCGGAGTTGATTGACTGCCGCCAGCGGCATTGCTCTTGGCCTTGCGCCTGGCGGGGTCCGGGTCCATGGCCGCCCCTGGCGGTATCCACACGGGGTTGAGCCTGCTGCTTGGATTTTGTTATCTGCCATGGTGCAAAGCACAGTCCTAAGCCTGCTTGTGCCCATTTGATTATGCGCGCGAAAAATAGGGCGGTACCAGTGACGCCCGCCTTAGGTCAGCCGACCAGATAATTGGCAGCAACCATCCAAATCGGAATAGACAGAAGCGCGATGGGCGTGCCGATCCCCGTGATTGTACCGAGATAGGCCGATGGGTTTGCTTCGGGCAACGCGGCGCGCAATGTGGGCGGACCTGAGATATCAGAGCTGGACGCGGCCATCACCGCCAACAGAACCATGCCGCCTTCGGAAAACCCCGTGATGTGATGGGCAATCAGACCAAAGCCAAGGCCAATCGCGCCGTGCAGGAACGGGCGCAAATCCGTAGATCAGATAGGCACCTTGAGCCACTTTGCGCAATTCGGACAGCCTTGTACCTCCATCCCCATCACTGTAACAATGACAAAAGTCCGTGAAACAGCGGTTTGTAGAATTCCTGATACACCGCGTCAGGAAGCAGCAAAGAGGCAATGGCAATCCCCAAAATAGGGCGGAAATGGCTGGGCTGCGCAACGTGTCGATAAAGAATGGTTTGGCCAGAGAGCCTGCCTCTTGCCCGTCCGCGCCAAAGCTGATGGGCGCGCGCCCTGAGCCGCTGCCCAGCGTCAACGTGCCGCCAGATACAAGGGCGGTCTGTTTGCGCGCTGCGGCCATCCGCACCACCAAAATTGCAGTGATCAGGGCGGCAACGTCCATAAACGGGTAAAGCGCGCCGATATAGCCCTCATAGGCGACCCCTTCGGCCTCAAGCATTGCCATGGCCGCGGCAAGTGTTGAGGCAGAGGCCGCGCCAAACAGCCCCGCCGTGGCCATCGCATCCATATCGCTCACACCGCGCAGTTTGCGCAAGGCAAAGCGGCCCAAAAAGACGATTGCCACGCCTGCCACGGTTGCGGCCAATGCAGGCACGACCAATTCGGTGATATTGGCTTGCGAGATCGCAATCCCGCTCGACAGCCCGACTTTCAGCAACAGCAGCATCACAATCAGCTTATAGATCGGTTCTGGCATTTCAAATTTGCTTGAGGCGGCGGCCAAAACCATACCGCCAATCAAAAAGGCCAAGGTGGGTTTCTGTAACTGCTCAACCACGGTTGTTGCGATGTGAATGATGATATCCATGTTCTTCCCCGTCATTTCCTTCGGGGGGTGTCGCCGATCTCATGGATTATATCAAATATATGTTTTCTTAGTTTATGTTCTGTTTTATAGATTTATGGAGGAGTATGGGCCATGCAGCGACTGAACCTTCATCACCTGCATCTGTTTCATGCCATCGCCCAAGATGGCACGCTGACGGGGGCGGCGGCGCGCTTGAATATCTCGCAATCAGCGCTCTCGACCCAATTGCGCGCTTTGGAGGCGGCCTTGGGCCATGATCTTTTCGAGCGGCGTGGGCGCGGCCTGATCTTGACCGAGGCGGGACGTATCGCGCTTGATCATGCCGATACGATTTTTCGCACGGCCTCGGACCTGATCGGCACATTGAGCGAGGCCACGCGCGTGCGAAGCCGCCTGCGTGTGGGGGCGTTGGCCACACTTTCGCGCAATTTTCAGATGCAATTCCTCAAGCCCCTGCTCACCCGCGCGGATGTCGAGGTCAGCGTGCAATCGGGCACACAAGCGGATCTTTTGCGCGGGCTTGAGGATTTGTCGATTGATGTCGTCCTGACCAATCTTGCCCCGTTGCGTGATGCGGCCAACCCGTGGCTTGTGCACGCCATGGATGAGCAGCCCGTCAGTTTGATTGCCGCGCCTGCGCGGGTGGCTGGGCAGAAGGCGGATTTATCTGCCATGATTGGGGCTTCGCCTTTGATCCTGCCCAGTCCGCAAACCGCCATTCGCGCGGGGTTTGATGCGCTTGCCGTGCGGCTTGGGGTGGTGCCAACCATCGCGGCGGAGGCCGATGATATGGCCATGCTGCGCCTTCTGATCCGCGAGGATGCAGGTGTTGGGGTTATTCCCCCGATTGTCGTTCGCGATGAGCTGGCTTCGGGTCGCCTTATCGAAATGGCACGATTGGACGGGATCACCGAGAATTTTTTTGCCGTGACCCGCGCGCGGCGTTTTCCGAACCCCGCTTTGGCCGAGTTGCTCGAAGCGGCGCGCGCAGCCTAGAACACGATCTGTGCCAGTTTTGGATCGAGGTAATCCTCGATCCCTTCGCGCCCGCCTTCGCGTCCCAGCCCTGAAAAATTTGTGCCGCCAAACGGTGCTTCGCTTGCCGCTAAGGCAAAGCTGTTAATCCCCACCATGCCAGCATGAAGGGCCGCCACGGTGCGTTTGGCGCGGGCGGGGTCGCGGGTGAAGGCATAGGCCGATAGGCCCATGGATGAGGCATTGGCGCGGGTCAAAACCTCGTCCTCATCCCGGAATGTCGTGACGGCCGCAATGGGGCCAAAATTTTCTTCGGCAAAAACACGCATCTGGTCGGTCACGTTGCTCAGAACTGTTGGGCGATAAAAATGGCCCTTGTTATGCGCGCTGTCCCGCGCACCGCCACAGTGCAAGGTGGCGCCGTTCCGCACGGCTTCCTCAACGATCTTGGTGATGTCAGACAGGCGGCGGGCATTGATCAAGGGGCCCATTTCGCTTGTCTCCTCCATCCCATCGCCAAGCATCAATCCATCGGCACGTTTTGCGAATTCGGTCACGAATTGATCATGCAGGCTTTCATGCACGAAAAAACGATCTGGCGTGACGCAAACTTGCCCTGCATTGGCGAATTTGGTTGGCACGGCCATGTCCAAGGCCAGCGCAAGGTCTGCATCGTCATAAATGATCAAGGGTGCGTTGCCCCCCAATTCCATGGATACTTTCTTGACCGTGTCGGCCGCATCCCTCAGCATATCCTGCCCGACACGGGTGGAGCCTGTGAGGGACACTTTACGCACCCGCGCATCCTTCATAATGGGTGCATATGTGTCCGCCGTGGCCCCCACAAGCAAGCCAATGGCTCCATCAGGCCATCCCCCTGCGCGCAAGCACTCCACCATGAGCATCGCAACCCCCGGTGTTTGGGAGGAAGGGCGCAGGATCACGGGACAGCCCGCCGCCAAGGCAGGGGCAAGCTTGCGCGCCGGAAGCGCGGCAGGAAAATTCCACGCGGTGAATGCCGCGACAATTCCCACGGGCTCTTTGGTCACTTCAAAGCGGCCATTTGGCACGCGCGAGGCAATGATACGACCGTAAATGCGGCGCGCTTCCTCGGCATACCAGCGGAATTGATCCACCGCCAACAGCCACTCGCGGCGGGATTGCGCAATCGGTTTCCCCGTTTCCAAGGAGATGGTCCGGGCGGCGTCCGCGGCGTGGGCCTGGAGGGCATCTGCGCATTTGTGCAGGGCCTCTGCACGACCAAAGCCGCCCATATCCAACAGCGGTTGTCGGGCGTGGTCTGCGGCATCAATGGCGCGCCGCGTGTCATCGACCGAAGCGGTGTAAGCGGCCCCAAGGGACGCTTCCGTAACGGGTGACATCACTTCGGCGGCTGTTGCCGATTTGGCCCAAGCCCCGTTAATAAACAGCCCAAAATCGGCATACATTTTACAAGCCCTCCCACCTGTGCGCGCTAAAGGGCTATCCGAGTCGGCCGCGCTAATCAACAAAAAATGCAATATTTAATATTTCGCAATACCCATTGCAGAGTAGGATCAGCACCCGAAGCCAATCGTGGCTGCAACGGCGCGCTGCCAGCGTGCGTAGTCCGCTTCGCGGGTCTCTGCGGCAAGCTTGGGCGTGAAGTGTTGATCTTTGGCCCAGGTTTTTGCAAATCCCGCTTGATCGGGATAAAGCCCCGCTTGATTGCCTGCCAGCCATGCGACCCCGCGTGCCGTTGTCTCAACATGGGTCGGCCGGTCCACGGGCGCGTTCAAAATATCAGCCACATATTGCATCGTATAGTCTGAGGCGCTCATCCCGCCATCCACGCGTAAGACGGTCTCGTTTGTCTCCACCCCGATCATATCCGCGCGCATGGCGTCCATCAAATCGCGGGTCTGTAACCCGACCGATTGCAGTGCTGCCCGGGCCAGTTCATTGGGGCCGGTATTGCGCGCAAGACCAAAGACCGCACCGCGGCAATCGGAATTCCAATAGGGCGCGGCAAGCCCTGTAAAGGCGGGAACGATGGTCACGTTTTGGCCATTGTCGGCGGCTTTGGCCATGGTTTCCGTTTCCGCTGCATTGGCGATGACCCCCAAACCATCGCGCAGCCATTGCACCACCGCACCCGCAATATAGATGGAGCCTTCCAGCGCATAGGCCGTCTCACCGCCCATGCGATAGGCTATGGTGGTCAACAGTTTGTTCTTGGACGGAACGGGCGTTGCGCCTGTGTTCATCAGCGCAAAACAGCCCGTGCCATAGGTGACCTTGGCCATACCCGCCGCGAAACAGGCCTGCCCGATGGTGGCCGCCTGTTGGTCACCTGCCACAGCGCGGATGGGGATTTCTGCGCCAATCGCGGCCTTTGTCGTGGTTCCGAAATGTGCATCACAATCAACCACATCTGGTAGAACCGCGCGCGGTATATCAAAGAGCGACAGGATATCCGCGCACCATTCAAGCTTGTGAATATCAAACAGCATCGTGCGCGCGGCATTGGTCACATCGGTCACATGGGAAGCCCCGCCTGTAAGTTGCCAAATCAACCAAGTGTCAACCGTCCCAAAGGCCAATTCGCCCGCCTCGGCCGCGTGCGGATGCCGGGGATCTCCTCCAAAAGCCATGCCAATTTGCTGGCCGAAAAATAAGGGTCAAGGACAAGCCCCGTTCTCGCCGCGATCATCGGCTCGTGACCTGCTGCGCGCAGCTTCATGCAGCGTTCTGCCGTGCGTCGATCTTGCCAGACGATTGCGTTATGCACAGGCGTGCCAGTTTTGCGGTCCCAAAGCACCACGGTTTCGCGCTGATTGGTGATGCCGATGGCCGCGATGTCTTGCGCGCCAAGCTTCGCCGTTTGCAATGCCCCCGCGATGCACGTTTGGGTTGTCGCCCATAAATCCATTGGATCATGCTCCACCCAACCCGAGCGCGGATAATGTTGTGCAAACTCGGCTTGCGCCTGCGCCAATGCGGTGAAGGACGCATCATAGACAATTGCACGGGTCGAGGTGGTGCCTTGGTCGATGGCAAGAATATGGGTCATGGGCGAGGCTCTCGTCAGTCGCGGGGAATGATATGGGTCACAAGCCCCCAGTCGCGGCAGCGTGCGGCCAATTCTGGGGTAAGCGGTTGATCAGTAAACAGCGCGTCCACGTGTGACAGGCGCGCGATTTTTACAGGTGCCGTTCGGGTGAATTTGGATTGATCCGCGACCAGAAACACGCGGCGTGATTGCGAGAGGATGGTTTGACTGACCCCAACTTCTTGGATGTCGAAATCGAGCAAGTCACCTTCCTCATCAATTGCAGAACAGCCGATCACCGCGAGATCAAATTTGAACTGCGCCACGGCGTCTGAGGTCAGCTTTCCGACCAGACCGCCATCAGCGCGGCGCAATTGACCGCCGGCAAGAATGATGTCGCAATCGGGATTGGCGGCGAGGATTGTGGCAACATTGATGTTATTGGTCACCACAAGCAGGTTTTTATGATGCAGCAGGTTTTGCGCGACCTCCTCGGTCGTGGTGCCGATATTGAGGAATAGCGAAATATCATTTGGGATTTCTGCGGCGCAGGCCGCTGCAATACGCGCCTTTTCTTCGGCGTTCAGGCTGCGCCGCATTTCATAGCCGATATTGGCCACACCAGAGGGCAGGATCGCACCGCCATGAACGCGCTCTAACTTACCCGCATCTGCCAAATCACTCAGATCACGGCGGATGGTTTGCGTGGTGACACCAAAATGCGCGGCCAAGCCTTCTACCGTCACTTTGCCCTCACGCCTTGCGTGTTCCAATATCTCGGGCCAACGAAAGCTCTGCGACATATGCGTTTCTGTTCCCTTTTGTGCGGCCCTGTCCGCATATGAGCATATGGCGAAGCAATTCTGGGGTCAATTCGCTGAAATTTACCCAAAATGAACATTTTCGAATAATTTGGTTTTCGTTTTCGTTCCCTTGTGGTAGGGGAAGGGGTGTTTCCCCCAAAATGGACTGAAAAAAGCAGGCGTACAGCATATGACCAAAGAAATTGACGATATTTTCATTATCGGTGGCGGGATCAATGGCTGCGGCATTGCGCGCGATGCGGCAGGGCGTGGTCTGAAGGTGCGCTTGGCGGAAATGAATGATTTGGCCTCGGCCACATCCTCTGCTTCAACCAAGCTGTTTCATGGCGGTTTGCGCTATTTGGAATATTTTGAATTTCGGCTGGTGCGCGAGGCGCTGATTGAGCGGGAGGTCCTGTTGTCCGCCATGCCCCATATCTCATGGCCGATGCGTTTTGTGCTGCCGTATCACAAAGATATGCGCTTTGAGAGCCAAACTCCCACCTCACGGCTTTTGGCGCGACTTATGCCATGGATGGCGGGGCGGCGTCCGCAATGGCTGATCCGTTTGGGTCTGTTTCTGTACGATCATTTAGGCGGGCGCCAGATTTTGCCTGCAACATCTGTGTTGGATTTGCGCGCGGCCCCAGAAGGGGCGGCGTTGCAGGATAAATTCGCCAACGCCTACGAATACTCTGATTGCTGGGTGGAAGACAGTCGCCTTGTGGCGCTCAATGCCCGTGATGCAGCCGAGCGCGGTGCGGTGATCCTGCCGCGTCACAAGGTGGTCTCGGCACGCCGTGTGGATGGCATTTGGCAGATCAACACGCAGGCCCGTGATGGTCAAATCCATGTGCATCACGCACGGATTTTGATCAACGCGGCAGGGCCATGGGTCAGCGATGTGATCGGCCAGAAATTGGGACAAAACAGCAAGGGCAGCGTCCGCCTTGTGCGCGGCAGCCATATTGTCACCAAGCGGCTTTACGATCACGAGAAATGCTATTTCTTTCAGGGCGAAGATGGCCGTATTTGTTTCGCCATTCCCTATGAGCAGGATTTCACCCTGATTGGCACCACCGATCAAGATCACCAAGACCCCGATACCCGCGCCGAATGCAGCGCGGAGGAGCGGGCGTATATGTTGGCCTTTGTGAATAAATATTTCAGCACCCCTGTCACTGACGAGGATATTGTCTGGTCCTATTCTGGCTTGCGCCCGCTTTACGATGATGGCGCGCAATCGGCCTCGGCAGCCACTCGGGACTACACGTTGCTCCTTGAGGCAGATGGGGGTGCGCCCTTGCTCAATATTTTTGGCGGTAAGATCACCACCTATCGCCGCTTGGCCGAGGCCGCGCTTGCGAAGATCGCAGATGTCACCAAGGGTGCTCGTGGGCCATGGACGGCGGGGGTGGCCTTGCCAGGCGGCGATTTTGCCGTGGGCGATGTGGATCGGTTGAGTGCCACGCTTGGGGCGGATTACCCGTTTCTTACACCCAAATGGTCCATGCGCCTTATCCGCGCCTATGGGCGGGACGCATGGGCGCTTTTGGGTGATGCCAAAACGGCGGATGATCTGGGGCGCGACTTTGGTGCGACCTTGACCGAGGCGGAGCTGCATTGGCTCATGCAGTATGAATTTGCGCAAACGGCCGAAGATGTGGTCTGGCGGCGCAGCAAATTGGGTTTGCGATTGGACCAATCACAGATTGCAGCCATTGACGCTTGGATGCACAGTGCCACAGCGCGGATGGCGGCAGAATAGGCTAGTCGAACAATGACAATTGTGTGCTGCTGTGTTTGGTTGCACGTCGCGTTTTGCGGGGGGATTTGCGGCTGCCATGACGGGAAAGCACCGCAACCGCGCCCACCTTGTGATCAGGGGCACGGCGCTTTTCCCAAATTTGATCCTTGGCCCATTTGGCGCGTGCAGCAGGGTCGAAGATCGGTGCGGGGTAAGTGCGCCCCAGAATCCCTTGTGCGGCAGGATGCAGCCACGGGCGATGCAGGGCGTCCCCTGAAAGCTGCTCAAGCTCGGGTATCCATGTGCGGATGAACAGCCCGTCAGGGTCTTGATCCAATCCCTGTTTGATCGGGTTATAGACGCGGATCGTGTTGATCCCCGTTGTTCCGGATTGCATCTGCACCTGTGACCAATGAATGCCAGGCTCGTAATCGGTGAACATCCGTGCCAGATGCAGCCCCGTTTCACGCCAATGAAACCACATATGATAACTTGCGACCGCCATCACCATCGCGCGCATCCTAAAATTCAGCCATCCCGTGTGGCGCAGTGATCGCATACAGGCGTCAAGGAAGGGCAGGCCCGTTTGCCCCTCCTTCCATGCGTCAAACCATGGGTGCCCGCGCGGATCATCACGCAGGCCATCATAGGCGTGATGCATATTCGCCCATTCGATCCTTGGTTCGTCCTCCAGTTTTTGGATGAAGTGGCAATGCCAGTAGAGCCGCGATTGAAAAGCGCGGAGTGATCCGCGCCAGTTTGTGTGGCTTGGCCCTTTGGGCAGGTCTTTTGCACGCCGCGCGGCCGCTTGCGCCACCTCGCGCAAAGAGATCGTGCCGAAGGTCAGATGCGGTGAAAGGCGGGAGCAGGCATCTGCACCAGCAAGCGGGCTGGACATAGCCGCGCGATAGGGCGCGCCGCGGGTGCTCAGGAAACTATGCAGCAGCGCACGCGCCGCATTTGATCCGCCCGTTTGAATTTGGTCGCCCCCGTCCTGTTCAAGGCCCAGATCCTCGGGCTTGGGCAAATCGAAATCAGGCGCCTCATAAATCGGTTCAAGATGCGGAATTGCATGGCAGGGATGCGACATCTGCCTGTCCCATTCCCGCGCCCATCCATCGCGCGAGGCCAATTTTCGGATCACCCCGAATTGACGTGGCTGATGCCAGGGCAGACCCTTGGATTTGCACCATACTGAAACCCGCTTGTCACGGGCGTAGGTCCAATCATTCCCCGTTTCCTGATGTGACCAAAGCGCGGCCAGCGGCCATTCTTGGGACAGGTGTTCCAACACCGCGACAGCATTCCCTTGGCGGATCAGCAGGGGTTGACCTAAGTGGGCGAGCGCTGCGCGCAGCTCGTCCAAGGATTGCCGCAAAAACGTCCAATGCCGCGCGCTTGTGTCAGGTTCACCCCAAAAATCAGGTTCAATAATATAAAGCGGTAACACGGGCCCCCGCGCCGCCGCCTGCGCCAGACAGGCGTGATCTGTCACGCGCAAATCGCGTTTGAACCAGACGAGTTGAACAGGTCGTTTCTCCATGATTGTGCAAATTAGGGCGGTTGCGTTTCTTGTCAGCCATTTGCCTAGTCGACAGCGCGTCATTTGCAGCCTATGGACATGGTATACCAAATCACCGTGCCAATCATGCCCACCATTCCAGACCTTCCACATCACGCACCCATCCCCCCGACCGCCCCCAAAAAGCCAAGCAACCTGAAAGGTTTGGCCCTGATGGCGGCTGGGTTTTTCTTGTTTGCAGCGGTCGATACGATGGCCAAATTTCTTACGGATACGTTCCACCCTGTGCAAATTGTCTGGACGCGCCAATTGGGGCTGTTGTTTGGCGTTGTGGTCTTGCTGATGTGGCGCGGGTCTGTGATCTTGCGCACCGCCAAGCCGCAGTTGCAGGTGGTGAGAGGGGCGATTGCGGTGATCTCGGCCACCTGTTTTATTCTCGGCGTCAGTTTCGTGCCGCTGGCTGATGCGGTGGCTGTCACCTTTGTTGCCCCGCTGATCGTAACGGTTTTGGGTGCGGTGATTTTGCGCGAGACCGTGGGTTGGCATCGTTGGGCGGCCATTTCTATCGGTTTTATCGGCACGTTGATCGTCATCCGCCCAGGCTTGGGGATCGTGCATCCTGCGGTGCTGTTGGTGCTGCTGGCCGCAAGTCTGTTTGCTCTGCGGCAGGTGCTCTCACGCATGATCGCGCCTTACGACAACACTTATACCACAGTCGCTTATACCGCGCTTGTGGGCAGCGCCTTGATCAGCCTGCCGCTGCCTTTTGTTTGGATTTGGCCTAGCGACCCAACCTCAATCATTTTGATGATTGCAATCGCAGCCTTGGCGGGCGTGGCTGAATTGATGGTGATCCGTGCGCTTGAAATTGCCGAAGCGGTGGTTCTTGCGCCTGTTCATTATTCCATGATCCTGTGGTCCGTGATGTATGGCTATCTTGTTTTCGCGCACTTGCCGGATAGTTGGACCTTGGCGGGCACAGCCGTGATTGTGGCAACGGGGCTATATACCATGCATCGGGAGCGGCTGGCCCGCGCGCTCATGAGCGCTGCGGATGCAGCCGATTGGCGGCAAGCGCAGACAAAGACAGCAGGACACTGGCCGTGATCAAACAGGCCTCTACGCCGCCTGCCTGATATGCCAAGCCCGACAGACCCGTACCAAGCAGCCGGCCCGCTGCATTTGCCATGTAGTAGAAGCCGACATCTTGGCTGACCCGCTCCGATTTGGAAAACGCCAGAATCAAATAGGAATGCAAAGCTGAATTGACGGCGAATATTCCACCGAAGGCCAGAAGTCCCAAAACCACCGTTGCGGTCAGCCAAAGCGCAGGGGTGCCAGCGGCCCATACCGTAAGCCCCAATGCAGCGGGGATAGGGATCAGCGCCAAGGCCCAAAACCGCGCATTGCGGGCCAGGCGCGGCAGATCATTGGCTGAAGCCTTTAGGATTTGTGGTGCCATGGCCTGAACCGCGCCATACAGGATGATCCAAATCGCCATAAATGTGCCGATCATGAAAAAGGCCGCGCGCCGGCTTTCATCGCTGCCATCCGAGAGAACCGCATAGAAATAGACAGGAATGCCCACAACGAACCACACATCGCGCGCCCCGAATAAAAACACGCGGGCCACGGACAGGCGATTGATGTTGGTGTCGCGCGAGATGACCGATGAGAATTTCGTGGATTTTTTCCCTTTGGGCAGGCCCTCTGGCATGAACAGTAAAACGGCGATCAGGATCACGCCCAGAACGGTGGCCATCCCGATCAGCGCGGTGTCATAGCCATAAAGCGCCAGAAGCGCCGCCCCCAAGAGGAACCCCAGACCTTTGACCGCGTTTTTGCTGCCTGTGAGCCAAGACACCCATTTGAGCAATCCAGCACCCTCGGGGGCCAATAGTTTAACCGCCGATTTGGACGACATCTTGGCCAAATCCTTGGCCACGCCTGATGCCCCTTGCACGGCCATTACGTAAAGGACCGATGCCCCGATGGACCATGCGGGATCAAGGGCGGTCAGGGCCAAAAGGGCGGCCACCTGTAGCATGAGCCCCGCATAGAGTGTGCGGGTCAGGCCAAACCGTGCGGCCAGCCAACCTGCGGACAAATTGGTGATGACGCCTGCCAGCTCGTAGAGCAGAAACAGATAGGCCAGTTGGACGGGGCTGAAGCCGCGTTCGTGAAACGCCAAAAGAACCAACATCCGCAGCGCGCCATCCGACAGCATGAAGGCCCAATAGGACGCTGTTACCGCGATATAGGCGGGCAGGGCGGAGGGCTTTTGCGCCGTCACAGGCGTGCACCCACCATACGCGCCACATCAATCAGGCGATGCGCGTAACCCATTTCATTGTCATACCATGCATATATCTTGGCCTGTGTGCCATTGATGACCATAGTGGATGGCCCATCCACAATGGAGGACCGAATGTCATTGGTATAATCCGCGCTGACCAAGGGACGGGTCTCAAACCCCAGAATGCCCTTCAGCACGCCATCCGCGGCGCGGGCGAAAGCGGCGTTGATTTCCTCCGCCGTGGTTTCGCGGGCCAGTTCAAACACGCAATCTGTGATCGAGGCGTTCAACAGCGGCACGCGCACAGCATGGCCATTCAGCTTGCCCTTGAGTTCGGGATAGATCAGCGTGATCGCGGTGGCGCTGCCAGTTGTGGTCGGGATCAGCGAATTCAGCGCAGACCGCGCGCGGCGCAAATCCTTGGCGGGCCTGTCCACGATGGTTTGGGTATTGGTCACATCATGGATCGTGGTGATAGAGCCATGTTTGATACCAAATTCCTCCATCATCACCTTCACCACGGGGGCAAGGCAATTTGTGGTGCAGCTTGCAGCAGTCACGATGTGATGGGTGGAAGGGTCATAAATATCATGATTTACACCATAGACGATATTCGCCGTTGGGCCGTCTTTGACGGGGGCGGAGACGACCACCTTTTTCACGCCTGCTGCGAAATAGGGGGCTAAATCCGCCTCGGTTTTGAATTTTCCAGTGCAGTCGATCACCACATCTACGCCGTCAAGCGGCAAGGCATTGAGGTCTTTTGTGCCGATGAAGGGGATGGTCTGCCCGTTGATCACAACCGCGCGATCCATGGCCGAAAACGCGGCAGGCCAGCGCCCGTGCACCGTGTCGAATTCCAACAGATGCGCGTGCATCGCGGCATCACCCACCGCATCATTGATCCAAGCGATTTCAGCGCCGCTCTCGATCAAAGGGCGCAAGGCCAATTTGCCGATACGGCCCAATCCGTTCAAAGCGTAGACAGTCATATTCTCAATCCTTAAGCTCTAGTTCTGCAATCTGATCCACCGCTTTTTGCAGCGCTGCGCGCTCAAGGCTTTCGATGGGAAGGGCTGTGAAGGCCGCGATGCGATTGCGCAGCGCGCCATAGGTTGCCTGGAACACCAATGCCCGCTCGGCCTCTGTGCCCGTAGCCTTCACAGGATCAGGCAGGCCCCAATGCCCGCTGACCGGTTGACCTGCCCATGGGGGACATTCCTCATTTGCGGCAATGTCGCAGACGGTGAAAACGAAATCCATGCGGGGCGCGTCTTCGGACTGGTAAAGGCTGATATGTTTGGAGGATAACAGGCTTGTGTCATGTCCTTTCTCCGCCAGAAGCGAAACGGT
Source organism: Roseicyclus sp. (assembly GCA_018401385.1). Classification (GTDB taxonomy): domain Bacteria; phylum Pseudomonadota; class Alphaproteobacteria; order Rhodobacterales; family Rhodobacteraceae; genus M30B80. The sequence continues at coordinate 53,829 of JAGYKZ010000007.1, forward strand.
CATTGGATTCAGTTCACTATAGGGGGTGATCCCCGCCGAATAGGCGGAAAAGCGATCCCCGCCCATATCGCGCAGCAGCGCTTCGGCCATGATGGAACGCGCGGAATTGCCCACGCACAGGAACAGGACGTTGAAGCGATCTTTGGTCATGGTATTTTCCAATTCTGGAGGGCAAAGAGAGGGCAGGACAACCCGTCCACGACAGCAATCAGCAAAAAGCACCGCCATCATGTTTTGCGCGGCTGGTATCGACACCCGATAGCGCAGCGACGTGCCAAGGCGGTTTTGCGCAATCAGCCCCGCGCCCTGTAGTGCATTGAGATAGGCAGAAAGGGTGGAGGGTTTGATCCCAAGGGCTGTGCCAATCTCACCCGCAGCCATCCAATCGGGATAGCGGCGCATAAGCAGCCGATAAATATCGAGCCGCGGTGCGTGACCTAATGTTGAAAGCTGCGAAACAAGTGTATTTTCCATATTTCGTAAATAAACGAAATAATGAGTCGATCAAAGTCCGAAACCGCGCTGTCACAGAAAATTCACGAAAGCGAGAATTAGCCTGCCAAATGGCTTTCGCCGCGCGCTTTGGCCAGCGCGATCTGGTGCTGCCGTTCGCGGAATCGCGCACGATCTGTGTCGCTGTGTTCTGTCATACATTGATGACAGGACACGCCGTCTTCAAAATCGGGGTGATTGCGGTCTGCGTCTGAAATGGGACGGCGGCAGGCGCGACAGAGGCCATAAGGCCCTTGCTTCAGGCCATGGCCGACAGATACGCGTTCATCAAAGACGAAACACTCGCCCTCCCAAAGGCTGCCTTCCTGCGGCATTTCCTCAAGGTATTTCAAGATGCCGCCTTTGAGGTGGTAGACCTCCTCCACGCCTTGATCCTTGAGGAAGGCGGTGGATTTCTCGCAGCGAATGCCCCCTGTGCAGAACATCGCGATCCGCTTGTTGTGGAAGCGGTGTTTGTTCTCCTCCCACCATTGCGGGAATTGGCGGAAGCTTTCGGTCTGGGGATCAATCGCACCTTTGAATGTGCCAATGGCCACTTCGTAATCATTACGGGTGTCGATCACCGCCACATCGGGGGCCGAGATCAATTCGTTCCATTCCTCAGGCGCAACATAGGTGCCAACAATTTTCAGCGGATCGGTTTCAGGCACACCCATCGTCACGATCTCGCGCTTAAGGCGGACCTTGAGGCGGCCAAAGGGCATATCGGTTGCCGTGCTTTCCTTCCATTCAAACGTCTTACAACCTGGCAAACTGCGGATATGGTTCAAAACCGCGTCAATCCCCGCGCGACTGCCCGCGATGGTGCCGTTGATCCCCTCGCGCGCAAGCAGGAGCGATCCCTTGATCCCCCGCGCCTCGCATAGATCAAGCAGGGGCGCGCGCAAATCTTCGGGCGCGTCAAATCGGGTGAAGTGATAGAGGGCGGCAACGATATACATGGCCGCGATTTACGCCCTTGCCTTGTGCAACTCAACCCTTAGGTGATGCGGCACTCTGCCTTTCTTCGCACAAGATCTGTTGTCATTCGGGGCGTTCACAGCTTGGCTTGATAGAGTTTCACCGACAAACCGCCAAAGGCCACGGGGCGGCTCACTTCCGCCCATGTGAGGCCCGTGGATTTCGCCAATCCCTCATCCGAGGTGATCAGGCCAAATTGCCATCCGTGGAACCGTTCCTGCATCACCGCCCCAATTGCGCCGTAAAGCCCAAACAACAATTTGCGATTTCCAATTCGTGCGCCATAGGGCGGGTTGAGGATCACCAAGCCTTTTTGTTTGGTCGGCGGCTCAAGCGCGCTGAGGGGCTGACAGGCAAAGCTGATCCAGTCGCTCACCCCCGCCCGCTCGGCATTGGTGCGGGCGCCTGTGATGGCACCTTGGTCGCGGTCATAGCCAAAGAATTGCACGGCTTCGGCCTTGCGGGATGTAAACCTGCGGCGCATGTCTGACCAATCTGCGCTTTCAAACCCCGCGAGATCCTCAAAGGCAAAGCTGCGCCCGCGCCCTGCGGGCAGACACGCGGCAATCTCGGCAGCCTCCAACAAGAATGTGCCTGAGCCGCACATGGGGTCGACCACAGGCATCTCGCCATGATAGCCGCAAGCCCTCAGAAACGCGGCCGCAAGGGTTTCTTTCATCGGCGCCTTGCCGACGAATTCCTTGGCCCCGCGTTTGTGGAGGCTTTCGCCCGATGTATCGAGGCTGAATGTGCAAAGATCATCCTCGATGCGCAGTTTTACGACAATCCGCGCTTCTGGGGTGGGCGCGCTGCCAAGTGCGGCGCTGATCGCGCCCTCAATCCGCTCGGCGGCGGCGCGTTGGTGATAAATCTTCGATTTGCGACTTGTGGCTTCGACCCGCCATGGACGATCGCTTCGCAAAATGCTGGCCCATTCCAATTTGCGTGCGCGCTTGTCCAATTGTGCCAGATGCATCGCGCGGAATTCCGCGATGCGGATCAACACACGGCCCGCGCTGCGCAGCCACAGATTGGCACGCATCGCCTCTGACAGATCACCCTGACAGATCACACCGCCCGCCACGCAGCGCACACCAGAGAATGACAGGCTGCGCGCCTCCTCGGCGAGGATATCCTCCAATCCTGGGGTGCCTTGCAGGAAAATTTCCATCGCTCTTGCCTTTATGGCCCATGATTTGCTCTAAACAGCGCGAAACACGCCTGCTTGGAGCCTAGCCATGGTCGATATCGCCACCCGTGTCCATAACCATCGCTGGAGGATTGACCCGATCGTGCGCTCACTGATCGACACGGATTTCTATAAATTGCTGATGTGTCAGTCGGTGTTTCGCAATCGGCCCAACACCCAAGTCGCGTTCTCGCTGATCAATCGTACGACACGCATTCGGCTTGCGCATCTGATTGACGAGGGCGAATTGCGCGAGCAGCTGGATCACATCCGCACCCTGCGCCTGACGCGCGGCGAAAGCACGTGGCTGCGCGGGAATACGTTTTACGGCAAGCGGCAGATGTTCCGCTCCGATTTCATGGAATGGTTCGAGGCGCTGCAACTGCCGCCCTATCATCTGGAACGGGTGGGGGATCAGTATGAGCTGACCTTTGAAGGCGCATGGCCAGAGGTGATGCTGTGGGAAATACCCGCGCTTGCGGTGCTGATGGAATTGCGCGGGCGCACTGTGCTCAAAGATAT
>JAGYKZ010000070.1 GCA_018401385.1 Roseicyclus sp.
CTGCAAGACGAACGCAAGCTGCGTCCTTCTGCCGTTCTGTTTGGGATCGAGACATTTGGACAGGAGGCTCAGGTGGTTTTGACCAAACGCGCCTCGCATTTGGCGCATCATCCTGGTCAAATCGCCTTTCCAGGCGGAAAGCAGGATATGGATGACCCCACTCTCGCCGACACAGCCTTGCGCGAGGCGCATGAAGAAATTGGCTTGCCTGCGGACGCAGTGCGGGTTTTGTCCCCTCTTCTGCCGCATGAAACCGTGACAGGCTATCTCATCACCCCGATCTTGGCGGAGATCATCACCCCGTTTTGCGCCATGCCAGAGGCCAATGAGGTGGAGGAGGTGTTCCGCGTTCCGCTGGCTTTTGTCATGGGGCCACAGAATTACCGCATCGAAGCCCGCCGTTGGCGCGGGCAATGGCGCAAATTCTATGCAGTGCCCTATGGCCCGTATTACATCTGGGGCGCGACCGCACGAATCTTGAAATCCTTGGCGGATCGGATGGAATGATAGCCGTGCTGACCATATCTGCCGATTGGCTTGAATCACCCAGCACACAGCGTGTCTTGCGGCTCTTGGGCGATGCAGGTCACCAGGCCTTTGTGGTGGGTGGCGCGCTGCGCAATCACCTGATGGGTTATGCGGTAGAGGATATCGACATCGCCACCGATGCCACACCAGATGCGGTCATGGCCTTGGCGCGCAGTGGGACAATCAAATGTGTCGACACAGGGGCCGCGCATGGCACGGTGAGCCTGATCATTGATGGTCAAAGTTTTGAGGTGACAAGCTTTCGGCGCGATGTGGAAACATTTGGCCGCCATGCCACCGTGGCCTTCGGCACCGATGTGTCGGCGGATGCCGCGCGGCGGGATTTCACAATCAACGCGCTCTATGCGGATGCCACCGGTGCCGTATTTGATCCCACGGGGCAGGGCTTGCGCGATCTGCGCGCCGCGCGCGTGCGCTTCATCGGCACAGCCGAGGCCCGCATCCGCGAAGATTACCTGCGCATCTTGCGGTATTTTCGGTTTCACGCGTTTTATGCCGCCCATGATGCGGGATTTGATCCCGATATCTTGGCCGCCTGTGCAGAAAATGCAGATGGCATCGCACGGCTGTCCCGCGAACGGATTGGGGCGGAACTCTGTAAACTTCTCACTGCCCCCAACCCCGCTCCCGCCATGGCGGCAATGGCCCAGACAGGGGTTTTGCGGCACTGCGTCCCCGGGGCGGACATACGCGCGCTCGCCCCGCTGATCCATCTCGAAGGCCTGCTCAGGGTATCGCCATTCCCCGCGCGCAGACTTGCGGCCATCGGGGGAGAGGCGCTTCAAACAGCGCTGCGGCTGTCCAAATCCACGGCGCGGGACGTCAGCCAATTGCGCGATTTGGCCTCTGGTGGGATGGCGGCGGCCGAAATGGGGTATCGCCACGGCATTGAGACCGCACGCGATGCTCTGCTGCTGCACCACGCGTTCTTTGAAACCCCATTGGACCTGGTCGAGATAGATGCCGCGCAGAAGGGCGCTTTGGCAAAATTTCCCCTCACTGCGGCCGATTTGATGCCGCATCTGCAAGGTCCAGATTTGGGCAGAAAGCTGGCCGATCTGGAAGCGCGTTGGATCGCCTCGGACTTCCGCCTCAGCCGTGCCGCGCTGCTGCGCGTGTAATTTCCCGATGACGCGGGCCACCTGCCATGTTAGGGCAGCATCATGAGCGCCATCCCATCCAAAAATGAAATCCTGCAATGGATTTCTGATCACCCCCATGCCAATTCAAAACGCGATATCGCGAAGGCTTTCGGTATCAAAGGCGCTGCGCGCATTGATCTGAAACGCGTGCTCAAAGAATTGGAGGATGAAGGCCATCTGCGCCGCGCCAAGAAAACCTACAGCGACCCTGATCAATTGCCGCCTGTGTCGATTCTGACCGTTTTGGCCGCGGACAATGCGGGTGACCAATTCTGCCGTCCGATGGAATGGCACGGTTCTGGCGAAGCCCCAAGGATCCTGTTTGTCCCACGCGAAGCTGACCCCGCTTTGGGAGAGGGCGACCGCATTCTGGCGCGTCTGCAAAAGGTCAGCGGCGCAGATCACCACTATCTTGCGCGGCTTATTCGCCGCATCGGAACCAACCCGCGCAAATTCATCGGCATTTTTCGCGAGACCTCCGAGGGTGGACGGATTTTGCCAGTGTCCAAAGGCTCGGATAAAGAATGGCGCGTGGCCTCGGACGCGACCCTCTCCGCAAAAGACGGCGAATTGGTCGAAGCGGAATTGGCGGGGCCGAAGGCCCGCATGGGCTTGCCCCGCGCGCGGGTCATCACACGGCTGGGCGACCCAAGCGCGCCGAAGGCGGTCAGCCTGATCGCCATTCATGAACATGGCCTGCGCGATCATTTCCCCGATGAGGTGGTCGCGGAGGCGGATCAGGCCAAGCCTGCGACCAAAGCAGGCCGTGAGGATCTGACCGATTTGCCTTTCGTGACCATTGATCCCTCCGATGCACGGGATCATGATGACGCCTGCTATGCTCATCCAGACCCAGACCCCAAGAATAAGGGCGGCCATGTGATCTGGGTCGCGATTGCCGATGTCGCCTATTATGTGCGCGCTGGCAGCGCCTTAGACCGCGAGGCGAAAAAGCGGGGCAATTCCGCTTATTTTCCTGACCGTGTCGTGCCGATGCTGCCTGATCGGCTATCGGGCGATCTCTGCTCGCTTCATGAAGGTGTCGTGCGCCCCAGCCTTGCTTTGCGCATGGTCATTGATGCGCAAGGCGAAAAGCTTGGGCAAAGCCTTCATCGCGCCTTGATCCGCTCTGTGGCCTCCCTCTCTTACGAGGAAGCACAGGCGGCACAAGATGGTGCCCCATCCCCGCGCTGCGTTCCCTTGATGACGCCTGTGATTGCGCCGCTTTTCGCCGCTTATGATGCGCTCAAAATGGCCCGCGCGCGCCGCCAGCCGCTTGACCTCGATCTGCCTGAGCGGCGGATCATCCTATCGGATGCAGGTACGGTGGACAGCGTGGCCTTCCGCGACCGTCTGGACGCGCATCGCCTGATCGAAGAATTCATGATCTTGGCCAATGTGGCGGCGGCGGAAATTCTGATTGCGAAAAAATCGCCGCTGCTGTTTCGCGTTCATGAGGAACCAGACCCTGAAAAACTTGACGCTTTGCGTGATACTGCGGCCAGTGCAGGGCTTGTTTTGGCCAAGGGTCAGGTGTTGATGACACGTCACCTCAACGCGCTTTTGGCCCAAGCGGAGGGCACGGATCATGACGAATTGATCAACATCTCGACCTTGCGTTCAATGCAACAGGCCTATTACCACCCCGAGAATTTTGGCCATTTTGGCCTTGCCCTAAAGGCCTATGCACATTTCACCTCGCCCATTCGGCGCTATGCAGATTTGATCGTGCATCGCGCGCTGATTTCATCTTATCGCTTGGGCAAGGATGGTCTGGCACCAGAGGATATCGAAACCCTGGAAGCGACCGCCAAACAGATCTCCGAAGCCGAACGCCGCGCGATGGTGGCCGAGCGCGATACTACGGACCGTTATCTGGCCGCCTATCTGAAAGATCGCGTGGGCGCGGAATTCACGGGCCGCATCTCAGGCGTGGCGCGATTTGGGGCTTTTGTGAAACTGGATGAAACAGGTGCGGACGGGCTGTTGCCTGTGCGCAGTTTGGGGCGCGAGTTTTTTCACTTCGATGCCGACACCCAAACCCTGATGGGCGCGGATACGGGCCTTACCTTGGGCATTGGGGATCGGGTTCTCGTGCGGTTGACCGAGGCGCTTCCCGTTACGGGTGGCATCGGTTTGGAATTGATCGAAATCCACGGCACACAACATCGCCCCAACACGGGCAAGCGCGGCAAACGTGGCTTTGGCGGACGCAAATCCGGCCAAGCCGAGGCCAAAAAACGCAAATTGCGCAAATTGAAAAAGCACCGCGCCTGATCAAGATTATCCTATGCGAGACCGCGCCCCCGCGTTAGATTCGACCTGTTGTAGCGCAGTGCGGCCAGCACGTTTTGCACAAGGGGAAAGCGATGCGGATAGGGCGAGGTTCTTGGGAATGGTGCAGGCCAGTTGCAGGAATTTTTTTGGCCCTGACGGCGCAAACCGCCATGGCACAAAACCTTGCCGTCAGCAGATCACTGTTGCCCGAACCCCGCCCTGCCAATTTGATCACCCAAACCACTGCGCGCGACAGCTTCGCCACCTGGCGGAGTGATTTTACAACCCGCGCCATCGCACAGGGCATTTCACCTGCTGTGGTGAATGCAGCACTGGGAAGCATGACCCCCTTGGATGAGGTGGTGCGGCTCGATGGCAATCAATCCGAATTCGTGCGTCCGATTTGGGACTATCTCGACAGTGCGGTCTCGCGACAGCGGATCGAAAATGGCCGCGCCAATTATCAGCGTTACCGCGCAGACCTCGCACGGATCGAGGCACAATTTGGCGTGCCCGCTGAAATCTTGATCGCGGTTTGGGGTGTGGAAACCTCCTATGGCAGTTTCCGTGGCAACACAGACACGCTGCGCGCGCTGGCCACGCTGGCATGGGAAGGACGCAGGCGCGCCTATTTCGAATCTGAACTTCTTGCGGCCCTCCAAATCTTGGAACTGGGCGCGGTCAGCCCGCGTGCCTTTTCGGGGTCTTGGGCAGGGGCAATGGGGCATACGCAATTCATGCCCACAAGCTATCTGGCCTATGCGATTGATTACACAGGGGATGGCCGCGCCGACATCTGGGGGGACGACCCGCGCGATGCGCTTGCCTCCGCCGCGCATTATCTCAGCGAAGCAGGGTGGCAGAGTGGTCGGCCATGGGCCTTGGAAATCACCTGCCGCAAGGGTTTGACTATCGTCTGGCGGGCCGCAGAGACCACCCGTGGCGCTGCATTTGGCGCAGCCAATCCGTGACACAGGCGGATGGGTCACGCTACCCGATCATGGGCAATCCGCGATTTTGCTGCGTACCTGCGGGCGCAAGAGGCGTGGGGCGCTGATGGTCTGCTGATAATTTCCGTGCCTTTGAACGATATAACCGCCGACAGCTACGGTGATTGTTCTGGGTCATCTCTGCGGATCGTATTGCGGGGGCGTCTGCGAATGATTCGCGCCACATAATGCGCAATGATCGTGTGTTGACCCGCAGCGAACGCACAGAATTGCAAACGCACCACCGCAGCAGGGTTTGAACACAGGTATGCAGATGGCGTCGGACCCAAAAGCATGGCTGCGATCCAATTCCTATCAAATTGCCAACGGGCTTTTGTTCGATGAAGCTATGCCAGTTGATCTTTTGCGCCATTTGCAATAGGCGTGGGACCTCGACTCTGGAACGCGCGCCGTCTAAATTAGAACAAATCATGAACATATGGTCAGGATCATGTGCGAATGTCCGCACCTGTGACCCAGCCCATTGGCAAAACGCGCCGTGTTCTCTCGCTGTATCTGCCCATAAGGCGGAGCAATTCTGCGTCAAGCAGCCGCCTCATGGATCATCCGCTTTCAGGGAATACGGAGTGCGGCAAATTGAGATTATCTCCGCACCCTCTGCCAGGGCGCAAGCTATAGGGTTGCCTAGGCAGGCGCGATGTCGCCGCTTTACGCAGTAAAGGATCTGGTCATGCAGCCGCAACCCCTGCCCAAGAGCAGGCCTTTCACAAAGCCCTATGCAGATGGGCGGGAGAAATTCTCGCCTGGGTTGCGCCAGAAGCACAAATGGGTTGGTGATGGATATCCCAGGATGCGCCCATCTTTTCGGCGGGTTTTCCGCCATGGCTACAAGTACGCTGCGCGATCTCTGGGATTCGGCCTCAGCGCGGAAATCGGTTATCACAGATATTATCGCGGGCCTTGGCACGCTTTGGCGCGGTCACATATCAGACCCATGAAACGCGTGGCGATGCCATCAGCCAAGAGGCCCGCGCCACGCGGGTGCGCGCCGCTTTGCGCCGGCGCGATCAGGGGCCAAAATGCGCGCCATCTTCGCGCCAAACCAAAGATGTCGCGATCCATATCGCGCCACCGTTGGAAACCCGTGCCGCACTTTTGCCATTGCCTGTTGCCGCTTTGCGGCTTGACGGTGAAACAGTGGAAGGTCTGGCGCGGCTGGGCTTGCATCAAATCCATCATCTGCTTGAGCAACCCCGTGCAGGGCTGGCCCGCCGCTTTGGCCCGCATCTTTTGCACCGCTTGGATCAGGCCTTAGGCACAGTGGCCGAGCCTGTCTCCCCCGCACAAAGCCAGCCCTATTTCGCGACCCGTATGAGCTTTCCCGATCCTATTGGAACCAGTGATGATCTTGATGCCGCAATTCTGCGCCTGATTGAGGCGCTTTGTCAGAAATTGGACAAGGCAGGGCGCAGCCTGCGTGACCTACGCCTTGATCTTGTGGACATGACCAATCGGCAGCGTCAGATCACCTTGCGCCTTGCCCGCAGCCATACCGATTGCCACACAATTTACAGCCTGCTCAAATTGCAGATGCGGCATGGCCTGACGGATCTCGACCCCACAACCGCCTTCGATATGATCCGTCTTGAAGCGCTGCACACCGAAGTGCGCCATGAAACACCCCATCAAAACGGTGACACCACGGCCCGCGCCCATGAAACGCGCGGCGGGTTGGATCATTTGATCACGCGGCTTGGCACAAGAATTGGCATCGAGGCCATTACGCGCCCCTATCCTGCCGATAGTCATCTTGCGGAAAAATCCGAAAAACGATTGGCTGCCGCATGGTCAGAGCCTTTTGATGAACCATGGCCACGCCATCATTTGCCGCGTCCTTTGACGCTGTTTGCCCCAGAATTCATCTGCACCGCTGCACCGCATAGGCCACCCGCACATTTCACATGGCGGCGACAAAATTTCACCCTGCAATCTGCCCTTGGTCCTGAAAGAATCGCGCCAGAATGGTGGCTCGATGACCCTAATTGGCGCACAGGGGTGCGGGATTACTGGTGCGCAACCACAAGGCAAGGGCCGCGATTGTGGCTTTTTTATGCTCATGGGGGTGCGATCACGGGCGGGTGGTTTGCCCATGGTGACTTCACCTAGAAGGCGAAACACCAACAAAATCAAAGAATTGCCAAATCAAGAACAGTCCGTTTCCGTGGTGATTAATTTTTCATTTGGTTAATAATGTCTAAAAGAATAAGATTGTGTCCAAATAATGGCATTTAGGGGTTTATGCTATGCTTGCTCTTCTCTTGATCGGGCCACTGGTGGCCGCAGGCGTTGGCTATGCCTTTCTCACCGATGACGATGATGACAACAAAAAATCATCAAACAACTCTGGCTCAGTTGCGACAGGGTCAAGTCCAACCAGTGGCACAGGCTCTGGAACAGGCGAAGCCCCAAACATTAACCTGACCGATGGTGCAGACAGCCGCACGATGACAGATCCAGGGGCGTTGTTTGCCCGAGACGGGGACGACACGATCACCGGCTCGAACGGGGATGACTTCATTCGCCTTGGTGCTGGAAATGACAGCGTCAATGGCCGCGCGGGCGATGATGAAATTTTCGGCGATGTCGGTGATGACACGCTGCTTGGCTC
>JAGYKZ010000071.1 GCA_018401385.1 Roseicyclus sp.
TCATATGCGGGAACAGGTTGAAATGCTGAAAACACATCCCGATGGCGGCGCGCTGCTTGCGTAGATACGCCTCGCTTGCGGGGACAAGGCGGCCATTGCGCGCCATATGGGTCAGCGGTTGACCATCAACATAGATCACCCCGCCATTGATCGTTTCCAGCGTCATCAGCATCCGCAGCACCGTGGTCTTGCCCGACCCTGACGGGCCGATCACCGACACCATTTCCCCGCGCTGGATATCAAGGTTCAGATTGTCCAGAACGGTCAATGTGCCATAACTCTTGGTCACATTCATGAACCGCACCATCGGGCGGTCATATTCTGGCAGTTCCAGCGGATAAGTGGACAGATCCATGCGTTACAATCCCAGTTTGCGGCGCAGCCGCCGTTCGCCCAGACGCACCAGCCCCGCAGTGGGTAGCGACAGCGCCAAAAAAATCACGCCAACCAGCGTATAAGGTTCAATAAACCGATAGGTTTCCGAGCCGATAGCATTGGCCACCTGCATCAATTCGGTCACCCCGATCACCGACAACATCGGCGTATCCTTGAAAATACCCACCAGATAATTGCCCATACCTGGCATGGCATGGGGCAAGGCTTGGGGCAGAGCCACCCGCGTGTAGGTGTCGCGCGTGCTCATGTTCAGGGCGCGGCAGGCTTCCCATTGGCCGCGCGGCACAGCGTCGATCGCCCCGCGGTAAACCTCGGTTAGATAGGCGGAATAATGCAGGCCGATGGCGATCATCCCCGCCACCCAAGGCGACAGGGTCATCCCCACCTGCGGGCCGACGTAAAAGATAAAAAAGATCTGCACCACCAGCGGGGTCGAACGGATGAATTCCAGCACTTCGCGCAAAATCCGCCGTGGCACGGGCCACGGGCTGCGCAGCGCCAGCGCAAACACCAACCCCAGAACCATCGCCAAAGCATAGCCGATACCCGCCGCCATCAGCGTATTCACCGCCGCACGCAGCAGGCGCGGCAAGATTTCAAAGGCGAAATCCCATCTCCAATCAAAGCTCATGTGCGTCCCAATCTTTTCGCCATGACACGTTCCAGCCCGCGCATCGCAGGGGTGATCAGCAACCGCGCCAGAACGTAATAGATCAGCAAGGCCACGCCGAATGCCTCGGCGGAACGAAAGGTGACGCCGTTGATCTGTTTGGCCACGAACATCAGGTCTGGCACCGCGATCAAGGCGACAAGCGCCGTTCCTTTGAGCAATTCAATCATCAAATTGCCCCAAGGCGGCAACATCAGCACAAGGCCTGCGGCAAGATGATGCGCCGCATCCGCTTGGCAGGGGACATCGACAGGGCATAGCCCGCCTCATACTGGCCACGCGGCACCGCTTGGATCGCGCCGCGCACGATCTCGGCGCCATAAGCGCCGACATTCAACCCACCGGATAGAAACCCTGCCTCGAATTTGGGCGCAGGCTGGATCCCGAACAGCGGCAAGACAAAGAAAATCCAATACAGCTGCACCAACAGCGATGTGCCGCGAAACACCTCGATATAAATCGTCGCAACCGTGCGCAGCGGCCAAAATGGCGACACAACGGCCAAGACCCGCGGCAAAGGCCACGCAGCCGACCAGCGCGGCCAGCGGAACAGGGCGCAAGTCACCAGCGCCCCATCCAGAAACCGCGGGCCATAGGTTTGCAGGAAGTCCCACATTGCCAAAATTACCTTTGCAGTTCACCTGATCGGGCCAGACGCGCCAGCCCCGATGCGTGGCGATTAGCGGTTTGCGCAGACCCATTCGGTGGTCTTGTCACCAGGCAACATCGCATCCGAATAGCCATATTCGGCGACCGGAACCATCATCTGGGGCGAACCCAGATAGGCGGCCTGCGCGGCGTTGAACCGATCAAGGAAATCTTGGTCAACCTTGAAACCAACGCCAGCCCAGTTGAACGACTCCTCGGGCATGGCGGGACTATTCGGCGATTTCCACAGCGCCGCCTGAACTATCGGCCAATTGCTTCATCGTGGGATAGGTGCCAGTGCCCGCTTCGGCGCGGCCTGCCTTGACTGCGGCCAAAATCTCGGTCGGGCCAGGCACGATCATCAGTTGATCTTCGCACGCCAGCCGATTTCGCCACCGCGATGTTGGAATAGCCAGCCCCTGTGACCAGCGTGACACGCTGGTTTGGACATCGGCATAGGTCGCAATGCCCGCAGGATTGCCCGGCGCGCGACGATAAAGCCGTCACCGATTTTGGCGATCGGCTCAGAAAAGGCGATATTCTCGCAGCGGGCATTCAGAATATTCATACCGCCCGGTGATGATGTCGAACTGGCCCGCATTAAGGCCGGGGATCAAACCGCCCCATTCGGTTTCGACCGATTCAATATCGGTATAGCCCATATTGGCCAGCACACCGATCACTGCCGCATTCACAAACCCTTGGGGCTGCCATCTCGCCAGGGATAGGCAAAGGGCATTTCATTCGCAAAACCGATGCGAATGGTCTGGCGCTATTGATGCGATCCCCAGCGGGCCTGCAAAGGCCGTCAGCGCCGAAACGCCCAGCCAAACACCAGCCAACGCCGTTGTTGCCATGATAGATGTCTTCATGTCCGAACCTCCTGTTATGGCGGTGGGTTGTTGATGGGTGATGCCGCCTGTTGTATACAACGGAAGAAGTTGTGCGGAAGTGTCAAGGTATTTTTTACAAAAACGTCCCATTCACCGAATGATACTTGCACGGATTCTGAAATTGGATTTAAGCTTGTGCACAACACAGCATCAAGGGAGAGATTATGACCGCGCAGAATGCCCCGTTCAGCCAAGCTGAATATGACCGCCGAATCGCGCGCACGCGCCGTGCAATGGCCCAAGCGGGCCTTGATGCGATCTTTGTGACCGATCCGTCCAATCAGGCATGGTTAACCGGCTATGACGGCTGGTCATTCTATGTCCACCAAGGCGTGATCCTGACCATGGAAGGGCAGCCGCATTGGTGGGGCCGTTACATGGACAGTCTGGGCGCGCTGCGCACCTGCTGGATCGCGCCGACATCTATTCACGGCTATGCCGATAGCTATGTGCAATCGACATTGCGCCATCCGATGCAAGATCTGGCGCGCATCCTGCGCGATATGGGGCTGCAAAGCGCCCGCATCGGTGTCGAGATGGAAAACTACTATTACTCGGCCAAGGCCCATGCCGTGCTGGGCGCGGAACTGCCTAACGCTGTGCTGGTCGATGCAACAGCGGTGGTGAACTGGCAGCGGTTGGTCAAATCGGACGAAGAAATCGTCTTTATCCGCAAGGCAGCGGCGATTTCCGAAAAGATCGTGCGCACCGCGATTGACCTCTCGCGCCCTGGTCTGCGCAAGAATGAATTGGTCGCCGAAATCACCCGCGCGGGATTGATCGGAGTGGGTGAGGATTGGGGCGATTATCCCGCCATCGTGCCGCTGACCCCATCGGGCATGGATGCCACCGCTGCGCATCTGACATGGAATGGCGCGCCGATGAAGGCGGGCGAGGCGACGTTCTTTGAACTGTCGGGCTGTTATCGCCGCTATCACGCGCCGCTGTGCCGCACCGTCTATCTGGGCACCCCGCCAGACGAGATGCGCCGCGCTGAAGAGGCGCAGATCGAAGGCATCGCCGCAGGGCTGGATGCCGCCCGCGCGGGCAACCAAACCCGCGACATCGCCAATGCCTTTATGAATGTGCTCAAGAAATACGGCATCCACCGCGAAGGCCGGATGGGCTATCCTGTGGGTCTGTCCTATCCGCCAGATTGGGGCGAACGCACCGCTTCGATCCGCGCCGAGGATGAAACCGTTCTAGAACCGGGCATGGTGTTCCATTTCATGCCGGCGCTGTGGATGGATAGCTGGGGCCTAGAGACCACCGAAACCATTTTGATCGGTGAAACGGGCGCGGCGCAGGCGCTATGCGCGGTTGAACGCAAATTGTTCGTCAAGGAATAACCATTGGATCATTTGCACCGCACGCAAGAGATTTTGGGAAAGCTGATCAGCTTTCCCACCGTCTCGGCCGATAGCAACCTTGCCATGATCCAGCATTTGGCCGATCTGCTCTATGATGCTGGCGCGCGGGTCGAGGTGTTCCGCGACCCCAGCGGCACCAAGGCCAATCTGTTTGCCACGATCGGGCCGCAGATTGACGGCGGCATCTTGCTGTCGGGACATTCCGATGTCGTGCCTGTGGCCGATCAAGACTGGACCACCGACCCATGGGTGATGACCCAGCGCGATGGGCGGCTATACGGGCGCGGCACCTGCGATATGAAGGGGTTTATCGCCAGCGCCGTGGCGCTTGCGCCGCTTTATGCGCAGATGGCCACAGCGCGGCCGATCCATTTCGCCTTTACCCATGACGAGGAAATCGGCTGTCTGGGCGCGCAGGCCTTGGCCCCCCTGCGCAAGCGCGCGGCGTGAGCCCGTGTCGCCATTATTGGCGAGCCGACGCTGATGCAGGTGATCGAAGGGCACAAGGGCTGGTACAGATATTCCGTGCATTTCACGGGTCTGGAAGGGCACGGGTCGGCCCCCGAGCGCGGGGTCAATGCGGTGGAATATGCGCGGTGCGCTATGTGTCGCGGTTGCTGGAACTGCGCGCGACACGCTGGTCGCGCGCCCCTGCCAACAGCTGCTTTTGAGCCGCCATGGACCACGATCAACACCGGCGCATTGGTCGGCGGTGTCGCCCATAATGTGATCGCGGGCAAAGCGCGGATTGGTGGGAAATGCGCCCCACCCAGCGATGCCGAGCTGGTCAAATCAGAGACACGCCTAGCCTTATCATCTGTTGCCGCAAATGCGCGCGATTGACCCCACTGCCGATATCGTCACCCAAATCATGGGCGAGGTCGACGGCCTGATCCCGATGAGCGAGAATGAAGCGCGCGACATCGCACTGGCCCTGACGGGGGCCAATGGCGCGGGCCTTGTGCCATTTTGGCACCGAGGCGGGGATTTTTCAAGCCATGGGGATGCAGGCTGTGATTTGTGGGTGGGATCGATTGAGCAGGCGCATAAACCAGACGAGTTTATCGCCATGGCTATTGGCCAAGGGTTTGGATTTTCTGCAAGGATTGGCCCAAAGGCTGCGTGTCGCGCCATGACGGGCCTGTGGCGGGCGGCGCCGTTTGTGTTTTGATCTTGTGGTCAGGCGGCTATGGCTTTGCCAAATTGGGCCTGCAATTTTTGAACCGATGACGCTGCTGGCGCTGCGCTTATGGGCTGGCGGTGGCGGTTCTGGTGCCGCTGGCGCTGATGCTGCGGCCGCAATGGCCCACAGATGCGCCATTGGGCGGTGGCGATCACGGGGTTCTCTTGATCAAGGGGTATATTTCGGTCTGGCCTATCTGGCGATGAAGCAGGGCATGAATGCTGGCACTACCGCGATCATCATGGCGCTACAGCCTGCATTGGTGGCGGCATCGGCGCCGCTAATCGGCGGCAAACGCGGCGGCGCGCTGTTGTGGTTCGGGCTGGTGATCGGCTTTTGCGGGGTGATCCTCGCGGTTTTGTCGAGAAGGCGCGCTGGGCCCCAGCCGCTGGGCGCGGCGTTATTGGCGCTAGGTGCCTTGGGCGGGATCAGCGGCGCAACCCTGTTCGAAGGCACAAGGCGCAAAACCGTCCCGTGACGGGCGGTCTGGTGCATGCGGTCGGGTTCATCTGTGTTGCCCCCATCGCCATGGCCACAGAGCATGGTGATTGATTGTAACCTGGGTTGGTGATGGCCTTGGTCTGGCTGGTGCTGGGCAATTCGCTAATCTCGATCTCGCTGTATGTAGCGATGCTGGCGCGCGGCGTGCGACACGCAGTTTCCGCGCTGATGTATCTGGTGCCGCCGTTGGCGATAGCCCTTGGGTCCTGCTGGGCGAACCGCTGCGGCATTTTGGCCTTGGTCGGGCTGGCGTTTGTCGGCGCTTGGCGTTTATGTTGTCACCCGTCAAACTAGATGAGGCCAGTATGACCACACCCGCCGAAAGCCAGCTCTCCGCGCGGGACCGTTTTATTAAGATGCACGCGGTTTTGCGCAGCCGCATCTTGCCTGTTGGATATCCCCCAATACCGTCTGTCGAAGAGACCTTGCCGCCGAATTCGGCATCAGCCGCACGCCGCTGCGGCGCACGGTATAGTCAGGCTGGAAAGCGAGGTCTGGTCAATCGGTGCGTGGCGTCGGCACCTTTGTCTGATGTCGATATCGGGCGTTTAGACAAACCACCTCCAGCTTCGCATGGAACTGGCGGAATTATTGGGGTGCTGGGCGCCAGCCCGCCCGATCCCGCGCGGTGGGACGGGTTGCAGCAGCTGTCGCCGATGCACGCGCCTTGGCCGCCGCCCCGATGCCCGCCGCTTTGGCGAGCTGAACATGGAGTGCTCACGAATTCTATGCGATCACGTCAAATCTGCCGCTGCGCATTTGTCTGGGCCCGTACATGTTTGTCGGCATGGCTGAAATCCATGGCAGCCGCGCGGATTGATGTGGTCCATGAGGCAGGCGTCTTTGCCGATGAAATCAACGAAGTCTTGCGCGCCTTGGCGATTGGCGATGTGCGATCGGCCGCATTGATCCACCGCACCCATATTTCCATGAGCTATACAAGAATGCGATTGGCCCCGCAAAACCGCTAAACAGTGCCCCAATGCAAGGACTGCATCATCCATGCAGGAACAACATTGGACTTGGCCCATGGCGGTTGATCTACCTGCCCACACACACCGCAGCCAAGCGGGTGATCACAATGCAGCAGGCTCAAATTGACCCAACCAAACTTTTTCGCCAGCGTTGAACGCTTTATCAACAACGCCACACCGCATCTGTCACTGCCCGATGGGCTGGCCGAACGGATCACCCAATGCAATTCGACATATACTGTGCGGTTTGGGGTAAAATTGCGCGGGCGCATCCACAGTTTCGAAGGCTGGCGATCGGTCCATTCGGAACATATCGAACCAGCCAAGGGCGGTTTGCGCTATGCCGCCGATGCCACCATGGACGAGGTCGAGGCGCTGGCCGCCTTGATGAGCTTGAAATGCGCGCTGGTCAATGTGCCCTTTGGCGGATCAAAGGGCGCCTTGCGGATCAACCCCGCTGACTGGACCGAGGATGAATTGGAACGGATCACCCGCCGATTCACCCAAGAATTGGCGCGGCGCGACCTGATCCACCCAGGCCGCAACGTGCCTGCCCCCGATATGGGGACGGGCGAGCGTGAAATGGCATGGATCGCGGATGAATACCGCAAAATCGGGCGGTCAGATGCGATGAACGTCAATGCCTGCGTCACGGGCAAACCTGTTTCGCGAGGCGGCGTCGAAGGGCGCATCGAGGCCACAGGCCGCGGCGTGCAATATGCCTTGCGGGCCTATATGGAACATCCAGACATGCCCAGCGTTGCGGGCCAGAAAACCATCAAGGGTCTGCGCATCGTGGTGCAGGGATTTGGCAATGTGGGCTATCACGCGGCCAAGTTTCTGGCGCAGGATGGCGCCTTGATCGTAGGCATCGTTGAACATGACGTG
>JAGYKZ010000072.1 GCA_018401385.1 Roseicyclus sp.
ACCCTTCCCACACCCCGTTTTCCCGGTGGCAGTGCATTGCGTGCACCCATCCTTGCGCTGGCCATGACGTGGTTCGCGCTGCGCGACCGACTTGGCCTGTGACGCTGCGGCACCGCTGCAACAGCATGGCTTGGATTTGTCATTTCCAAACACTGTCACAAAAGCTTCGCTGGATTTGGACCGACATCCCGTGTAAAGATTTTTGAAAGGGACTTTTTCAAAAAGGTGAAATTATGACCGTTGCGCCAAATGTATATGACGCAGAGCCCATTCCCGAAGCGGCGCGCGCAGAAATCGATCGACTGCTGCAATCTGGTGATCTTTTCCGCTACACCGCCCCTGCGGATGCCCCTGTCGCAATGCTTGAGCGTGAATTTGCGGATCTGATGGGCGTGAAATACGCGCTGGCGGTCTCATCCTGTTCGGCGGCCCTGTTTTTGTCTCTTGAAGCGCTTGGCCTAAAGTCTGGTGCACGGATCCTGATCCCCGCATTCACCTTTGCCGCGGTCCCTTCCTCCATCATCCATGCACGGATGCAGCCCGTTTTGGTTGAGGTGGGCGAGAATTACCGCATTGATCTGGAGGATTTCAACGCAAAGATTGACGATGATATCGATGCGGTTCTCATCAGCCATATGCGGGGCCATACATCGGATATGGATGCGATTTGCGCGCTTTGCGCAAAACGCAATATTCCCGTCATCGAGGATGCGGCCCATTCCTTGGGCACGCTGTGGCATGGCGAAAAGATCGGCACGATTGGCACGGTGGGCTGCTTCTCCTTCCAATCCTATAAGATGATCAACGCAGGCGAAGGCGGGATCATGATCTCGAACGATCCCGACCTGATTGCGCGCGCCGTCATCATGTCAGGCGCATACGAGCATAATTGGAAAAAACACAAAGGTCCCGAGGGACAAAATGATCCTGAATTGGCGGAGGCCTTTGCCCGTTGGCAGAACAAATTGCCGCTCTACAATTTGCGCCTGCAAAACCTATCCGCCGCCGTGATCCGCCCACAATTGCCCGAATTGGCGCGCCGTGTGCGTGATGGTTTGGCCAATCACGACTATGTGGCCGCAGAGTTGAACAAATCACCTTGGCTCCACGTCCCCCCCGCATTGCCACCCGAAACCCGCGCGCCCGACTCGATCCAGTTTAATCTGGTTGATTTTGCGCGCGATGAAGATGCAGTCACCTTCCAAGATGCGGCGGCGGCGCGCGGTGTGAAGGTGCAGGTCTTTGGCCTGTCGACCGACAATGCCCGTGCCTTTTGGAATTGGTAGTTTATCCCGGGTGAGACGCCGAACCTGCTCCCAAACCCGTGCAGAATGCTGATGCGCGCCTGTGACGCCTGCCCTGCCCGCCTGAAAAAGGATGAGCTGGATTTCATCATAAACGCGCTTGTGGTGGCTGCTGAGGATGTCATGGGCACAGCTGAGGTCGCCTACGGCACATAAACGCCCCCTCACCCCAAACCCATTCAGCCCGTGCCATTTGGCGCGGGCTTTTTTTGGACGGATCGTTTGCCAGATTGCCGCCGCTGATGCGCGGCGCTAGCGTAAGACAGGATGACGCTCAGAGGAGTAACCCAATGCCCGCACAAGACCACAGCACCGCCCATTCATGGGAAGCCCGCGCTGAAGCGCATAGCCTCTATGGCTTCACCGATCTGCCCTCAGTGCGCGACCGTGGCACAGTGGTTTTGACCCATGGTGAAGGGCCTTATGTCTTCGACACGCATGGCAAACGCTATTTGGACGCGAATTCAGGCCTGTGGAATATGGTGGCCGGATTCGACCATAAGGGCCTTGCAGAGGCCGCAAAGGCGCAATACGACCGCTTTCCAGGCTATCACGCCTTTTTCGGGCGGATGTCGGATCAAACCGTGGCCTTGTCCGAGCGTCTGATCGAAGTATCGCCCTTTGCCAGCGGCAAGGTGTTCTACACCAATTCAGGCTCCGAGGCCAATGACACGATGGTCAAGATGCTTTGGTTCATGACCCAAGCCGAGGGGCGACCACAGGCGCGCAAGATTTTGACCCGCAAGAATGCCTATCATGGCGTCACCGCTGTTTCCGCCTCTATGACGGGCAAACCCTATAACAGCCTCTTTGGTCTGCCGATGGAGGGGTTCATCCACCTTACCTGCCCGCACTACTGGCGCGAAGGGCGTGTCGATGAAAGCGAGGCGGAATTCACCGCCCGCCTTGGTGCAGAATTGGAGGCGGTCATCGCCCGCGAAGGCGCCGACACAATCGCGGGGTTCTTCGCCGAGCCTGTTATGGGTGCAGGCGGGGTGATCCCCCCTTCAGTCGGCTATTTCCAGACGGTGCAGGCGATCCTGCGCAAGCATAATATCCCCCTGATCTCGGATGAGGTGATCTGTGGATTTGGCCGCACAGGCCATATATGGGGCTGCGACACCTATGATTTCATGCCTGATGCTATCATCTCCTCCAAGGTGCTGACCGCAGGCTATTTCCCCATGGGGGCGGTGATTTTGGGGCCTGACTTATCCGCGCGGCTGCAAGCCACCATCGACCCGGTCGAGGAATTCCCGCACGGCTTCACCGCTTCGGGCCATCCGGTGGGCTGCGCGGTTGCGCTTAAGGCGATTGATGTTGTGCTGAACGAAGGTCTGGCCGATATGGTCAAGGCAGGTGCGCCGCGCATGGAGGCGGGTCTGCGCGAGATCGCCAAGCACCCCAATATCGGCGAGCTGCGCGGCATCGGCTATATGTGGGCGTTGGAGGCGGTGCAGGACCGCAGCACGAAAACACCATTTGACGGGCATTTATCTGTCAGCGAGCGCATCGCCAACACCTGCACCGACCACGGGCTGATCTGCCGCCCGCTGGGGCAATCGGTGGTTCTGTGTCCCCCGTTCAATCTGACCGATGACCAAATGGATGAAATGTGTGAGAAACTGAACAGCGCCTTGAGCACAGTGTTCAGAGAAGTCGCCTAAACCGTCAACAACGCCGCACCGATGCGCCGTCCCTCGCCCAACAAAACATTATAGCTGCGCGCCGCTGAGGGGGTCCCCATGACCTCGACCCCAATCCCCACCCCCTCAGGCGACCGCGCGCAAATCATTCGGGATATGGGCAATCTCGGCCCCTGTGCCGATCAGCAATACGTCAATCAGCCCCGCCGCGGCAAGCAGCGCTGTGGCATCCGTATAGCCCGCCCCAATCCTGCCGACCATTGGGCAGGATCCGGCTGCGCCCCCTGATAAACCGTGCCGTCAATGCGAAAGGACCCGCGCCATAGCCATCTATCGGCAATCCCGCCACTATAGCGTACTTCGTTGAGTTCCATGGGCCGCCCCTTCGTCAGGATTTGCCTGCAAAACTGGTCCCCGCCTTTGGTCAGGCTTTGACCAATCGCGTTTGACACCAATCATCGGCACCACATTTTTCGCCACATAGATCGAAGAATAGGTGCCCACGATCCACGCCCCAGAAAATCGCAAAAACAAATCCCGCGGATCACGTCACCGCCCAAGATCCAGCAAGGCCAAAAGCGCGAAGTTGTGCCCGATGTCATCAAAGTCCGGCTGAGGGTTTCATTGGCAGACAGGTTCATCACGTCCTGAAGATCGCGTTTTTGTATTTGATCAATTTTCACCGCAATCGGTCAAAGATCACCACAGTGTCATTGATCGAATAGCCGATGATCGTCAGGATCGCCACAATCGTTGCCAGATCAGACCAGTTTACCAAAGCGAGAACAGCCCGATGGTCAGGATCACATCATGGATCAGGCGGCAATCGCCCCGATCGAGAACTGCCATTCAAAGCGCAGCCAGATGTAAATCAAAATCGCGGCAAGGGGAGGCCGCCACAGCCAGAAGTGCTGTTGTGATCAACTCGCCAGACACCTTTGGACCGACCGACTCAACCGAAGGAAAACTCATATCCGGCGCAACTGTTTTCAACGCCGCCTCAACCGCCGCAATCACCTCGGGGGTGACGGATTCCTCACCCTCTTGCGCTTGGATGCGGATCATCGCGACATGACGCCCCTCGCCAAAGCTTGGGTCAAACACTTCGGAAATCGCAACATCTCCAAGGCCCAGCGGATCCAACACGCCGCGATAGGCCCCCACATCAACGGGGGTAGAACTTTCGGCGCGGATGGTTGTGCCCCCCAAGAAATCAATCCCGAAATTCAGACCCATCGCGAACCAAACACCAAGCGACAGGACCACCGCAACAATGGACGCGCCAAAGGTGATGCGGGCATGACGGAAGAAGTCGATATTGGTGACTTCGGGAACCAGTCTCAAACGCTTCATATCAGACCTCTATCGTCTTGGGGCGGGCACGCTCAAACCACGTCACCACGATCACCCGCGTCACATAAAGCGCGGTGAATACCGATGTCATGATACCAATCGCCAAGGTCACGGCGAAGCCCTTTACAGGGCCTGAACCCAAGGTGAACAGGATCACCGCGATTAAGAAGGTGGTTATATTGGCGTCCAAAATCGCCGACATGGCGCGATCATAGCCCAGCTCGATGGCCCGCGCAGGGCCGCGTGCGGTCTTCAATTCCTCGCGGATGCGTTCGAACACCAGAACATTGGCATCCACCGCCATCCCAATGGTCAGGACGATCCCCGCAATCCCCGGCAGGGTCAAGGTTGCGCCAACCAGACTGAGAACCCCAAAAATCAACGCCACATTGAGCATAAGTGCAATATTGGCAAAAACGCCGAACAGACCGTAGCTGGCCAGCATAAAGACCAGAACCGCGACAAAGGCCACAATCGCCGCGATCCGCCCTGCGGCAATGCTATCGGCCCCCAATTCTGGGCCGATGGTGCGTTCTTCCAAAAAGGTCATTTCGGCGGGCAACGCCCCCGCGCGCAACAACACCGCCAATTGGGTGGACGTTTCAACATTGAAACTGCCCGTAATCTGCCCAGAGCCACCTGTGATGGCCTGACGGATTGTGGGGGCAGAAATCACCTCGCCATCCAACACAATCGCAAAAGGCGCGCCGACATTGGCAGAGGTGTATTCCCCAAACAGCCGCGCCCCATGCGGATTAAATCGGAAGCTGACATTGGGTTGACCGTTTTGCGCGTCAAACCCAGGCTGACTGTCGACCAAATCATCACCCGTGACCACAGGTGTTTCTTCGAGGATGTAGAACACCCCCTCTTCATCCATCGAAGGCAGGATCAATTGCCGTGCTTCCACGCGGGCCTCGGGGTCACTGGTGCGGGTGATCACGGGATTGAAGGTCAGACGCGCCGTGGTGCCGATCAGGTCTTTCAACTCCTGCGCCGAACCGACGCCTGGCACTTGGATCAAGATGCGGTTGTCGCCTTGGTGCTGGATGGTCGGTTTCACAGTGCCTGCCCTCATCGACACGGCACAACCAACCGATTGCTTACGGTGCGATCATCGGTGGCGGCCTGTTCAGCCTCGGACAGGGAGACGATCAAGACATCCCCCTCGCCGCGCGCCTCAAGACTGGCCGAACCAACACCCGTCAAACTCACCACGGGGCCACCCAAACCGCGCGCAATCTCCACGGCGCGTGCCATGCCCGAAGCTTCGCCCAATTGCACACGCAACTCGCCCGCAGGGGCATCGGTGCGACGAATGGGGCCAACATCCGCGCGCGCCTCGCGAAGCGCATCGCGCAATTCAGGCCAAAGCGCGTCCATCCGCGCCACATAGACATCCTCGACCCGCACCTCCGCCAAAAGATGCGCGCCACCCCGCAGATCAAGCCCAAGATTGACCAAATATGACGGCAAGACAGACGGCCAAAGCCCCAAATCCGCCTCCAATTCAGGGCTGCTTATGCCACCCGCCAGCGCGGCGGCCGCGTCATTGTGGCGTTCGACCCGCTCATAGGCCAAATTCGGGGCGGCAAGAGCCACCCCCAACGCAACAACAGTCCAAATGAGGACACGTTTCCATAGCGGGATATCGAGCATCTCACAGCCTTTGCTTTTGCCAAGCCGCGAAGACCCTCCGCCGCTTGGGTTTGCAGGAATTACTCTTTGGCGGGTTCGGTTTTGGAGACGACCTGCGCAATGGTGTTGCGCACAACGCGGACATTCACGCCCGTGGCAATCTCAATCTCAATCTCGCGCTCATCCTTGACCTTGCTGACTTTGCCCATGAGACCGCCCGCGGTCACAACCTGATCGCCCCGGCGCAACGCCGCGACCATCGCCTGGTGTTCCTTGGCCTTCTTTTGCTGTGGACGGATCAAAAGCAGATACATGATCGCGAAGATCAAAATCAGCGGGACGAATTGTGCAAATGCATCCATGGTCGGTCTATCCTCTTTTGGTGCGACCGCATGGGCGACCGCGAGATCAAATACGCCCAACATAAGGGCAGATGGTGGGGGACGGACCAGAACGGGCCTGACCGCCCCCCCAAATTCTGCGGCACGTTACTTGCCGCCCGCACGAAGCGCAAGGCAGGCCAAAGCGGCAAATACGGCCTGCGGCAATCCTGCCATGGACCCATATGGGGATGATGGGCCACTCTGTCAGCCCCAAATTTCGTCAAGGAAGGCAGAAGTGCCACACCCCCCTTTCCCCACGCTGCGCAATATTGCATACCGCGCACAGCAACCCGCACAGGCGGACCTAAGGTAAAGGCTCATCCGATGCATGATATTCGCGCCATTCGTGAAAACCCCACGCAATTTGACGCAAACCTTGCGCGCCGTGGCCTCGCCCCGATATCGGCGGATATCCTTGCCATGGACGAGGCAAGGCGGGCCTGTATCACCGCATCCGAGGCGGCACAGGCCGAACGCAACGCCGCATCAAAAGAGGTGGGTGCCGCCAAAGCGCGCGGTGATGACGCGGAGTTTGAACGCTTGCGCGCGCTTGTTGCCGAAAAGAAAGATGAGATTGCGCGCCTTGAGGACGAGGCCAAAACCCGTGACGCGGCCCTACGCGATATGCTGGCCACGATCCCCAACGCGCCCGCGTCCGATGTGCCAGATGGGGCGGATGAGAATGACAATGTGGAATTGCACAAATGGGGCACCCCGCGCAGCTTTGATTTCAAGCCGCTTGAGCATTTCGAATTGCCCTCTGTTGCGCCCAGTATGGATTTTGAGACGGCCGCAAAACTTTCAGGGTCGCGCTTTGTGATGCTGGGCGGGGCTGTTGCACGCATCCACCGCGCTTTGGCGCAATTCATGCTCGACACCCATGTCGATCAAAACGGTCTGACCGAAATGAATGGCCCTGTTCTTGTGCGCCCCGAAACGATGTTTGGCACGGGTC
>JAGYKZ010000073.1 GCA_018401385.1 Roseicyclus sp.
GCGGGCTGGGCCCCGGTGGTTCCGGCCAACATGAAAAGCCAGATGGATGACAAGATCCATGTGTTGGGCGATGCCAGCCAGCAGGGCGACATGCCCAAATCGGGCTTCTCGGCCAACAGCCAAGCAAAGGTCTGCGCCAATGCAATCGTTGCGGCATTGGCGGGTGGCCGCGCATTCCCGCCGCGTTTCGCCAACACCTGCTGGTCGCTCATTGACACCAATGATGGGATCAAGGTCGGGGCGACCTATGAGGCCACAGATGAGGGGATCAAATCCACATCAAGCTTTGTGAGCCAAGTTGGCGAGGATGCCGCCACCCGTGAGACCACCTATCGTGAAAGCCTTGGATGGTATGATGCGATCACCGAAGATATGTTCGGAACCGCATAAACCTAGCCTTTTGACAGGGGCGCATGATGCGCCCCTGTTCACATCCCAAAGGAGTTGACCCAGATGAAACCCACCTTCTTGTCCCGCATGATGATTGGTCTGTCCTTGGGTCTGGTCCTGACCGCCGCGCCGCAAGCGGGGCTTGCGCAAGACGCGGTGTTCTACGAATTTGACGGCAGTTTCGATGACGCCACTTTTGCGGTGGAAAACACTATTATCGGGCGCGGTCTTGTGATTGATTATGTCTCGCATACGGGCGATATGCTCAACCGCACAGCCGCCGATATGGGCAGCGATGTGGTGATATTCGACCGTGCGGATATTTTCCTGTTCTGCTCTGCCGCTGTCTCGCGCCGTGTCATGGAGGCGGACCCCGCAAATATTGCGCATTGTCCCTATAATATCTTTGTGACGGATCGCGATGGGGTGGTGCAAATTGGCCATCGCACCTATCCCGATGGTCCAATGCAGGAGGTCGAGGCGCTGTTGGACGCGATTATCCTTGAGGCCCGTGGCCGATGAGCGCTTGGGATTACCAAGGCTTTTTTGCCACCAAGATCGAGACCCTGCGCAGCGAAGGAAATTATCGCTATTTCCTTGATATCGAGCGCAAAAGGGGCGCTTTCCCGAAGGCGCAAAATCACCATGCGGGCGGCACGCGCGAAATCACGGTTTGGTGCTCTAATGATTATCTTGGCATGGGACAGCACCCGATGTGATCGCTGCCATGCAGGCGGCCATCACTGCCAGCGGCGCAGGCGCTGGGGGGACGCGCAATATCTCGGCACGACCCATGCCCATGTGGCGCTTGAGGCGGAGCTTGCCGATTTGCATGGCAAAGAGGCCGCGCTTTTGTTCACTTCCGGGCTATGTTCGAACTGGGCCGCCCTTGGCACTTTGGCCGCGCAGATCCCTGATTGCGTGGTTTTGTCGCATGCCTCGATGATCGAAGGCATCCGGCAGTCACGCGCGCGAAAATTGATCTGGGCGCATAATGATTTGGCCGATCTTGAAGCAAAATGGCATCCTGCCACTGGCACAGCCAAAAATTATTGCCTTTGAATCCGGTCTACTCGATGGATGGTGATATCGCGCCAATTGCCGAGATTTGTGATCTAGCGGATCGCTTACGGCGCAATCACCTATCTGGATGAGGTGCACGCGGTGGGGCTTTACGGCCCGCGCGGCGGTGGCATCGCGGAGAGGCGCGGGGGTTGATGGATCGATACCGTCATCGAGGGCACGCTGGGCAAGGCCTATGGCGTCATGGGGGCTATATCGCCGCCAGCGCCGCCTTGGTCGATTTTATCCGCAGTTTCGCCAGTGGTTTTATCTTCACGACCGCATTGCCACCCGCCGTGGCCGCAGGCCTTGCCGCCGTGCGCATCTCAAGACCAGCGGAGCAGAGCGCCCCATCAGGCCCGTGTGGCGGGCTGCGCACCTTGATGCGGCGGGTATCCGCCATATGGCCACGACAGCCATATCATCCCTGTTATGGTCGAGACCCGTGAAATGCCGCTATATCTCGGACAGGCTTTTGGACGAGCACGGCATCTATATCCAGCCGATCAATTACCCTACGGTCCCCAAGGGCACGGAGCGGTTGCGGATCACGCCAAGCCCGCTGCATGACGCGGCCGCGATGGATCATCTTGTGGGCGCGTTGGCGGCGCTGTGGTCGGAATGCAAATTGGCGCAAACCGCACGCGCCGCGCAATAGGCTGCGCGGCCTTGATTTGGATCATCGCGCGCAAGGGGCGGCCATGGTTGACATGGCCTGTCTGCGGAATGAATGAGGCGTGGTCATGATCGAGACTGTGTTGCTGTCTTGGGGCGAAGGCCCCGTTTTGGCGCTTGCGGGACTGGCCGTGGGGGTGATCTTTGGCGTGGCCGCCGAACGGTCGCAGTTCTGTCTGCGCGCGTCCACGGTTGAAGTGGCCGAAGGCCATGCAGGCCCGCGCTTCTCGATTTGGTTGATTGCCTTTTTTGCGGCGCTGACCTTGACCCAAATTCTGATTGCCGCAGGCGTTCTGGATGTGTCAGGGGCGCGACAATTGGCGGCCACGGGCAGTATGAGCGGCGCGATTGTTGGCGGCCTTATGTTCGGGGTTGGTATGGTCTTGGCGCGCGGATGTGCATCGCGGCTTTTGGTTCTGTCGGCCACGGGCAATTTGCGCGCGCTCATCACAGGGTTGGTGGTGACTTTGGTGGCGCAAGCGGCCTATACGGGCGCGCTTGCCCCTCTGCGCGAGGGGCTTGTGTCGGTCTGGACGATCTCGGGCAATGGCAGCCGCAATATGGCGGGCTTGCTGGGTTTTGATGCACCCGCGGCCAGTTTCATTGGCATCATCGCGCTTAGTGCGGCAATCGCATTTGCACGCCGCCATGCAATGTCTTGGGCGCGCATCATCGGCGCGGCCGTGGTGGGGGCGGCTGTAACATTGGGCTGGCTTGCAACTTATGTGATTGCGCAAAATTCCTTTGAGATTGTTCCGATCTCCTCGGTCACCTTTACGGGGCCTGCGACCGATACATTGATGGCGCTGGTGGCCGAACGCAGCGTCAGCTTGGGTTTCGGGATTGGCCTTGTGCCCGGTGTCTTTTTGGGTGCGGGGACAAGTTCGATTTTGGCAGGGGCGTTCAAGCTGCAACGCTTTGGCCCTGACACGCCGATGGAGCGCTATTTGATTGGCGCGGTTCTGATGGGCTTTGGCGCCATGGCGGCAGGTGGCTGCGCGGTTGGCGCGGGTGTGTCGGGCGGGGCGATCCTGTCCTTGACCGCATGGTGGCTGTAGCCGCGATGTGGGTGGGCATATGGTCACGGTTTGGATCACGAAATGGATGGGCGCGCGCGGCAACCAACCTGCTACATCGTAACAGGCTCAATCATGTTGCATCTGCGGGCGCACAAGCGCGCGATAGATGTCTTCCATTTTGACCTTGCCGATGATCTTGGCTGGGTCATCAGGGTCCGATACCGCAAACACGCCATCCACGCGGCCTTGATGTGTGTTGATGATGGTCTCAAGCGTCTCATGGCCTTGTATCACATCGATACAGCCGCGCTTGGATGTGGCGGGGGTCATGATGGATTTCACCTTCAGCACGCGGGCGCGGTTGATGTCTTGGATGAATTCCTCGATGTAGCGGGCGGCAGGGCGGAGGAGGATGTCTTGCGGGTCGCCTTGCTGCACGATATAGCCGTCTTTCAGAACCACCAAATGATCAGCCAGTTTCAGCGCCTCGTCCAGATCATGGGTGATGAAGATGATGGTCTTGTGCAGGTCGCGCTGCAATTCCAACAGCAAATCCTGCATCGAGGTGCGGATCAGCGGATCAAGCGCCGAAAATGCCTCATCCATCAGCATCACATCCGCGTTGGAGGTCAATGCGCGTGCCAGACCCACGCGCTGCTGCATCCCGCCTGAAAGCTGGCTGGGATAGCTGTCCTCCATCCCCTCAAGACCCACACGGGCCAGCCATTTGCGCGCCTCATCCTCGGCGGCCTGACCATTCTCCCCGCGCGCTTCGGGCGCAAGGATTGTGTTGGCCAACACCGTGCGATGCGGCAAAAGCGCAAATTTCTGAAACACCATCGACATGGAGCGCCGCCGCAAGTCACGCAACGCCGCCTCATCCATCGCCAACACGTCTTCCCCATCGAGAAACACCTGACCCGATGTGGGCTCAATCAAGCGGTTGAGATGGCGGATCAACGTGGATTTGCCCGACCCTGACAGACCCATCACCACGGTGATCTGTCCCTCGCGCATATCCACATTGATATTGTTCAGCGCCAAGACGTGCCCCGTCTCTTGCATAAAGGCATTTTTGTCGATGCCATCAAACAGCTGATCCTGCACCGACCCTGGGTTGGGACCATAGATTTTGAACAGGTTTTGCACCGAGATCTTTATATCACCCAAAGCCATGATTTTTGGTTCCCCTTAGCGGTGCTTATGTTTTGTTGGACTTGTCGATGCGCGCAAGCGCCGCTTTGGAGACGCGATCCAGCATGATCGCGATCAAAACGATGCCAAAACCCGCGAGGAACCCAACCCCAAGGCGCAGGTTGTTGATCCCATCGAGAACCAACGTCCCCAGACCAGGTGCGGAGACAAGAGAGGCAATCACCACCATCGCAAGGCTCATCATGATTGTCTGGTTCACACCCGCCATGATATTGGGCAGGGCCAGGGGGATTTGAACGCGAAAGAGCTTCTGGCGGTCTGTCAGGCCAAAGGCCGTGACCGCCTCCATCACATCGCGATCCACAAGGCGGATACCTAAATTCGTCAGGCGCACAACGGGCACAATCGCGTAGAGGATAATCGCGAGGCCATAAAGCTTCGGCTCGGTGATGTTGAACAAGAAAATCAGCGGGATCAGATACACAAATGTGGGCAAGGTTTGCAGCATATCCAAAACCGGGATCATCGCGTTTTGAAACCTGTCTGAGCGTGACATGGCAATGCCAAGCGGCACCCCAAAGGCCACGCATAAAACCGTGCAGACAAAGATGATCGATAGGGTCTGGATGGCGTATTCGTAATAATCCACGAAGAGCAAAAACAAAAATGATACGGCCACGATACTCGCCACCTTGTAGGAGTGAGACAACAGCTTGGACGCCAAGATCAGCAGCGGGACCAAGATCCACCAAGGCATTTCCACAAACAGCGTCAATGCCCCGTCCAGCATCCATGACAGGGGTTGCGTCAGCGGGTCCAACACGCTGCGCAGCGCGGGGCGAATATAGAGAAACCCATCTTGCAGCGCGGCGGTGAAATCGCGGGTCCGTGGAACGGCGGCACAGGCCGCATTCAGCGTATCAAGCGAAGGGAAGGGGAGGTCCCAAAGGCTTGGCTCCTCTTTGCGCAGCGCTGTGAGCGACATCAAGGGGCCGCTGTCCCGGCTGCAGGCTTCGCTCATGCCAAGCGCGTTGAATATCCATTCATATGCCATAGCTCACACTCCATTCGCAAAATGAGTGTGGCCAGCGCCAAGATAGCGCTGGCCTGTTTTTGATGGTCGGGATTATTGCAGCAAGGCTGAGACGCGGCCCGCCGCATCTTCGGACATCCAAGACAGGATCATCTCGCTGTGGTTGGTCAACACCCATGCGGCGGCCTCATCTGCGGATGCACCGTTTTCCTCCGCCCAGGCCAACATCGAGCTGACAACATCATTCGGCATTTCCATCTTGCTGACGTAATCGGCCACATCCGGCGCGCGTTCGGCCAGATCAGAGGTGACCGCATTCACCACGGTTGCCGCAGGGAAATCAGACGGCCCCCAAGTGGCGGGGTCCGCATCCGCGTTTTGGTTGATCGCGTGCTGCTCGGGCACGACAGGGCCAAGGTCGATCTTGGTCAGGTCATATTTGCCCAAGATGGCCGTTGGCCCCAATAATAATAGCCAAACCAAGGCTCGCCAGCCTCATGGCGGCGGCGATGGATGCGGCAAAAGTTTGCGCAGAGCCATGATCGAACACTTCGATGCCATTGCCCTCAAGATCGAACACCACTTTGAGCGCATCATTTACAATGCGGCAGCCCCAACCAACGGGGCAGTTGTTGAACCGTGCGCCGACCAATTCGGGATTGGCCAAAACCCCTTCGATTGTGGCCAGTTCCGGATGGGCTTCGACAACGGCGCTGGAAATCCACCAGCCTTCTTCGCCGCCATTTGAAAATGTATCAGAGGCGCTGATCACTTTGCCTTGCGCCTCAAGATCGGCGTAAACGGTGGCCGAGTTGATCCAGACTTCTGGCACCACGTCAGGCTCGCCATTCTCGGCAAGTGAGGTCACAGCAGGCACCGTGTCGGTCGGCACAATCGTGACATCGCAGCCGTAGCCCTGTTCCAGCACAAAGCCTGTCAACGCCGCCAAGGCCTCGCCAGAGGCCCATCCCATGGCGCCAATGCTGACTTGTCCGCAGGCATAGGCCCCGCTTGTGGACAGCATCAGCGCTGTCACGGATGTATAAGCAAATTTTTTCATCGTTATTTCCTCCAGATGGTGTTTCAAGTTCACACTGAACTTGTGGGTTATCAGGATCCTCAACCGACATCTGACGCCTGATTGCGACATATTCGGTTTTACTTTCCGACCTCGGCGCGGCCTGCGCACCGAACCCGATTTCTGGCATCTGCAACAATGCCGTTATGCTCACGAAGGTCAACAGGGTAGGCCGAATTCTCCGTGTAATTTATCAAAAATACCACGCAAGCCATTGATTTATATTAACTTATATTTCTATCTGCGCGGATTTTTGGTTCTGTTTCTGGTCCCTCCGTGATGTGGTTCGCTGTTCAGTCATTATCGCTGAGGCCCGCGCCTGCGCCGCTTTCGCGCGATTGCGTGGTCGCGGGGACGGTCGTTTTCAGCGCATACGCGTCCAATTGCGCGTAGGATTCAGGGTCGATCTTTACCCTTTGCGCGGCGTATTTGGGCGCCGCCGCATAGGGTGTGGGCTTTGCAGAAATTGCCAATTCTGTATTCTGGGCAAGATCGCAAAAGCGCATGATGTCCGCAGCAGTGACAGCGCGCAATCCGCCAAAGACCAATGTGCACTGTGAGGTGGACAGGGCAAGCGCGCGCTCCTCGCGCAGGGCCAGATCATTCAACAGGGGCAGCATGAACACAGGTTCTGCCACCATCACAAGGGTCAGGGGGCGGGGTCCAAACACGCCATCCTCTGCGCGGCCGATGTCGCAGATCAATGCCGCGGTCGTGATGGGGCAGAGCGGGGTATTGTCGCGCCCCCATCGATCCGTGCC
>JAGYKZ010000074.1 GCA_018401385.1 Roseicyclus sp.
ACAGGTTTTGCGCGACACCGAGGACGGGTTTGTCATCGCCGAAGAAGATCTGGCCATCCGCGGGGCAGGTGATGTGATTGGCACGGCACAATCTGGCTTGCCACGGTTTCGCGTGGCTGATCTGGAACAGCATGGCGGCTTGATGGCCATGGCGCAAAGCGATGCGCGCGCGCTTTTGGCGCTTGATCCCGCGCTTGAGGGGCCACGCGGGCAGGCAGCCCGAACCCTGTTGTGGATGTTGGAGCAAGATAAGGCAATTCGCCTGATTTCGGCAGGTTGACACGCTTTGTTCGCAAATGTTCTTAAAAAGTTCTTGACGACTCGCGCGTAGGTATGAGAACAATCAGGCAACATGAACGGGAGATGGCCCATGTTGTCAGATGTGAAATCAGTTGTGCTGCGATCCAAAAACACGCTTTTCGCCGATTTTTGCGGCGCGCTGTCCCTGGTTGTTTTGGCAATGGGATTGTTCCATTTGCCGCATTTGTTCTGAGTGTTTCTGCCTGCGGTTGACCACTGCCTTTCGGGCTTTTGGCATTTTGATCCCTGCCTCGGATCTATCCCCAATGCCAGTTTGCCCTGCGATCCCCCAATCGCATGGCCTGTCATGTGACCGCATCACTTCTGCCGCCCCTTTGCATTGCCCTGCAGGGGCGGCATTTTTTTAGGATTTATGGGCCTGTTCCATCGCCTCAACGCTTGCCTCTAACGACAGCATGATGGAGGCGTGGCGGTTGCGGTAATCGCGTGCAGGCGTCAGCACCTCATAGCCTTCGAACGGGGCTTCTGGCCCATCCCCCTCGCCCTTCAGCATGGCGTTGAGCGCGTCACGGGCCGCGCGGATTTCCGCAAGATCGCGGCCCAAAATATGCGCCCCCATCAGCGCCGCTGCGGCCTGACCAAGCGCGCAGGCCTTTACATCTTGGGCAAAGCGGCTGATCCGGCCCTCGGTCACATTCAAATCCACCGTCACGGTTGATCCGCAAAGCGGCGCACGGCGTTTGACACTGGCCTGTGGGGCCTCAAGCCGCCCGTGATGGGGGATATCCGCCGCCAATGCCAGAATGCGCTGTGAATACAGCTGCACCAAATCGGTTTTCGTGTCGCTCATATCGGCCATGCCCGTCTCGGCCCCTTTTCTCATCTCTTCCCAAGAGCTAGTGTGATCGGGACCATTTGGAAAGGGTGTGATGTGGAAATGACGGGTGCAGTGGACTTTAACCCCGATAGCCTGCGCTACAATGAGGCGGGTCTGATCCCTGCCATTGCGCAATGTGCTGAGACGGGCGATGTGCTGATGATGGCATGGATGAACCGCGCCTCCATCGAAAAAACCCTTCAAACGGGCAAAGTGACCTATTGGAGCCGCTCGCGCGCGGCCTTTTGGGTCAAGGGAAAGCTCGGGCCATGTGCGGGACTTGGTCCCGATCGCGCGTGGATTGCGACCGTAGTTGCCTTTTTGGTGGTCATCCGCCAAACTGGATTTCACCTGCCACACCAATCGCCGCGGCTGTTTCTACCGCCATCCGTGATGGTGCAGAGATCAATTGATGCAGCCCGGAACGACTACCATCTTTGGATCGGACGGGTTTTTGCGCCGCCGCGATATAGGAGCAATCGCGCGCATCTTCCCCTTGGCCAGACGTTTGCCATGTATCACGGATCAACTCTTGATGGTGGTAATGCGGCACAGGATAGCCGAGCAGATGTACAAAATCACGTGGATGGCGGTGGCATCGAACAGATCTTCACCGCGAATGACGCGGCTGATCCCCTGTGCAGCATGTCAGGCCACCACACTCAGATCGTGAAGATATCTTCTTATATCAGGCCCGTGCCAACGCCTGGGGTCGCCGATACTGGTCAGCGCATCATCCCGCGTCACCGCGTGCTGACCTGCATGGCGCGGCCCCGTTTCGGTGAAATGCGATGGCGCCAAGCCTGTCAAACGCGCGCCGCACTGTCCGGGCTGGCACCCCTTGGCGCTCAACGCTACAGGTCACAATGCGGCGCGACAGGTGCCGGATAAATCCGCCCATCTGGCCCGAAACAGGCACGCCTTCTTGGGTTGCGCGCGCTGGCGCCTCGATATCCGCACGGCGGTGCAGCGATCAAAGCGGCCTATCGCTGTAAGCCTCAAAGCCGCGCGATAGCGGGCGTTCGATCGATTGCCCGCATCACGGGCGGGGGCGGACCCCAGCCATGCAGATCGTCAAGAAATATCACCGCTTCCTCCCAATCTGCGCGGGCGCGGGTTGGTCGATATCTTTCGCGATCCTGAGCAGAAATCGCCCCTGCACCTGTTGCGCCATGTCTTCGATTAAACGAAGGCGCTATAAGTGTCGCCCAAATGCAATGGCCGGCGGATCGGGGCAAATCG
This sequence comes from Roseicyclus sp., assembly GCA_018401385.1. GTDB lineage: Bacteria > Pseudomonadota > Alphaproteobacteria > Rhodobacterales > Rhodobacteraceae > M30B80. The sequence goes on from JAGYKZ010000074.1 coordinate 2,381, forward strand.
GGTGACAAACCCTTCGGGCAGGGAAGGCATCAAGCCATGCGCCAATCGGCCTTGGCGCGATCCGTATGAGCCTTGTAGCGGTCTTTGCCCGCGCGCGTTCAGACGTAACAGGCAGAGACAGCCCAAAATTCACGTTCATCGGCTGAAATGTTTTCGCCTCCGCCCCGCCTGTGATGTGGTGGTCCAGGCCCCATCGCGGTGGTGTTGGGCAGATCGGGCGGCGTCTGTCGCGCAATTCGGCGGCATAGCGCCCGCCAACAACCCCATCGCCGCCATTCCCATGCTTCCCTCGACACCACCCAGTCTGGCCCTCAAAGCGGAAGTATGCGGATGTCTTGAGCGCATCACCATCAAGGAAGACAGAGGTGATGAATGTATTGCGATGGATGCCGCCGGGGCGGAAACCGTCGCGCCGCCTCAGGCCGGGGATCATGCGCAACACCTCGGTCTGCGCGCCGTATTTCATTTTGGTTTGAAAGCCCACGATGTGTACAGCGGTGCCAGCTTGGCCCAGCCGCGGCGCAGTTGCACCCACGGCAGGTTTGACATCGGGTTGGTGCGGATTGAGTCAGGCCCGGGTTTCATCGGTCCGTGGCGCAGGGTTTCGCGGCGCATTCGGCCATCACCTCGATCAACGGGCACCCATCGAAATAGCCCGCAGTTTCACTTCGGCCAAATTGGTTTTCAGCGTATAGCCACAGGCATCAATAAAGGCCTCATGTCCAGTCGGCGCGTCATGGGGCCAGTTAAGATATGACGCGTTGTTCTTCCTCAGTTTCCTTGCTGTCGTAGCGCGACTGCATCCATGCGCGTGACGCCGTAATACTATCGGCATGAACGATGGGGCGATGGCATCGAAAAGGCAAGGCTGTATCTTGTCCCGCTGCGGGTTTGCAATCGCCACACGCCAGCGCGCCAGAGGTCAGCGGCCCAGTGGCATTGATCAATGCATAACAGGCGAGGCCGGCCAGTTTCGCCCGCGCCCGCCAATCAAATCAGGCGGGGATGGGAACAGAGCCGCGCTGTGACCGCTTCAGCAAGGCATCGCGATCCAGCCAAAGCCCCCCTGCGGGCAGGCGGTGTTGATGGGTATCTCCATAATCAGGCCACCCCGCCGCCTTTGTCTCCCAATGCAACGGCCCACGGCGTTTTGTTCGTGATCATCGAGGCGGAAAGAATTGGAACAGACCATCTCCATGAAATGCCTGTCTGGTAGGCAAATGTGCCAATCTCAGGGCGCATCTCGCGGGATGACGACCTGTTGACCAAACTCTGCGGCACCCACGGCAGCCTCGGACCCCGCCATGCACCACCGATGATGTGAAGCGCGTTTTGTGACATGAGCGCTTCTTAGATCAAAACAGGTGCAGGGTGAAACGGGTTTTTTGGCTGCGTCACAGGCCGCGTGCGACCACGGGCAGGAATGGATCCGCAAAGGGCAGGGCACGCGCGCCCGTGCCGCGCCCCAGGGTGATCTCCACCCCAAGGCGAATGCGTGTGGTGTCATTGAGGCGGGAATTCGAAAAATCCTCGAACCCATAGCTTGCGACCAGCGCATAGCGATCGGACGGGTCTTGCCACAGCAGGCCAATCTCGCCCCAGATCATGGATGTTGAGAGCTGCAATTCGTCAAAATCGGCAAGGCTGACTTGCGCAAACCCTTGCCAAGAAGCGCTGAGATCGAGGCGAATCTCGCCCCCAGCAAAAAGCACGTCCGCATCCCCAAGCAGGCGTGTGGTCATCGTGCTGTCACGTTGGGCGATGCCGCCAAAGCCCCCCAAACCCACCCCGGCAATCTGGCGTCGCCCCTGAATGCCAATTCCGCCCCAGCGGCTGCTTTCATTATTCATATCGGCCAAATAGGCAAAAAGACCATAGCGCCGGTCCGATGCGGGGCTTAGGGACAGGCCCGCCCGCACGGCACCGATGGTGCCAACCTTGGTATCGAATAGGTCAAAATTCAGGGCGAACCCATGATCGGGCGTGATGGCATAATCAAGGTAAAGCCCGCCCGAATTCCGATCTTCCTCCTCGGTTGTGAGGGCAAATTGGGCGTCTTGCAGCCCCAAATCCTGTGCCGCTGCCGTGCTGGTGATGAAGCCTGCAAGCGTGGCACAGAGGCACATCTGCGGCATGGATGTGGGTTTGGATATGGGTTTGGATATGGGCATGGGACAAGCCTTTTCGATCATAGACAGGGCTTTGATGCGACAGGCCAGATGCAAATGAAAGGAATATATTATCAATTGGTTAATGGCCGTTCTGCATCCAAAACATGAAAAGCCGCGCCCAATCCCTCAGGCGCGGCTCTCTGTTGGATGTGGCTCAGGCTTTAGGCTTCGGCACCCGTGCCTGCGCCCGCATCTGCACCCGTGTCTGCATGGCTTGGGTCAGTATCCGTCTCCAGCGTGTTATCCTCATCTGCCTCCACAATGCGCGCGACCGAGACCACGGTTTCGCCTGTCTTGGTGTTGAACACTTTCACGCCACCCGCAGAACGAGAGCGGAAAGAAATCCCCTCCACGGGCACGCGGATGGATTGACCCGTTGAGGAGGCAAGCATGATCTGATCGCTCATCTCAACAGGGAAGGCCGCAACCAATGGCCCGCCGCGCATCGCCTTGTCGATGGCCATCACCCCCATACCGCCACGGCCCCTGACGGGGTAATCATGGCTGGAGGACAGTTTTCCAGATCCGCTTTCGGTGATGGTCAGGATCAAATCCTCGGAGGCGCGCATTTCGGCAAAGCGTTCAGGGCTAAGGGTGCCTTCGGCCACCACGCCCTCATCCTCGTCCGTTTCGACCTCATCCTCAGGCGCGCCTGCCAAGGCGCGGCGCTGTTTGAGATAGGCGGCGCGTTCGGCAGGGTCGGCGGTGAAATGGCGGATCACGGCCATGGAAACCACGGATTCCCCATCGCCCAACCGAATGCCGCGCACGCCCGTGCTGTCACGTCCCTTGAAGACGCGCACATCCGTGCAGGAGAAGCGGATCGCGCGGCCCCCTTCGGTGACCAACATCACATCGTCTTCCTCGGTGCAGATGCGCGCATTGACAAGGCTGACAGATTTATCCTCGGGCAATTTCATCGCAATCTTGCCGTTTGATTTCACATTGGTGAAATCCGACAATTGGTTGCGGCGCACATCGCCCGCAGAGGTGGCAAAGATGATTTGCAGATCGCCCCAATCTTCCTCTGGGCGGTCAACGGGCATAATCGCGGCAATCGTGACCCCCACAGGAATGGGGAGGATATTCACAATCGCCTTGCCCTTTGACGTGCGACTGCCAAGTGGCAAGCGCCATGTTTTCAGCTTGTAGACCATCCCATCGGTGGTGAAGAACAAAAGCTGCGTGTGTGTATTGGCCACAAAGAGAGATGTCACAACATCGTCTTCCTTAAGGTTGCCGCCTGACAATCCCTTGCCGCCGCGTTTTTGCGCGCGGAATTCGGCCAGCGCTGTGCGTTTGATATAGCCGCCTGCGGTGACGGTCACGACCATATCTTCGCGTTCGATCAGGTCTTCGTCATCCATATCGCCCGACCAGTCGACAATCTCGGTGCGGCGCGGCACGGCGAACGCCGTTTTCACCTCGGCCAATTCATCCGAAATGATCCCCATGATCCGCTCGCGGCTGGCCAGGATGGCGAGATACTCTTTGATCTTGCCTGCCAACTCCTCCAACTCATCTGTCACTTCCTTGACGCCGATCTGGGTCAAGCGTTGCAGGCGCAATTCCAAAATCGCGCGCGCCTGTGTCTCCGACAGGTTATAGGTGCCGTCCTCGTTCATCGTATGGGTCGGGTCGTCAATCAGGCGAATGTAGGCAGCAATATCCGCCGCGGGCCAACGCCGTGTCATTAGGGCCTCGCGCGCGGTGGCCGCATCGGCGGAGGCGCGGATTGTGGCCACGACCTCATCGACATTGGTCACGGCCACGGCCAAGCCGCATAATACGTGGCTGCGCTCACGCGCCTTGTTCAACTCAAACGCGGTGCGGCGCGCCACAACCTCCTCGCGGAAGGCGATAAAGGCCGTCAGAAAGCCGCGCAAATCCAACTGCTCTGGCCGCCCGCCATTCAACGCCAACATATTGCAGCCAAAAGACGTCTGCATCTGGCTGAAGCGGAACAATTGGTTCAGCACCACATCAGGGGTGGCATCGCGTTTCAGCTCGATCACCACGCGCACGCCGTTGCGGTCAGATTCATCCGCCACGCCTGAGATGCCTTCGACCTTTTTCTCGCGCACCAGTTCCGCGATCCGCTCGATCATCGAGGCCTTGTTTACCTGATAGGGGATTTCATCAATAACGATGGCAAAGCGGTCTTTGCGGATTTCCTCGACATGGGTGCGCGCCCGAATAACCACGCTGCCGCGCCCTTCCGTATAGGCGCGGCGTGCGCCAGAGCGGCCCAGGATGATCCCGCCCGTTGGGAAATCGGGGGCGGGGATATAGTCGATTAGCTGTTCCGAGCTGAGATCAGGATCTTGGATCAAGGCCTGACAGGCATCAATCACCTCGCCCAGATTGTGGGGCGGGATATTGGTGGCCATGCCAACCGCAATGCCGCCCGCACCATTGACCAGCATATTGGGAAATCGCGCAGGCAGAACGGTGGGTTCTTTTTGCTTGCCATCATAATTGTCTTGGAAATTGACCGTGTCCTTGTCGATATCGGCCAAAAGATAGGCGGCGGGCTTGTCCA
>JAGYKZ010000075.1 GCA_018401385.1 Roseicyclus sp.
GCTGCTGCCGCGCGCTGATTTTCAGATCACGGATGCCGTGGGCGGGCATGAGCGACCTGAATTCATCCGTCAGAATGATCTGCTTGCGAATATGTGGCTTGGTGCCGGCTGCGAAATTGAGGGGATACATCTTGCAGGCTTGCACCATTTCGATGTGATCGAGGCGCTAGAGCACCCAGACGGGCGGCTTTTGCGGCATTTCCTGAGCGGATAAGGCCCTGTTAATCTTGGCGGTACAGGTCCGAGACCACCGTGCGCAATTGCGCGCGATCGTCTGGAGAGAGGCGATCAAGCAGGTCTGTTTCGGCCTCCATGGCGGCGGCTTGCAAGCGGCGCACTTCTTCTTGGCCTTTGTCGGACAGGCGCACCACCAAGCGGCGGCGATCCACCGCATCGGTGGACACTTGGATCATGTCCAGATCTTCGAGACGGCGCTGTGCGCGGCTGACGCGGGCGGCATCCATGGATGTCAGCACGCAAAGATCATGCGAAGAACAGGGTTGGTGTTCGGGAAGTGCCATCATGATCCGCCATTCCGGAATCTGGAGATCGGCTTCGCGCATCAAGGCCTGAAACAGGTTATTTGCAACAACAGCCATTTGAAAAGGCACAAAATCCTTGAGGCTGAATTGGCGTGTTTGTGAGAAATCTTCCACTGTGCACCCAAGGCATGAATAAGCATCTGTTACTCACCTTTAACGCGAAATCGAGCGGCTGCGCAAGCAAAACATGTAAATCTATCCTGACATATGACTGTCATAAATTTTTTACAGTTAGTTAACCTAATAAAAGTGCTGGGAAATTGTGATGAAAACACGGCACTTGCCTTTGATTGGCGGGTTCATTGCACCCCACTGTCGGCTGTGTCTGACAAAGACCCCATCCGCGACCATTTGCACGCATTTTCCGACTTGCGCCAAAGCTGACATGGGTATATCGCCGCTCGTGGGACACCCCTCCCCAACGAGGGGCACATATCTGTGAGGGTATCACATCATGGCTTTGACCACTCCGGCAACGCGGCCGGCTAATCCGCGCTTTTCGTCTGGCCCCTGCGCCAAACCCCCCGTCTGGACATTGGATAAACTGGCTGACGCGCCTTTGGGCCGATCACATCGCGCTGCGGTTGGTAAGGCCAAGCTGAAAGCTTCCATCGACCAGACCCGCGACATTCTGGGCGTGCCAGAGGATTACCGCATCGGCATCGTGCCCGCGTCCGACACAGGCGCCGTTGAGATGGCCATGTGGTCGCTCCTTGGCGCGCGCCCCTGCACGATGGTGGCTTGGGAAAGTTTTGGTGCAGGTTGGGTCAGCGATGTTGTCAAGCAGTTGAAACTGGATGCAACTGTTCTGACCGCCGATTATGGCCAGATCGTTGACATGGGCACCGTTGATTATGACACGGATGTCGTGTTCACATGGAACGGCACCACCTCTGGCGTGCGGATGCCGCATGGGGATATGATCCCTTCTGATCGTGCGGGCCTGACCATTTGTGATGCAACCTCGGCCGCTTTTGCGCAGGATTTGCCGTGGGACAAGCTCGATGTGACCACCTTCTCTTGGCAGAAGGTCATGGGCGGCGAGGCGGCGCATGGGATGCTGATCCTCAGCCCGCGTGCAGTGGCACGATTGGAAAGCTACACCCCTGCTTGGCCCTTGCCCAAGATTTTCCGGATGACCAAAGGCGGAAAGCTGATTGAGGGTATTTTTGGCGGTGAGACGATCAACACCCCCTCCATGCTTGCGGTTGAGGATTACCTCGTGGCGTTGGATTGGGGCAAATCCATTGGCGGCCTGCCCGCCTTGATGGCCCGCGCCGATGCCAATGCACAGGCCATTTTTGATTTCTGCGCGGCCCGTGACTGGATCGCCAATCTGGCCGAAGACCCTGCCACCCGCTCGAACACCAGTGTCTGTCTGAAATTCACAGATCCGCGCATCTCCGATGGGGCAGGTTTTGCCAAAGCCGTGGCCAAGCGGCTGGAAGCGGAAGGCATTGCACTGGATATCGGGGCCTATCGGGACGCGCCCGCAGGTCTGCGCATTTGGTGTGGGGCCACGGTGGAGACCGCCGATATCGAAGCCATGCTGCCGTGGCTTGATTGGGCGTTTGAGACCGAGATCGCGGCACAATCCGCAGCAGCCTGAATCTTATTTTCTGGCCGCGCCACAGGTGTCATCCGTGCGGCCAGACCCCTTCCAATTTTGAACATGAGAGGCCCTATCATGGCTCCTAAAGTATTGATTTCCGACAAGCTCTCGGATGCAGCCGTTCAGATTTTCAAAGATCGCGGCATTGACGTGACCTTTGACCCGAGCATCGGCAAAGACAAAGACAAGCTGCTAGAGGTCATCGGCCAATATGATGGTTTGGCGATTCGCTCTGCCAGTAAAGTCACCGAAAAAATCATCGCCGCCGCGGATAATCTGAAAGTCATCGGTCGCGCGGGGATCGGTGTGGACAATGTTGACATTCCCGAAGCCTCGAAAAAAGGCATCATCGTGATGAACACGCCTTTTGGCAATTCCATCACCACCGCCGAACACGCGATTGCGATGATGTTTGCGGTTGCGCGCCAAATCCCCGAAGCGAATGCCTCCACCCATGCGGGCAAATGGGAGAAATCCCGCTTCATGGGGGTTGAGCTGACCGGCAAAACCTTGGGTGTGATCGGTGCGGGCAATATTGGCGCGATTGTCTGCTCCCGCGCCCTTGGCCTTAAGATGAAGGTTGTGGCCTATGACCCGTTCCTGTCAGAGGAACGCGCCACCCAGATCGGCGTGACCAAAGTGGAATTGGACGAGCTGTTGGCCCGCGCCGATTTCATCACGCTGCACGTGCCCTTCACCGATAAAACCGCGAATATCCTATCGGCAGAAAATCTGGCCAAAACCAAGAAAGGCGTGCGGATTATCAACTGCGCACGCGGTGGATTGGTCGATGAGGCCGCTTTGGCTGAATTGATCACATCGGGCCATGTGGCAGGTGCAGCCTTTGACGTCTTCAAAGAAGAACCCGCAATTGAGAACCCGTTGTTCAATCTTGAAAACGTGGTCGTTACCCCGCATCTGGGCGCGGCGACCACCGAGGCGCAGGAAAACGTGGCGCTGCAAGTGGCCGAACAAATGGCCGATTATCTGCTGACAGGCGCGGTGACCAATGCGCTCAATATGCCTTCTGTGACGGCAGAAGAGGCGCGCATTATGGGCCCATGGTTGAAACTGGCCGAACATCTTGGCAGCTTCGTGGGTCAGTTGACCGAAGATGCCATTGAGACCATCGAGATCACCTATAATGGTGTGGTCAAAGATATGAACCTCAAGGCGCTGAATTGTGGTGCGATTGCGGGTCTGATGAAGGCCACGAATCCCGATGTGAATATGGTGTCGGCTCCCATCATCGCCAAAGAGCGCGGGATCGAATTGTCGACCGTCACGCAAGATAAATCTGGCGTGTTTGACGGCTATATCCGCCTGAACGTGAAATCCGCCTCGAAAGAGCGATCTATCGCAGGGACGGTGTTCTCGGATGGCAAGCCGCGCTTTATCCAGATCAAAGGCATCAATATTGATGCCGAGATCGGTGAGCATATGCTCTATACCACCAATGAGGACGTTCCTGGCATCATCGGCACATTGGGCCGCACCATGGGTGAGATGAATGTCAACATCGCGAATTTCACCTTGGGCCGTGCGTCCAAGGGGGATCAAGCGATTGCGATGCTGTATCTTGATGACCAGCCCCCCGCCGCTGCGGTTGATGCGCTCAAGGCGACAGGGTTGTTCCAACAGGTGCGGCCGCTGCGGTTTCATACAGCATAGAGCCTGCGAAGGCCCATAACCGCCTAAACCCGCACAGCCCAGCTGTGCGGGTTTTTTAACACTCTGTTCACTCTGATTTGCGAGATTGCCGTTTACGCAACATGAGGGCTTGTGCGGTGACGGTGTATGGATTCGGCATGGATGACGCGCTTGCACAGGAGCGGCGCCTGCGCCTTCAGGCGGAGCGATTGTTGGCCCAACGTTCCGAGGAACTATATGCCGCCCACCGTAAATTGACCCAACACGCAGACCATCTCAGCCATCAAGTGATCGCACAGCGCGCGCGCGAACAGCAGCTTGAAGGGCGCGCTGAACGGGTGGAGGCCAAGTTGGAGCTTGTCACATCCAAGGCTGTAATCGCCGAGCGGCGTTTGTGGGATTCGCTGCGCGCCATCACCGATGGTTTTGCCGTGTTCGACAGTGATTGGCGGATGGTCGCGGCCAACCCTGCATTTTTGGGTGCTTTTGACGGTGTGGTGGATGTCGGGCCGGGTGCAGAATATTCCACCATCCTCAAGGTCGCTGCCGAGGAGGGGTTGATTGATACGGACGGCACAAGCTGTGACGATTGGGTGGCGAAAATGCTCGGTCGCTGGCACCGGCCGTGATCCCGACCATGTGCTGCGGCTATGGAATGGGGCCTACATACGTTTGGTGGATCGTCACACGCCCGAGGGCGACATTGTAACCTTGGCGCTTGATATCACAGACACCATGCGCCGCGAGGCAAGCCTGCGCGAAGCACGCGACCGTGCAGAATCAGCCAGCCGCGCCAAATCGGCCTTCTTGGCCAATATGAGCCATGAATTCCGCACGCCCATGAATGGTGTCATGGGCATGACGGAGCTGTTGCGCGACACGCCCCTTGATGCCGAACAACAACATTTCGTGGACACCATCCGCAGCTCTGCTGACGCGCTTTTGAGCGCGATAAATGAGGTGTTGGATTACTCAAAGATCGAGGCGCATCGACTGGAATTGCACCCCGTTGATTTTGATCTGCGCGGCTTGGTCGATGATGTGATCAAACTGCTGCAAGCCTCTTGCAGCGCGCGCGATCTGCGTCTTTTCTCCGAGGTTTCCGAGGGCTTCCCCCCGTTGATTCATGGCGATCCTGCCCGCATTCGTCAGATATTGATCAATCTTATTGGGAATGCGGTGAAATTTACCGAAGCGGGCCATGTTCAGGTTGCGCTGGATTGGACGCATCTGCCAGAGGCGGAAACGCCAGTGTTGTCCATGAGGGTAACCGATACGGGAATAGGCATTGCCGAGGATATGTTGGAGCATATTTTTGGCGAGTTTAATCAAGTCGAAAATCAAAACAACCGCCGCTTCGAGGGCACGGGGCTTGGTCTTGCGATCACCCGAAGTTTGACCGAGGTGATGGGCGGTGACATTTCGGTGACATCCACCTTGGGGCAGGGCAGCACCTTTACAGTTCTGCTCCCGCTCACCGCGCCGCCCTTTGCCCCTGATGCGCCATTGCCACCGATGACGCCACCGCAGGAGGAGCCTTTGCCATATATATTGGCCGCCGAGGATAACGCGACCAATCAAATGCTGTTTCGCAAATTGATCGCGCCGCTTGGGGTCGAGTTGAACTTGGTCGGATCTGGGGCGGATTTGGTCGCCCAATTTGAGGCGCGCCGCCCCGACCTCATTTTCACGGATGTCTCCATGCCGCAGATGGACGGGATGGAGGCCACGCGCCGCATTCGCGCGCTTGAGAAGGCCCAAGGTCAGATGCCCGTCCCGATTGTGGCCATGACGGCACATATCATGGAGGAGGATGTGGCCCAGATGACAGCTGCGGGCCTGAACCATCACATTCCCAAACCGCTCAGTCGCGCGGCCATCAAGGAAGCTTTTGACGTGTTCCTAAGCTCCACGCGACCTCTGCAACACTCAGCTTAACTGCCAGTTTCTAAGGCCTGCACTGGGTTGCACGAACCCCGTCACCATATTGCGCCGATTGGTGATTGGCCCATGTGTCAGGCGTTGGGCCACGGCGCTTTGGGGGTCCAAAACCCCAGCCCCGACCAGCAGCTGTGCAATCACGGCCTCCGAAGCACGGGTGCCACCGTCTTCAATCTTCACGGCAATGCCGATCTGTTTTTCTGGCACAATCGCGATGAACACCGCTTCGGCCCCTGTTTTGACCGCAACGCGTCCCCCCATTGCGGTCATCAGATCGGTGCAAGCCCGCCCTTCACCCGCGACCAAAACAGGGTGCGATGCCATCGCACGATGAAGTCGCGCCATTGCTGCGGCGCGGGGCGGGCCATCGGGATCAGCACTGGCAAAACGCGCCATGGCACGGCCAAGACCCGCCAAGGTTGACGCAAAATTGGGTGCCGAGCAGCCATCAATCCCGTAACCCGCCGTTGTCTCGTCTGTGGCATCCTCAAAGGCCTCCAGAACCGCCTTCTGAACGGGATGATCCACTTCGTGATATTCGCTGCCACCGCCAATATGGGCGTTCAACGTCAGGAAACCGCAATGCTTGCCTGAGCAGTTGTTATGGCCTTGATCTGGCGGGCAATCGCATTTGATCAATGCCTCGCGCGCGGCGCGGTCATCAGGCATTTGGGGGCCACAGCGCAGATCAGCCTCGCTTAGACCCAGATGATCCAACCATAGGGCGACCATATCTGTATGCACCGCCGCGCCATTGTGCGAAGCACAGGCCAAAGCAAGCTGCGCCTGTGTCAGGCCAAACGCATCCGCCGCACCGCTTTCGATCAGCGGCAGCGCTTGCAGCATCTTGCTGCTTGAGCGCGGAAGGATCACCTTTTGCGGATCACCCCATGCGGCGATGATTTCGCCCCCGCGATCCACCACCACGGCATGGCCCCAATGCTGGCTTTCCGCAAACGGGCCGCGATGTATCTCGACCAAAAGCTCGGCATCCGCCATTTTCTTGCTCCAAACAGTTTTTTTTGGAAATTCCCACAGTCATGGCTTAGACAGGGGCTTTCGCGCCATTGTGATTTCAGGTTATTCTCCCACTGAGTAATGGTAAAGGCGCAATAGAAAGGGTGATCACAGCATACACCCGGCGCTTGAGGCAGTAACAAGCAGATCAGGA
>JAGYKZ010000076.1 GCA_018401385.1 Roseicyclus sp.
CATTTTGCGAAACACGGTGTCGATCACCTTGAGATCTGTGTCAGATGCATATTGCGCTGCGCGTTCTGCGGCCAAGGCCTCCATATCGCGGCGAAAGGAGACATAATCAAACACCGCTTGCGGATGGCTTGAGAACAGGCGCGTCAGTGCGGGTGAAAAGGCCGATCCCAGCACATCGGCCACATAAATCCCTGCGCCCGCGCGCGTGGCCAAGAGGCCGCGATCCTGTAAATCTGCAATGGCCTCGCGCAAAGAGGGGCGCGAGACACCCAGCCGTTCGGACAATTCGCGCTCGGATGGCAGACGTTCGCCGGGGCGCAAAATCCCGCGCAAGATCAGCATTTCGATCTGACGTTGCACAGAATGCGACAGCTTTTCGGCTTCGATCCGTTGAAATGGCATTTCCTGCCCCTCCCTGATTGGTCAATTTATATGACCAGCAGGATCAGGGGGCAAGAAATTCTCGCCTCAGCCCGTGGTGGGGCGGATGAATATCTCCACACGGCGGTTTTGTTGGCGTCCCTCAGGGGTCAGGTTTGAGGCCACAGGCTCACTCTCGCCACGGCCAAAGCTGCGCACACGCCATGGGGCCACACCCTCTTCCAACAGCACGCCGGCAACCGCGCTGGCGCGGCGTGAAGACAGGTCCATGTTATAGCCCGAGGAGCCTGTGTTGTCCGTGTGCCCGATCACATCCACGGTGGTATCAGGATAGCTTTGCAGGTTTTGCGCCAAGGCGCGCAAATCCGATTGCAGCATGGCCCGAATGGCGGCGCTGTCCGTGTCGAACAATATCCCCTCAGGCAGGGTGACGATCAACTCATCGCCCGTGTTTTGGATAAGGATATTGTCATTCTCCATCTGCGCGCGCAAATCTGCGGCCTGCCGATCCAGCATGGAGCCGATGCCCGCGCCAATGGCGGCCCCTGCTGCCGCGCCGATCACGGTGTCGCGGCGGTTGTTGTCGCCATCGCGGGTCGCGCCAAGGAAGCCGCCCAGCATCGCGCCCACAATGGCCCCATCGCGGGTGCGGTTCGCGTTTGGATCAGCGGCGGTATTTTGCACACAGCCGCTGAGGGCAAGACTGAGGGCCATCAGACCCGCCACGGTTTTCAGGCGCAAATTGGGAATGGTGCGAAACATATCTGCCACTTTCGTTATCTTGTGCTCGTGTGGTCCATGATAACCCCGCTTTGCCGCCATTAAAAGCGGGCAAGCGCGGGAAGGGCGCTTCCTCGCGCAGAGGTGAACGTGGCGGTTAGACCTGCTGTGCCGCGCTTTCCCATGCCAGCATCGCACGTTTGACGGGCAAGCCCCAATGATAGCCCCCCATCTCGCCCGATTTACGCAATGCACGATGGCAAGGGATCAGCAGGGATATGGGATTGCGTCCCACCGCCGTTCCGACCGCGCGCACCGCCTTTGGCGCGCCGATGGCGGTGGCAATGGAAGAATAGGTGGTCACATGGCCCGCAGGCACCTGCATCAAAGCTTCCCAAACTTTGATCTGAAATGGCGCGCCGATCAGATGCAGATGTGCCTCGCCCCGTGTGTGCAAGACGGCGTCGGCCCATGGGGCAACCGCCTCTGGATCATGGGTGAAGGCGGCCTTTGGCCAGCGCTGCACCATATCGGACAGGCACGCCGCGCGCCCCATTTCAGCGGCAAAGCCAAGGCCGCAAATGCCCTTTGGGGTGGCGATGACCAAGGCGGGGCCAAAGGCGCTGTCAAACCATCCATAGCGCAGCGTCAGACCCGCGCCGCCCTTGGCGTAATCGCCAGGCGCCATTGCCTCCCACCGCAAGAACAGATCATGCAATCGCCCCGTACCAGAAAGCCCAGAAAGCACGGCCGTCTCCAGCGTGCTGTGATGCGTTGATAGCAGGGATTTGGCATGGGCCAAGGTCAGGAATTGTGCATAGCGTTTTGGGGAAATCCCCGCGTAGCGCGAGAAAACCCGCTGCAAATGCGCAGGGCTGAGGCCAATGCTCTGGGCCAGATGATCCAGATTGCTGGCGGCGGCTGGGTTTTCATCAATCAGGGCAATCGCACGGGCAATGATCCCGAAATGATACCCCGCTTCTGCTGTTTCATTGCGCATTTCTGTGACCTGTCGCTGTCGTTATTTTTGTTTATGCCATGGATTACGCCACAAGCGACCCGAAACTTGCGCAAAAGCCCCTTGCCCACCCTTGCGCCTGCGCGCAGCCCGCGCCAAAAAGGGTTATGGCGCGCCAACTTGATTATAGCACCCTTGTGGAGATTTTTTCCCGCTTTCAGGCGGCTGAACCCGAACCCAAGGGTGAGCTGAACCATGTCAATGTCTACACGCTTCTGGTGGCTGTGGCGCTGTCCGCTCAGGCCACGGATGCGGGCGTCAATCGCGCCACTGCGCGGCTGTTTGAGATTGCCGATACCCCACAAAAAATGTTGGATTTGGGCGAGGCAGGGCTGATTGCGCATATCAAGACCATCGGGCTTTATCGCAACAAGGCCAAGAATGTGATCAAGATGGCGCAGATTTTGGTGGATGACTATGGCGGTGCGGTGCCCGCCTCGCGTGCCGCCTTGCAAGCCCTGCCGGGTGTGGGACGCAAGACCGCCAATGTGGTGTTAAATATGTGGTGGCGACAACCCGCACAGGCGGTGGACACCCATATTTTCCGCGTGGGCAATCGCACAGGGATCGCGGTGGGCAAAACAGTCGATGCCGTGGAGCGCGCCATCGAGGATCATATCCCCGCGCCCTATCAGTTGCACGCCCATCACTGGTTGATCTTGCATGGCCGCTATATCTGCGTGGCGCGCAAACCCAAATGCGGGGCCTGCCCCATCCATGACCTGTGTCAATTTGAGGATAAAACCCAATGAGCAAAACCTATGATCTGGTGGGCATCGGAAATGCCATCGTTGATGTGATCGCACATGGCGATGATCCGTTTTTGGCCGATATGGGGATTGAGAAGGGGATCATGCAATTGATCGACCGCGACCGCGCCGAAACGCTTTATGGCGCGATGCAAGATCGGGTGCAGACCGCGGGCGGCTCGGTGGCCAATACCATCGCAGGCGCGGCCAGTTTGGGCCTTGCCACGGCGTTTTTGGGTAAGGTCAAGGATGATGGATCTGGGCCAGTTCTATGTGGCAGGGATGCGCGCCGATGGCAGCGATTTTCCCCAACCCGCCTGTGGCCGATGCCGCGCTGGCACCCACATCGCGCTCGATGATCTTTGTTTCGCCTGATGGGGAGCGCTCGATGAACACCTATCTGGGTGCAGGTGCGGATTTCAACCAGACAGATGTCGATGTCGAAACTGCGAAAGCCGCGCGGTGGATGTTTTTGGAGGGATATCTTTACGACAAGCCCGAGGGCAAATCCGCCTTCACCCTTGCAGGTCAGGCCTGCCGTGCGGGCGGGGGCAAGGTGGGGATCACCCTGTCTGATCCGTTTTGCGTGGATCGTCACCGCGATGATTTCCGCCAGTTGATTGCGCAAGGCATGGATTTCACCATCGGCAATCACGAAGAATGGCTGTCGCTTTATCAGACCACGGATCTGGAGGCGGCGCTGCGCAGTGCCGCCGAGGTCTGTGATCTGGTGGTCTGCACCCATTCGGGTGCGCCTGTAAAGATCATTCATCAAGGCGCGCGCACGGAGGTGGCGGTGCGCCCTGTGACACCTGTCGATGCCACGGGGGCGGGGGATCAATTCGCGGCGGGCTTCTTGGGGGGGATGGCGATGGATCTGGGCATCACGCGCGCGGGCGAGATGGGTGTGGCCGCAGCCGCCGAGGTGATCGCGCATATCGGGCCGCGCCCCAAGCGCAGCTTGCGTGCCGTTCTCACCGAAAAGGGCCTGATGTGATCAATCGCCCAATTTGGCGTGAACTTCCTCGAGATCAATCTCGCCAATGGGCATCTTATTGGCGGGGTTTTCAAAATCATATTTGAAGAGTTCGAAATCCCGTTTGTAGATTTCATAGATCAGGTGCATTGACAGATCATCGAAGTAATCCTCAACGGGATGCGCCCGTTTTGACCCATGCCCTTCGGATTCATTGAACCGTGGCACATCGGAAAGGGTGACGGTCACGGGTGTTTCAACCGCGTCCAACACCTGTTGCATCCCCACATCGAATGTCTCGGTCCAGAAAATCTGGTTATAACGCCCACCGTTGGCAATGAGGGTGGATATATGCCCTGACATGGCCGACCAGTGGATGTCGGGCTCCATCGGTTTGCGAAAGCGGATCGTGTCGCGCGCAAACAGCAAAAAGCGGCGGAAGCTGGCGACTTGGTCAAATTCTTGTTTGCCGTCATCGCCACCCACTTCGATCCCATAGCGCTGCATCACTTGGGGCACGAGATTGCCGCGATAGCGGTTTCCATTGCGTTGGATGCCGCAGATCTTGTCGAAGAAGCTGGAGAGAATACGGGTATAGGGGTTTCGCACGCAGGTAAAGGTTAGCGTGTTCTGCGCCTTCACCCCCTCTTCGATGATGGATTGTGAATGTTCTTGCGCCCATTTGTGCAGGCCATTCGTGGCATCATGAATATCGCCATCGAAAAATCGGCCATGGTCAGAATAATACATGATTTGCCCGATGCTGGAGCACGCGCATTTTGGCACCACCCGATAGATCATCGAGCCGCTTTCCGTCATCCATGTCCCTGGAAATCCCATTTTCTTGCCCTCGAACCTACGCAGAAATGTCCAATCTGTGGCTGCGCCTGCCTTGAAATCAAACTTGGCCTGTATATTCAATATAATTTAGGTATTAACAATAGAGAGAAAAAAGAGCAGAGAAGCCGCGAATGGTGCGCATTGCGTTCATCCTCCTGTGTCACAAGAACCCCGCGCAGATCATCGAGCAAATCGAAGGTCTGACCGCGACAGGGGATTATGTCTGCGTGCATTTTGATGCAAATGCCACGGAGCAAGATTTCGAGGTGCTGCGCGCACGCTTTGCCAATGATCCATCTGTGGCTTTTGCCGCCAAGCGCGTTAAATGCGGTTGGGGTGAATGGAGCCTTGTGCGTGCCACATTGAACGCGGTGGAAAGCGCGGTGCAGGCCTTTCCAAAAGCGACCCATTTTTACATGGTCTCTGGCGATTGTATGGCGATCAAATCAGCCGCCTATACGCGCAAATTTTTGAGCGAGAACACCAATGATTTCATCGAAAGCTTTGATTTCTTCGAGTCCGATTGGATCAAGACGGGCATCAAAGAGGAGCGGTTGATTTATCGCCATTTTTTCAATGAACGAAAACAGAAATTCCTTTTCTATGGCGCGATGAAGCTACAGCGCGCCCTTGGGTTCAAGCGCCGTATCCCGCGCGATTTGGACGTTATGATCGGATCGCAATGGTGGTGCCTTCGGCGTGACACGATTGAGAAAGTATTGGCGTTTTGCACAAAGCGCCCAGACGTGATGCGGTTTTTCAAATATTCATGGATCCCAGACGAGACATTCTTCCAGACCTTGGTCAATCACCTCGTGCCAGATCGGGAAATCGAGCGGCGCACGCTGACCTTTTTGATGTTCTCCGATTATGGGATGCCCGCGACATTCTACAACGATCATTATCAGATGCTGTTGGCGCAGGATTATATTTTTGCGCGTAAAATCAGCCCCGAAGCGACCTATTTGCGCGAAAGGTTATCCGTGCTTTGGGCGTCTGATGTGACGGAGTTTGTGATCTCTAAAGGGGGCCGCAGGCTTTATAAATTTCTGCGCGAGCGTGGGCGGATTGGTCAGCGCTTTGCCCCCCGTTTCTGGGAGCGGGACGGGGCCATCGGACAGGGGCGCGAGGTGCTGATGGTCGTGTGCAAAAAATGGCACGTGGCCAAACGTCTGGTGCATTCGGCGCAACATCAGCTGGGCATTCCATCGGCGGAATATCTGTATGATGAGGAAGAGTGCGGCCTGCCGCATTTGGGCGGGATTGAGCGCACATTGGAAAAGCGCAACCGCCACCGCCGCGCGTTGTTGCGGATGCTGTTTGATTATTATCAATCCGATCGTTTGATGATCTGTCTTGATCCCAACAATCTCGACTGGATCAGGGATGTGATGAGCGACCGCGCGAAATCTGCGATTCTGGAAGTCAAATGTGACTTTGATGATGATTACCTGCGCGGCCATGCCCATCGCGTGGGGCTTGCCAGTGCCGATGCCCCACAAGAGGTGATGGACCGAATGCTGCCGGTGCTGCGCTATGAATTTCAGCATCAAGAAACGCGGCTTTTGGAGGCTGGGTTTGATCCGCATTACGTGATCCGCCAATCGCGCAACGGCGATGAGAACTTGCACGCGCTGGCACAATTCTTCACCATATCGCCAGAACAGGCGCAGGGGGTGTTGAACACACCGCATCTTTTTGATGATTAAGCCCCCATGCCGTAAACCGCAGCGCGAAGAAGGGGCCGCAAGAAATGTCGCATGAGTATGATCCGCAGAATGTCTTTGCAAAAATTTTGCGCGGGGAAATCCCGAACACCACGGTCGCACAGACCGATCATTCTTTGGCCTTTCACGATATCGGGCCACAGGCGCCGACCCATATTCTCGTGATCCCGAAAGGGGCCTATGTGACCTATGATGATTTCGTGCAAAACGCCTCCGATGCGGAAATCTTGGATTTCGCACGGCTTACAGGCCGCCTGTGCAAGGAACT
>JAGYKZ010000077.1 GCA_018401385.1 Roseicyclus sp.
GCCCACCTTGCGGCCGGGGCTACGGTTGTCGTCCAAAATGCCTTGGGTTGCGGCCTCGACCGCTTCGCCCAAGATACGGGCTGCGGCATTGTTCTTGGTCTCAGCCAAGAACTTAAAGCTTTCACCAAGGGCGCAGAACTCGCCCAGACTGTCCCAACGCAGATGGTTCTCGCCTTGCAGCTGCTGCACGTGTTTCGGGGCCGAGCCGCCTGCACCCGTCTCGAACAGACCGCCGCCCTGCATCAGCTTCACAATCGACAGCATCTTGGCCGATGTCGCCAATTCAAGGATGGGGAAGAGATCGGTCAGGTAATCGCGCAGCACATTGCCTGTGATGGCAATGTGGTTTTGCCCCTTGCGAATGGTTTCCAAGGCCTGACGGGTCGCTTCACGCGGGGCCATAATGGCGAATTTATCGGCCACGCCGCGCGCCTCCAAAATCGGGCGCACATAGGCAATCAATTCCGCATCATGCGCGCGGGTTTCATCCAGCCAGAATACCGCCTCGCAGCCTTCGGCGCGCTGACGATCAATCGCCAAATTCACCCAATCCTCAATCGGTGCCTTGCGTGCAGAGGCCGAACGCCAAATATCACCCGCCTCTACCGCGTGCTCATGGATCACCGTGCCATCTTCCAAGATCATCCGAACCGTGCCTTTTTCGGCCATTTCGAATGTGGTTGGATGGCTGCCATATTCTTCGGCCTTTTGCGCCATCAACCCGATATTCTGCACCGTGCCACAGGTGGCGGGATCAAGCTTACCCGTTTCTTTGAAGTAAGTGATCGTCTCATCATAGACGGGCGCGTAAGAATTATCCGGGATCACACAGACCGCGTCATGTTCCTTACCATCTGGCCCCCAGCCTTTGCCACCCGCACGGATCAGCGCGGGCATGGATGCATCAACGATCACATCGGAGGGGACGTGCAAATTGGTGATACCACGATCACTGTCGACCATATACATCGGCGGGCGAGATGCCATGCAGGCATCAATCGCCGCTTTGATATCGGCCTCACCTGCAACGCGGGCCAAGAGATCACCCAAGCCCGAATTGGGGTTCACACCCAGTGCCGCCAAACGATCGCCAAACTGCTCAAATACAGGCGCCAGATAGGCTTTGACCGCATGACCAAAGATGATCGGGTCAGAGACCTTCATCATTGTGGCCTTCATATGCAGAGAGAACAAAACCCCGTCTTTCTTGGTCTGTTCAATCTCAGCCGCCAAAAAATCGCTCAGCGCCGCAGTACTCATGAAAGTTGCGTCCACAACCGTGCCCGCAGGGTAGCTGACCGCGTCTTTTAACACGGTCTCGGTGCCATCTTCCGCAATGTGAACGATACGCGCGGTTGCGGCATCCCTCAGCGTGACCGATGTTTCATTGCTGCGGAAATCGCCGCCCGACATGGCCGCAACGCGGGTTTTGCTGTCTTTCGTCCAGTCGCCCATGCGATGTGGGTTGGCCTGTGCATAGGCCTTCACCGCCTTGGCCGCACGGCGGTCTGAATTCCCCTCGCGCAACACGGGGTTCACGGCCGAGCCTTTGATCGCATCATATTTAGCACGCGCGTCTTTTTCCGCATCGGTTTTTGGGGCTTCGGGATAATCGGGGATGGCATAGCCCTGCCCCTGCAATTCTTTGATCGCCGCTTGCAACTGCGGCACAGAAGCCGAGATATTCGGCAGCTTGATCACATTGGCATCCGCCGTTTTGACCAACTCACCCAAGGCCGCCAGGTCATCGCTTTGGCGCTGATCGGCGGGCAAGTGATCGGCAAATGCCGCCAAAATGCGCCCCGCAAGCGAGATGTCGCGCGTGCCGACCGATACACCCGCCGCCCGCGCAAAGCGCGCGATGATCGGCAAAAGCGAAGCCGAGGCCAGCTCGGGCGCTTCGTCAACTTTGGTATAGATGATATCGGGGGTCTGATCGGTCATGGCAAAGCCTCCTCATGGAGAATGAAATTTCGGCATTCCATAGTATACAATTGGCCAAATGGAAAGCGGGAAGGTGATCCATGGGCAAAATTTAGGCCCATCCTTAACCCAAGATGATCAGCCAAATAGATGATGTCACCACCGTCACCCCCGTGCCAATCAAAACCGAACTGGCCGCAACACGCCGCCCTGCCCCATACATATTAGCGAAGAGATAGGCATTGGCCCCAGGCGCCATGGCTGCGGTGACAACGACAGATTTCAGATTATCACTCGAAATCTGCAAAACATGGCTGCCCATCACCCAACCAATCGCGGGGTGAATGATCAAAGATAGCACCAAAACCATCGCGATCACCCGCACCTCCCCCTCGGGGCGATAGCGATAGAGCACCCCGCCCAATCCAAACAGCGCGGTTGGAAGGGCCGCGCGGGCCAATAATTCAACCCCGTCCTCAACCACGGCAGGCATCCCCAAACCGATCAGGTTGACGACAAACCCTGCCGCAATGGCCAAGGTCAGCGCATTGCGCGACAACGCGCGCCCCACCGCGAGGGCCAAGATATGCGGGGCCACGCGGCCCGCCTTCACCCCCTCCATGGCTGTCACGCCCACCAAATAGCAAAACGGAGCGTGCAGCGCGACAATGGCGAAAT
Organism: Roseicyclus sp.; assembly: GCA_018401385.1. Lineage (GTDB taxonomy): Bacteria > Pseudomonadota > Alphaproteobacteria > Rhodobacterales > Rhodobacteraceae > M30B80. Next base: position 2,602 of record JAGYKZ010000077.1, read on the forward strand.
TGCCCGAAAGGCTGTCAGGGCCATAAGCGCGCTCCATAATCGGCAGTCCCAAAAGGACGGAATTGGCGAACATGGCGACAAAGCCAATGGCCACACTGTCCGTCCAAGCCCGTCCAAAAAGAAAACGCGCGCCGCACATTCCCAAGACAAACACGGTGATCGAGCCAGAATAATAGCTGGCCAAAAGTGGCAGATGGAAATCTTGGGATAAATCCAGTCGCGCAATGGCTAGAAACAATAGCGCAGGGATCGCGATCCCTTGCGAGAATTTCATCAGCAGGTCCACCCCCTCATCGGTGAACAGACCGCGCCACACCATCACATAGCCAAAGCCGATGACGATAAAAACGGGCAAGACCACTTCGAGCAGGGCGGACATCACACATCCACCGTGACAGACAGCCCATCATAGGCAGGCGCAATATCGGCGGGCAATTCATCGCAGAGGGTCTGATAATCCAGATCAATATGCATATTGGTCAGGATTGCACGGCGCGGGCGGGCGCGGGCAATCCAGTCAAGACTTTGCGCCAAATGCGCATGGCTGGAATGCGGTGTGCGGCGCAGCGCATCCAAAATCCACACATCCAAGCCCGCCAACATCTCCCAAGCCCGCGCAGGGATATCCGAGACATCGGGCAGATAGGCGACATCCCCCACGCGAAAACCTTTAGCGGTGATCCGGCCATGCTGCACGTCAAAGGGGCGCAGCGTGATATCACCGCCCTCGCCTGACACCACCACATCCCCTTTGATCGGATTGAGCGTCAGAATGGGGGGATAATCCGACCCTTCGGGCTGAATAAACGCATAGCCAAATCGGGACAACAAATCGCCCGCCGTGGCCGCATCGGCCCATACATTGAGGCGCGTTTTCATATTGAAGACAATCATGCGCAAATCATCCAGCCCATGAACATGGTCGGCGTGGGAATGGGTGTAAACCACCCCATCAAGCGCGCCCACACCCGCATCCAAAAGCTGGGCACGCATATCAGGCGAGGTGTCGATCAACACACGGGTCGTGCCGCCGTCCCCCAAGCGCTCAACCAAAAGAGAGCAGCGGCGGCGGCGGCTTTGGCCCTGTGGGTCACAACTCCAATGCCCCCAGACGTGGCACACCGCCCGAAGACCCACAGCCCAACAGGAAGCGCATCTGTCCCATGGCCTAGATGTCCGCCGCCATTGGGCAGCTTTGGAAAACAAGCCTATCGAAATTAGCCGGTCGCGGCGGCGAATCTGGCAAGGCTGATGCCAGGAGATCCGCCTCCACTTGCGCGGTCAGCGCGGTATAGCTTGGCTCATTGCGCCGTCCCTGATGGGGCGGCAAAAGATAGGGGCCGGCTTCACCAATATCCGATCCAGCGGCGCATCCGCGAAATGGCCGAAATCCCCGATTTTGGGAAGGCCGCGGATCCCTGACATGTGACAGATAAAACCCCAGATCCAGTGCCGCTGCCAATTCGGGCGAGGAGCTGAAGCAAATGCATCACGCAAGGATAAGCGCCGTTCGCGTATCCCTCGCGGCAGGAGTGCCATATCCCATCGGCGGCGCGGGCATGGATGATCAGGGGCAGCCTGTCTCCGCGCGCAGCATCAATATGAATGCGCAAGCTCTCCTTGCGCTTCGCGCTGTCGGCGGTGTAATGATAATCAAGCACCGTCTTTGCCCCAATGCCCCCACAAATTTGGGAGTGCGCGGCGAGGGCCACCAAAATCATCCACCGTGACAGGCGCTTGATCCGGGCCACGCTCATCGGTGCAGACCTGCGGCCCAAAACACGGGCGAATGCGCCTGCAATCGCCGCGCACGGTCGGCGACATTGCCCATTTTCGTGCAAATCGTCACCATGCGCGTCACGCCTGCCGCAACAGCGCGTGCCACGACCTGATCCAACCGCGAAATCGGGAAAATCCAGATGACAATGGCTGTCAACCAATTGCGGGGGGCATCAGAGGCAAAAGGTCACGCGGTCACCATGGGCTAAACGGTCAGTCTCGTAGCTTGAACGCGGGCCAAACGCGGGTCTTTGGCCATCACACGCGGTGCCGCTTTTCTGATACTGATGACTGTATCAAGGATCAAAGCGGCAGGGTCAAGGTTCACCGCGCGCGGGCCTTGCCGCGCCTTGGCCGGAAAGACGATCCGCCAAAATCGGCCTGTCATGCACGCCCTGCAGCCGCATCGGGCGCAAGACGGGATAAACCGCCCCTCGCCCGCCACAATCTCAGGGCGGCACCACCCCTGTCACCCCAACACGGGCCAGCCGCGCCAAAAGGCGGTCCAGCAACCCAAGGGTGAGGTCAAACTGCATATCGCCTGCCTTGCCTGTCACCTGCTCCGACAACGCGATCACTTTTGCACGGTCCAAACGCGGCAAGCCGTCAAACAGCGCCACAAGCGCGGCATAAAGCGGCAAGCCGCCCCCTTCGATCATCTGGGCCGCAACCCCGACCGAGCCATTGGCCAGCTCCACCAAGGCTTCGGGATCATCGACCACAAGCTCGATGCTGCGCAGCGCTTCCGCCATCTCTTGCGGCTCCAGCGGGTTCAGTCGCAAGGACCGACAGCGCGACCGGATGGTCGGCAAAAGCTTCGCAGGCTGATGTGCCACTAATAGGAGCACTGCATCGGCGGGTGGCTCCTCCAGCAGTTTCAAAAGCGCATTTGCGGCGTTGCGGTTCATCTCATCGACCGCATCGACAATCACCACGCGCCGTCCGCCATCCACAGCAGACAGGCCGAAAAACTGGTTCAGGCGGCGGACCTCATCCACGGTGATGTCGGCGAAGAGTTTCTTGGTCTTCTCGTTCCATCCCCGCCGAAGCACCATCAGCCTCGGCTCAGAGAGAGCGCGCAGACGCCGTCCGACTGCCCCCTCTGGATCGCTGAAAAACCCCGTAGGTGCAGGAGGCACATCAAACAGTGCCGCCCCCTGATCGCTTGGGCTGTTCAACAAATGCTCCGCCGCTTTCCACGCGAATGTGGCCTTGCCAATGCCTTTTGGCCCCGCAATCAGCCAGGCGTGATGCATCCGCTCCGAGGCCAGTGCCGCGCAAAACTCGGCCACGGCCGCTGAATGGCCAATCAATCGCGGCGCGTGACGCGGATGCGGCAGACCGTCTTGGCAATCCGCCTCGGGCAGTGTCTCCACCTCGCTCACAGCCGCGCCTCCACCACGCGCGCAATATCGCGGGCGATATCCTCGGGCGCTTGCATCGCATCAATCATGACGCAGCGGGCGGGAAAATCCCGCGCCAGTTCCTGAAACCCTGTCCGCAGTTTCTGCTGAAAGGGCAGACCCATGTCCTCGAACCGATCCTCGCCCGACTTGCGCGCCAAACCGCGCGCAAGGGCAAGGCTTGGGTCCATATCCAAAATCAGCGTTAGATCAGGTTCAACCCCAATCACGCGGGCATGAATGTCATCGACCAAACCCCGCAAATCGCCGCGCGCAGCGCCTTGATAGACGCGGGTGGAATCCGCGAAGCGATCACAAATCACAACCGCACCACGCGCAAGCGCAGGTCTGATTGTGCGCTCCACATGATCGCGGCGGGCGGCCGAAAAAAGCAGGATCTCCGTCTCGGGCGACCAGCGGTCTGGATCCCCCTCCACCAGAAGCTTGCGGATATCTTCGGCACCAACCGCGCCGCCCGGTTCGCGTGTCTCCACCACATCGTGCCCAAGCCCGCGCAGATAGGCCGCCAACAGCTTGCCTTGCGTGGACTTCCCCGCGCCATCGATCCCTTCC
>JAGYKZ010000078.1 GCA_018401385.1 Roseicyclus sp.
GCCGATCAATACACGGCCATGGAAGGGGGCAAGGCCGATCACGGCCTCCTCGGCCACCGCTTTGTCATTGGTAAAGATGGAGGCGACAAGCGAACCTTTGCCCCGGCGTGCCAGCTCTACCGCCTCGTCCAGCCCGTCATAGGGCAGGATGGTGGCGACGGGACCAAAAGCCTCTACGTCATGCACGGCGTCCGCCGCAAAGGGGGTGTCGCAATACAAAAGCACTGGGTTCAGATATGCTCCCTTATCGGCATCGCCTGATGTGAGGCGCACTTCTTCTGGGTTGCCCGCTACGATCTGCGCGACTGCTTGTAGCTCCCTAATTCGGCCACGCACCTCGTCGCGTTGGTCAAAGCTTGCCAGCGGACCCATGCGCGTGGTGTCCAGCGATGGGTCGCCTAGGGCGACTTTCGACAAGCGGTCACCAAGGGCCGCGGCCAGCGCATCGGTCATGCCGCGCGGCGCTATCACACGGCGAATGGCGGTGCATTTTTGGCCCGCTTTCACAGTCATTTCGCGCGCCACTTCGCACACGAACAGATCAAATTCCGGGGTGCCGGGGGCGGCATCGGGACCAAGGATGGAGGCGTTCAGGCTGTCCGCCTCCATCGTAAACCGCACGGAATTGTCTACAATCCCCTTATGGGTGCGCAGTTTGCGCCCCGTCCAAGCGGAGCCTGTGAAGGTGACCGCGTCCTGCACGCCCACATGGTCCAGCATATCGCCGACTGAGCCGGAGACGAGTTGCAATGCGCCGACCGGCAAAATCCCTGTGCCGATCATGCGGCGCACCATAAGTTCGGTCAAATAGGCGGTTTGCGACGCGGGTTTGACAAGGCAAGGCACACCCGCCAGCAAGTTAGGGCCAATTTTCTCCAGCATCCCCCAGCAGGGAAAGTTGAACGCGTTGATGTGGATCGCGATACCTTGCAGGGGGGTATAGATGTGCTGCGCCGAAAAACTGGCATCTTTGGACAGGGTTTCAACGTCACCGTCCACCAACACGCGGGTGTTTGGCAATTCGCGCCGCGCCTTCGCGGCGAATGTCAGCAGCGTGCCAATCCCGCCTTCGATATCGACCCATGCATCGGCGCGGGTGGCCCCAGTGGCGAGGCTTTCTGCATAAAATTCCTCTTTCATCCCCATCAGCGCCAGCCCCAGCGCTTTAATCATGCCCGCCCGTTTGTGGAACGACATGGCGCGCAGGGCGCGACCGCCTTTGTCGCGGCCCCAATCAAGGGCAGCGGCAAAATCAACGCCGGTGCTGTCAATCAAGGCGACAGGTGCGCCCGTAGCCGCATTCAGCAAATGCACGCCATCGCGGGACCCGCGGGTCCATTCGCCGCAGACATAGCTTTCCAATCGGCGCGGGGTGCGGGGAGTTGCGGTCATCGGGGTATCCTTTTTAGGCCAAGTTCAGCGCGGCAAGCTGCGCATCAATTTTTGTAGTCCAATCGGCCAGCAGCGCCTCATTCGACTGGCGGCGCAAGCCGAAGCGTTTGAGCGCTTCAAACCGAGGCGATGCTTTAGTGCCAAAGCTGGCGGCAACGCGGGGGTGCCAATAGGAAAGGGCGGTACGGGCCTGCGCGCGGCCTTTATCGGTCATGGCGATTTGCGTCAGGCCTTCCACGCCAAGGGCGGCATGACGCGCCTCACGCGGGGCGATTTCGCGAAATACCTCGGCCATTGGCGCATAGGACAGGCGAGTGAGTTCAGTCATCTGCACGCCAGTCGCCGCGCCCATCAGCACGTTGAACACAACCGCATCAGCCCAGCTGTTCAGCGGGTAATGAAACACCGACAGCCGCATGTCGCCACCCGCGCGCGCAGTGCCCAGATCGGCGTCACGCGCCTTGCGCCTGGCGCAATCATGCGCTGTTTGATAGCGCTCGGTATCGGTGCCAAAATCGCCCATCAGGTTAAAAAAACCCGTTCGGCATTATCGGCCTTTACCAGCGTGATCCGGCTGGCCGCAATCCGCGCTTTGATGCCCGGTGCCCAGATGATGGACGCGGCAAACCCGGCAGAGCCTGCCAATTCGCTGTCCACAAAAGACGACATCAGACGCATCAAATCGGCGCGATAACGGGCGGGCACATTGCCGGGCGCAGTCAACACGCCACCTTGGGCCAGATAGTCCTCGATATTCATCGTGTCAGACGTCATATTTCCCCCTTATTCATCATAGCTGACTACGATTTTGTCCGTCAGCGGAAAGGCTTGGCAGGATAAGATATAACCCGCGCGGACCTCGTAATCTTCCAACGCGTGGTTCATGGCCATTTCGGCCTCACCCTCAATCACCTTACAGCGACAGGTGGAACAAACTCCGGCTTTGCAAGCGTAAGGCGCGTCCAGATTGGCCTCCAGTGCTGCATCAAGGATGGATTGGCCGGTGCGCGGCATCTCAAAGCTACGGGTGGCACCGTCCAAGGTGACCGTGGCCGCTGTGCCGCTGCCAAGTTTCACGGCGTCTTTTGAAACGGCCTTAGCCTTGGCGCGCCCCGGTTGGCCCGAGGCGAACAGTTCAAACTTGATCTGCGCATCAGTCAAACCGTGATCGCGAAGCGAGGCAGCGATGGCCAGCATCATCGGCTCCGGCCCGCAAATAAACGCGGTGTCCACCGATTTCGCATCAATCCAACGATCAAACAGCGCTGTCATTTTGGCGGCGTCAATGCGACCGGTGAACAGATCAATTTCCTGCCCTTCCGATTCCAGAATATGGATGACGGAAAAACGGCCCAGATAGGTGTTTTTCAAATCCTCTAAATCCTCACGGAACATGATCGAATTGATTTGGCGGTTGGCATAGACCAGCGTGAACTGGCTTTGCGGTTCGCGCGCCAGCACGGTTTTTATAATGGACAGCAGCGGCGTAATGCCCGACCCGCCCGCAAACCCAAGGTAATGTTTGGCGGTGTCGGGTTCAATCGCGGTATAGAATTTGCCCATTGGCGGCATGGCATCAATCAGATCACCCGCCTTCAGCGCCTCATTCGCCCACGTCGAAAAGGTGCCACCATCGACCCGCTTGATACCCACGCGCAAAACACCTTCGTCGCGGCCTGCGCAGATGGAATAGGATCGCCGCAATTCGTCGCCGTCAAAATCGTGGCGAAAGGTCAAATACTGGCCTTGCGTGAAATCAAAGGCCGCCGCATCCTCGGCACGGGGGCGCAACGTGACAACAACAGCATCGCGGGTTTCGCGGCGTACATCGGTTACTTCGAGGGGATGAAATCGGGCCATGCTCTACTCCGGCATCCTTAGATGCATTTGAAATAATCGAAAGGTTCCAGACAGTCGGTGCAACGGTAAGATGCTTTACAAGGCGTCGATCCGAACTGGCTGACTTTTTCGGTATGGTTGGACCCGCAGCGCGGGCAGATAATCACAAGGTTAGATTCGCCCGCCATCCGGGCCACACGTGCATCCAAGCGGCCATCGGCGGCGGTTCCATCAATTGGAGGGGCGATGCCGTAAGCGCGCAGCTTTTCGCGGCCCGCCTCACTGATCCAATGGGTGGTCCAAGACGGCGACAAGCGGCGGTCCAGCCGCAGCTTTTCAATACCATTGGACCGAAGTGCTGTTTCAATATCCATATTGATGATCGACGTGGCAGGACAGCCAGAATAGGTCGGCGTCACTGCGACGACCAACGTGTCACCCTGCCACTCTACATCCCGAATAATCCCCAAATCAGTAAGCGAGATTACGGGAATTTCCGGGTCTGGCACCTGCGCCAACCATTCCCAAACCTGATCTGTGCTCGCCCGATCTGATTGTGGCTGCATCACCACGCCCTACCAGGTCGTGCCGGGATAGGCGCGCTGCAAAAACTGCATTTGCGCCAAAATAAATCCCAGATGTTCGGTATGAACGCCGCGCTTGCCGCCCTTATGGGCATAAGAGCCGTCCGGGATGGTCAGCGTGGCCTCGGACAACACCGATTTCACGACTTTTTCCCACGCTGCGCGCAAGGTATCGGGGGCGGGCGCAATGCCTGCGGCCGCCACGGCGCGGTCAGCGTCATCGGCCAAAAACATCTCGCCGGTATAGGACCATTGATCATCCAACGCAGCTTGCATGCGCGCACGGCTCTCATCGGTACCATCGCCAAGCCTGATGATCAGATCAGAGGAGCGTTCAAGGTGATACGCCACTTCCTTCACTGCTTTGGCCGCAATTTCGGCCACGCGGGCATCCGTGGATTTTTTCAGCGCGGTTAGCATTTCAAAATGCCAAGCGTCAAACAAAAATTGCCGCACCAAGGTTTGGCCAAAATCGCCGTTTGGACGTTCCACCAGCAACAGATTGCGAAACGCGCCGGCGTCGCGCAGATAAGCAAGGTTGTCGGCGGTGCGGCCCTTTCCCTCTACCTCTCCGGCCAACCCAAGCCAAAGCTGAGTTTGCCCGATCAGGTCCAGCGCCACGTTAGCCAGTGCGATGTCTTCTTCCAGCACGGGTGACAAACCGCACCATTCGGAAACGCGGTGGCCAAGTATAAGGGAGTTGTCGCCCATCCGCGTGAGAAATTCAAACAGCGCTGTGCGGTCGATTGTTGTGTCCCCCTGTGCCATTACATGTGCCCCACTTCTTCGGGAATGTCGAAAAAGGTTGGGTGGCGGTAGACCTTGGAATTTGCAGGCTCAAACAACGGGCCTTTTTCGGATGGGCTGGACGCGGTGATTTGTGCCGATGGGACAACCCAGATCGAGACGCCTTCATTGCGGCGGGTATAGACGTCGCGGGCGTTCAAAATCGCCATTTCGGCATCAGGCGCGTGCAGGCTGCCCACATGACGATGGTTTAGGCCGTGCTGACCACGGATAAAAACTTCCCAAAGGGGCCATTTGCCGGACATGACTTCTCTCCTCCCGAAAACGGGTTATGTAGGGTGGGGTTGGGGGCATGCGCTCCCCCATGAGCTTCAGTTATTCAGCAGCAATTTTGGCGGTCGTGCGGCGCGTGGCGGCTTTTTGGGCATGGGCGGTCAGGCCGTCGCGATACCATGCACCATCGTCCCAAGCCTTGACCCGCGCGCCCAGACGTTCCTTGTTGCAAGGCCCGTTTCCGGCGATCACATCAAAAAACTCATCCCAGTCGGGCTGAGAGAAATCATAGCCGCCCTTTTCTTCGTTCCATTTCAGTTCGGCATCAGGGATGGTCAGGCCAAGGTATTTCGCCTGTGGCACGGTCTGATCTACGAACTTCTGGCGCAGCTCATCATTGGTATCAACCTTGATCTTCCATGCCAACGACTGCGCGGAATGGACGGAATCCGCATCCGATGGGCCGAACATCATCAAAGAAGGATACCAAAAGCGGTTCAGCGCATCCTGTGCCATGGCTTTTTGATCGGCAGTGCCCGCGCACATTTTCATCATGATGTCATAGCCTTGGCGCTGATGGAAACTTTCCTCTTTGCATATCCGCACCATGGCGCGGCTATAGGGTCCATAGCTGGTGCGCTGCAACGGCACTTGGTTCATAATCGCGGCGCCGTCCACCAACCAGCCCACAGCGCCCATATCGGCCCATGTCAGCGTGGGGTAGTTGAAGATGGACGAATATTTCATCTTGCCTGAATGCAGCTTTTCCAAGAGCTCATCCCGGCTGACGCCAAGGGTTTCAGCGGCGCAATACAGATACAGGCCATGGCCCGCCTCATCCTGCACTTTGGCCAGCAAAATCGCTTTGCGTTCCAGCGTGGGCGCGCGGGTAATCCAGTTGCCTTCTGGCAATTGGCCGACGATTTCGGAATGGGCATGCTGACCAATCTGTCGGATCAGCGTTGTGCGATATGCTTCCGGCATCCACTCTTTCGGCTCGATCTTTTCGTTGCGGTCGATGCGCTCTTGAAAGGCACGCTCTTGCGGGGCCATTTCGTCCAAGGTTTTCACACGGTCGGCATCAGTTTTTACCATTTGGGCGTACATCGTGGCGTCTCCAGTTTGTTCAAACTCGTTCTATAATGATAGCAATTCCTTGGCCTACGCCAATGCACATTGTGCAAAGCGCGAAACGGCCACCGGTGCGGTGCAATTGATACATTGCGGTCATAACCAGCCGTGCCCCGCTCATCCCCAGGGGGTGGCCAAGGGCGATGGCGCCGCCGTTTGGGTTCACATGTGGCGCATCATCGGGCAGACCAAGGTCGCGCAGCACGGCCAACGCTTGGGCGGCAAAGGCCTCGTTCAGCTCGATCACGTCCATTTGGTCCAGCGTCATACCTGCGCGCGCC
>JAGYKZ010000079.1 GCA_018401385.1 Roseicyclus sp.
TATCCACGCCTTGTCGATGCGGTTTCATATCACGCGGCGCACAGGGGGCCTGAGCCGCATCATCGAGCGCGGTGTGAAAGGGGTGGATTTCCTGCTGCGGTTTTTGTTGTTTTCCATCGGGCCTTTGATCCTTGAATTGCTGCTCACAGGGATCATTCTGGCCACGGTGTTTGACATCAGTTATTTGGCGGTGCTGATCATCACCATCGCGCTGTATGTTTGGTTCACCTTCAAGGTCACTGAATGGCGGGTCAAAATTCGCCGCGAGATGAATGACCAAGACACCGATGCCAATCAAAAAGCGGTCGACAGCCTTCTGAATTTCGAGACGGTAAAATATTTCAACGCCGAAGACCGCGAGGCGCAGCGCTATGACGGTGCCATGGCGGGCTATGAGGTGGCGGCGATCAAAACCAATTATTCGCTTGGTTTTCTGAATTTTGGTCAGTCGCTCATCATCACAACGGGGCTTGTGGCGGTTATGATCATGGCCGCTTTGGGGGTTGAGCGGGGTGATTTGACCGTTGGCGATTTCGTCATGGTCAATGCCTTCATGATACAGATCACCATGCCGTTGAATTTCTTGGGCACTGTGTATCGTGAAATTCGGCAGGCTTTGGTCGATATGGGGGAATTGTTCACCCTGCTTGAGCAGCCCGCCGATGTGCATGACGCCCCTGATGCGCAGCCGCTGCGGGTCAGCCGTGGCAAAGTGGAATTTCGCGCGATTGATTTCTCCTACGAGGCCGCGCGCGCGATTTTGCACGGGGTGGATTTCACTCTCGAGGCCGGGCAAAGCGTGGCTTTGGTGGGGCCGTCTGGTTCGGGGAAATCTACAATTGGGCGGCTGTTGTTTCGGTTTTACGATCCGCAGAAGGGGCAAATTGTGATTGATGGGCAAGATATTGCCAAGGTCACGCAAAGCTCGCTGCATGATGCCATCGGTGTGGTGCCGCAAGACACGGTTCTTTTCAACGATACCATCCTTTACAACATCGCCTATGGCCGCCCCGAGGCCAGTCATGCCGAGGTTGAGGCCGCAGCGAAATCCGCGAAAATCCATGATTTCATTCAATCGCTGCCCGAAGGGTATGGCACCATCGTGGGCGAGCGCGGTTTGAAACTTTCGGGCGGCGAAAAGCAACGCGTGGGGATCGCGCGCACATTGCTGAAAGACCCACCCATCCTGTTGCTTGATGAGGCGACATCGGCGCTTGACACCGAGACAGAGCGCGAAATCCAAGGCCAATTGCGCACGCTTGGTCAGGGGCGCAGCGTGATTATGATCGCGCATCGCCTGTCCACCGTGGTGGATGCCGATTTGATAATGGTATTGGATCAGGGCGCGGTGGTGGAACGGGGACGCCACGATGAATTGGTTGCCGCAGGCGGTCGCTATGCGGCCATGTGGGCGCGTCAGATGAGCGAGCAGGAACGCGCCCCTCAGTAAGGGGCGCGAATGCCTTTATTGCGCGGCGTGGATGGTTGGGCCTGACCTGTCGGCCGCGTTGTCTTGCGCCACGTTATCATCCCAGACAATCAATGGATTTGTCGTTTCGAGTGCGGCGCGCTCCAGCGCGTAATCTCGGGTCCGCTGTGACAGGCGCGTGGCACCGATGCGCGCCAATGCCCGAGCAATCCAGCCCAAAATCTCGTTCCACCAGATGCGCACGGCCAGAAGGGATGGGGTGAAAACCAAGGTCAGCACCGTTGCAATCCCCAACCCAAACACCACCGCCGTGGCAAGGTTCTTCCACCACAGTGCGGTGGGGCTGTCTATGGTGTAGCCACCATTGGCAAAATCGAGGCTGATGCCGAACATCATCGGCGCAAGCCCCGCCATCGTGGTGATGGTGGTCAAAAGCACGGGGCGGATACGCGCCTCGACTGTTCGGATGATCGCCTCTAGCGGGGCCAGATAGCGGCTGTATTCTTGGTATGTGTCGATCAAAACGATATTGTTGTTTACCACAATCCCTGCAAGCGCCACGATCCCAGTGCCCGTCATGATGATCGAGAAGCTTTGCCCCATGGTCAAAAGTCCGATCAGCACGCCTGCGGTCGAGAGGATGACAGCCAAAAGCACCAGCACCGAATTGTAGAAGGAATTGAACTGCGCCAGCAGGATAATGAACATCAAGCCCAAGGATGCGGCAAAAGCCTGAGACAGAAAGGCCTGACTTTCGGCCTGATCGGCCTGATCGCCGCCCCATTGCCAATTCACCCCATCGGGTAGAAGCGCGCCTGTCTCCAAGGCCGCCGTGAGGGCGGCGATGCGCTCATTCGCGGTGATCGCAATCAGGTCAACGGGGCCATCAAGCGCGTCTTCCAGCGCGGCGCGGCTGACCCCATCGGCGAGGCTGTAGAGCACATAATCGCGCCCATCCATGCTGAATTCGGCTGTGGCATTGGCGTGTTCTGGGGCCGCATTGCGCAACAGCCCCAAGGCGCGCCCGTCCTGTTCCACACGCACAAGCCCAGAGACGACATCGGCCTTGACCTGAAATATCCGCGTTTGATCCAATCGCTGAATTTCCGCCAATCGGCGGACGGGTTCCCAAGTAACGAAATTGGACAGCGGCACCAGACCATCAGCGGTCCGCACACGCAACGTGTCCAACGTGGACAAAACCCGCGCATCGGATGGAAAGCGCACCCGAATTTCGATCTCGTCATCGGAACTTGGCACGCGCATCTGGTCGAGCAAAATACCGCGCGTGACCAGCTGCACCATGGCCCCCACCGTGGCCACATCCGCCCCATAGCGCCCCGCCGCCTCCACATCGACATTGATCTGCCAGTCAATACCGGGCAGGGGCAGCGTGTCTTCGATTAATGTCAGCCCCTCGAAAGCGGTGAAATAATCCCGCATTCCTGCCGTGGCCTGCTGCAACAGCGCAAAATCATCGCCTGTGATTTCAAGATCAATCGGCTTGCCCGCTGCGGGGCCATTGGCCTGTTCAAAAATCTCGGTCTGGATGCCAGGGATCAGGTCCAATTCGGCTTGGATCGCGTCCAGAATCACACTGCCGCGCTCCCGCGCACCCCATGGGGCCACCCGATTTGCACCTGTCCGATTGTATCGGCGGGGGCGCTTGCGCTTCGCCTGTGTTGTTGTTCAGGCCGCCATCCCCTGAAAGGCAAAAACATCGCGCACCCCGTCAAACCCCAGCACACGCGCCTCCACCTGAGTGACCAGCGCGTCCTTTTCCTCCACCGATAGATTGCCGCGTGCACGCACATAGACAATCGCATTTTCGGGTTCTGTTTCAACGAAGAAATCAACGCCGTTATTGTTGCTGCCGTAATAAACGAAGGTGGCAAACACAAAGCCCAACACCGCGCCAATGGTCAACACAGGCGCAATCGGGTTGCCCACAAGACGCTCCATCACCTTGCCCAAAGGGCTGCGCTTATAGCCTGCATCAATGCGGCTTGCGTTGCGCGGGCGCACCAATGTGCCCATGATGACAGACATCAAAAGACCCGTGAGGGCAAAGGCGATGACGCCTGGCAAAATCGCCAATAGGGCAGGGGTCTGCGGATCCGCGCCGCCCCCGCGCATCACCAAGAGTGCGGATTGAAACAGGGCAAGCCCCACCACAATCGCCATGGCAGTACGGATTGCGCGATTTGGCACCATGCGCATCAGATGCACCCCAAATCGGTCTGCGTTGCGGGTGACACGCGCGGCGACCCCCCCCATCACGGGCAGATAGATCAGCGCCACAATCAGCGAGGCGGAGAGCACGAAGATCAGAGTCACAGGCAGCATTCCCATGAACTCTCCCGCCACACCGGGCCAGAACAACATCGGCAAAAACGCGCAAAGCGTTGTGGCGGTGGAGGAGATCACGGGCCAGAACATCCGCTTTGCCGCATCGGTATAGGCCTGCATCGGGCGCGCACCCGCCTGAAGACGCTTGTCCGCATATTCGACCACAACAATGGCCCCGTCCACCAACATTCCAACCGCCAAAATCAAGCCAAACATGACGATGTTGGACACAGCGATGCCCATCAGACCAAGGAAGATGAAACACAGCAAAAACGAGGTCGGGATGGCAAATCCCACAAGCAGGGCCGAGCGTGTGCCAAGCGTGGCCAAAACCACGATCATCACCAAGGCAATGGCGGTCAGGACGGAGCCTTCCAATTGCGAGACCATGGACCCGACCGTGACCGATTGGTCCAATGAGGCCGTCAGTTGCACCGCCGCGCGCAATTCTTCGGGCAGTTCCGCCTCGAAGGTGGCCACCTCCGCACGGACCAGATTGGCGGTGTCGATGATGTTAAACCCTTGCCGTTTGATCACCTGAAGCGCGATGGTTGGACTGCCGTTAAACCGCGCTGATCCCGCGCGATCCTCGTAGGTGAGGCGAATCTGCGCCAAATCGCCCAAGGTCACAACGCGGTCGCCATTCACCTTAACGGGTAGCTCATATACATCTTCGGGGCTGTCAAAGGAGGAGGGGATCCGCACTGAGAGCGCACCTGAGGGGGTGTTGACCACACCTGCTGCGATCAATTGGTTGTTGTTGACCACCGCGCTGATCAATTCCTGTGCCGTGACATTATAGGCCTCAAGCGCAAGCGGATTGATCAACACCTCCAGCATCTCGTCCCGCGCACCCGCGATCCCCGCCTCAAGAATGGGCGACAACCCTTCAAGCCGATCCTGCAAATCCTGCGCCAGTCGGATCAAGGTGCGCTCTGGCACTTGGCCAGACAGGGCCACGATTATGATGGGAAATTCCGAGAAATTGATCTCGTTGATGGTATAATTCTCTGCCCCTTGCGGGAAATTCCCTTCGGCACGATTCATCGCATCGCGCACATCGGCAATGGTTGCGGATTTATCCCAGCCAAATTCAAATTCGAGAAACACCCCCGCAAACCCTTCAGCGGCGGTGGCGCTGATTGTGGTCAGACCGTCAAGGTCTTGAAACTCGGCCTCCATGGGGCGGACCAGTTGCCGCTCGCTATCCTCGGCGGAAATACCGGGGAAGGGGACTGAAACGAACAGACCCGGGATGTCGATATCGGTTCACCCTCTTGGGCCCCATTACAAGCTGCTCCCACCGTCAATGACAGCACGATAAAGGCGATGACTATCCGATAGCGCGGGACGCGGCCCAATCGATAACCCCTGTCATTGGAGACCCCCAAGATTGGCCCTGAGCGCGTCAATGGTGGCGTTTTCACCAACCGGAATATCCCGCACAGAAACAGGCGTGACGGCCACACCATCCGTGACGAATTCCTGACCCACGACAATCACCCGCGCCAGATCAGGCAGCCCCGTGACCAAGACCCCCTCGGGGGTGTCGCGCATCACGGTTGTGGGGGCAAATTGCACATGGTTTTCATCATCGACAATCCGCAGCCCCAATTGCCCTTGATCGTCCAAGGTCAGCGCCGAACTGGGCAGCAAATGCGCCGCCGTGCCTTCCGTGGCGATGGAGATTTCCGCGCTTTGGCCATCTGCGATGCTCAGATCGGGGTTTTCTGCCTCGATTTCAACGCGGAAGGTGCGGGTCTGCGGATCAGCGGAGCGCGCAACGAACCGAACGCGCCCCGTCACCTCGCGCCCATCCACCAGCCGTGTGATGGCCGTTTGGCCGATCTGCACGCGGGCCAATTCCGCCTCAGGCAAGAAGCCCACAAATTTGATTGGATCAAGATCAATCACCGTGGCGCATAATGCCCCTGGTTGCATCAATGTGCCAAGCTCGGCAGTATCGCTTTCCAACAGCCCGTCAAAGGGTGCGCGAATTTCGATACGCGACAATTCCTCGGCGGCGCGGTCAATTGCCGCCTCGGCGGAGCGCAAGGCGGCCTGAGCGCTGCGCAGCGCGGCGGAGGCGCCCGCGGCGCGGGTTTCGGAGGCAAAACCGCTTTCATTGAGCCGCGTGGCGGCATTGGCGTCTATTTCGGCGGCGTTCAATTGGGCCTCTGCGGTGCTGCGCGCGGCTTCCGCCTCGGCAAGGGCCGCCGCGCGGGTGCCTTCATCAATCTGGCACAGGATGTCCCCCGCCGTGACGAATGCGCCCGATTTGATTGGGGCGGAAATGATGCGCCCTGCGGTTTCTGCGCGAATCTCGACAAACCGTGCCGCTTCCGAACGACCGCGCAGCCGCACCGCATCCGAGATCATCGCCGCTTCACTAGGCAAAACCACGACCCGCATTTGCGCCGTGTCACCGTTGGCCGTGGC
>JAGYKZ010000008.1 GCA_018401385.1 Roseicyclus sp.
TTCGCCATGATCTTTTGGTTTATCTCAGCATTCTGCTTGTGGCGGGGGTATGGCTGTTCCTCACCTATAGCCGTGCGGGTTTGATCCTGCGGGCCGTGGGGGAGAACCATGAAGCGGCTCACGCCTTGGGGTATAATGTGCGCCTTGTGCGGGTTTTGGCGATCCTGTTTGGAGGCGGATGTGCGGGATTGGCGGGGGCCTATATCAGCCTTGTGCGGGTGCCCCAATGGATTGATGGGATCACCGCAGGGGCAGGATGGATTGCCCTTGCGATTGTTGTGTTTGCCTCTTGGAAACCGTGGCGCTTGATTGCGGGCGCCTATCTTTTTGGCGGCGTCACGGTTCTACAGCTTAATTTGCAGGCAGAAGGCTTGAAAATCCCTGTCGAATATCTGTCTATGGCGCCATATCTTGCGACCATCATCGTGCTTGTGATGATACGGGCAGGGCGCGCGCCCGCTTCGCTGGGCAAACCTTTTCATCCCTCGTCATGAGGGCCATAGCAACAGCCAGAGCCTAATCTTTGGCAAAACGGGAGAGTAACAATGAAACGCAGAACACTACTTGCCACAGGTGCGGGTGCGGCCTTGGCCGCGGCGATGGGGATGCCTGCCAGCGCGCAGGATAAAACCAAAGTTGGCTTTATCTATGTCGGCCCCATCAATGACGGCGGCTGGACGCAGCACCATCATCATTCCGCGATGGAAATGGTCGAGCATTTCGGCGATGCGGTGGAATTTGTGTATCAAGAGAGCGTGCCAGAAGGCCCAGACGCGGAACGCGCGATCACGCAAATGGCCCTTGGCGGTGCGGATATCATTTTCACCACTTCCTTCGGGTTTATGGACCCAACCGTGAATGTCGCGGCGAATTTCCCGAATGTAAAATTCGAGCACGCCACAGGGTATAAACAGGCCGATAACGTCTCGGTCTATTCCGCACGCTTCTACGAAGGCCGCGCGATACAAGGCACATTGGCAGGGCGTATGACCACCACCAATAAGGTCGGTTATATTGCTTCCGTGCCCATCCCCGAGGTGATCCGTGGGATCAATTCAGCCTATATCCATGCCAAGAAGGTCAATCCCGATATTGAATTCAAGATCATCTGGATTTTTGAATGGCTGAACCCCGCGAAAGAGGCGGATGCCGCCAAAGCGTTGATTGAGCAAGGCTGTGATGTGGTGTTGCAGCATACCGACTCGACCGCGCCGCATCAGGCCGCACGCGAGGCGGGTGGCGTCTACACCTTTGGTCAAGCCGCAGATATGGCGGAATTCGGTCCGATGCCGCGGATTTCCTCGATCATCGACAATTGGGCCCCCTATTACATCGACCGTGTTCAGGCCGTGATGGACGGCACATGGTCCTCGGTCAGCACATGGGACGGGATCAGCACGGGCATGGTCGGCATTGGCGAGGTGTCCGATGTTGTGCCTGCCGAATGGAAGGCCGAAGCCGAGGCGATGCGTGATGCCATCGCGGCGGGGACCTATCACCCGTTCACAGGCCCGATCAACAAGCAAGATGGCAGCCCCTGGTTGGCGGAAGGTGAAACGGCATCCGATGGTGATCTGGCAAGTATGTTCTTCTATGTGGAAGGTGTTGAGGGCGATATTCCCTCCTAAGTCATCCCCGAGATACGCTATAAAATGGGCGCTTCTGCGCCCATTTTTTTTATATTGTGATCGTGAAGGTTTCGCCCGTAGGATAAAACGCAGGGGCGCGAACCAGCGGCGATTTCATCGTATAAGATGTGTTACTTCGTTTTGGACGCAAGCAGATTAAGTCATTCATATATTTAAATTATCACATAATGGGCGCACCTGTGGCAACGCTGCCGAAGCCAGATCAAATAATGAGTGCTTGACCCGCATCAGGATATTGTAGTCATTGACTGTGACGCGCGAATTTGATTGCATAAGCGTGCCCATAAGGAGTGTTAAACTATGAAAAAACTATCTGTAGCCCTGTGCATCACCGCTTTGGTTGCTCTGTCGGCCTGCTCTTCGCAGCCTGTCGCAGCACCTACCCAAGCGCCTGCTGCAAACAAAGTTCCCGGCTGAGGCATTTCTTAGCAGAGCCCCCACCCCCGCGCGATGCGGTGGTGGGGGTTTTCTTTTGCGCGTCAGCCATCCATTGCATGGGTGAGCTCGGAAATTTCCACTGCGCGATGTTCCCGCATGGATATTTGCGCAGCTATGCCCATTATGACGGCCATATAGCCATCATTTAGACTGACCTCTGGGGTCGCAGCGTTGCCCCGCACCACATCCAAGAATTTCTGATGCTGATAGAAGGTTGATCCGTTATGGTCACCCGCGGCCAATAGCCTAGGGTCAACGGGAATCTCGCGGACAATCGGGCCTTTCGGGTCACGCGGGCTTTCGATCAATTGTGGGATTGGGGCATCGCCCAAATGGGCGGGCCAGAACCGACTGGGGCCTGGCACAAAGGCCTCGATCTTGCCCTTTGGGCCTGTGGCGCAGACCTCCTCCTGATAACGGCTGCCTTCGGCGAACATACACAGCTCTAGCAGTGCCCGCGCGCCATTGGCAAAATCCACGATCACAAACCCATTGTCCAAAATGTCCGGCGTCTCGCCGCCGTAGGTCTCGCCCAGATGGTTCACATCCATCCCGCCCGAGGCCAGAACCCGCACAGGTTCTGATTTCAGGGCAAGGCGCATCAGGTCAAAGAAATGGCAGCATTTCTCAACAAATGTGCCGCCCGTGTAGCGGTTAAATCGGTTCCAATCCCCAACCTTTCCCAGAAAGGGAAAACGGTGCTCGCGCAGGGACAGCATTTTGATCCCGCCCGTGGCCGTCTCAACAGCATCCAGAAACGCACTGATTGGCGGCATATAGCGATATTCCATCGCCACCCAAATGGGCGCGAGACAGGTGTCGCGGATCACGCGCAGAGCGGCGCGTTGTGTGGGGTCGGTAAACAGCGGCTTTTCCACCAGTATGGGCAGGGGGCGGTGGTGGGCCAGATATTCTAATTGCGCGACATGGCGAAAATTGGGGCTTGCGATCAGGTAACAATCCAGGTCGGGATGCGCCACCAATGCCTCAAGGCTGTCGTAAAGCGTGGCCTGTGGTGCAAGGGCCAATGACTTCGCGGCCATGCCTGCATCAGGCTCGAAAATCGCGGCCACCTCGGCCCCGTCCAATAGGGCGATATTTTGCAGATGTTCTTGGCCCATCATACCGCAACCGATGATGCCGTAGCGTGTGATCTGAGACATTTGTCCTCTCTACTTTAGACGCTGCACATAATGCGCGCGCGTGTGGTCAATCCAATTTCGGGAATATTCAATGATGCCCCGACCATCCGCATGGCTGTAACGTTCGACAAAGGGGGCGGGGCTTGCGGTGGGCTGCGCAAATTCCAGAGGTGCCCAATCGGGGATGGGGGCGATACTGACATAATCTTCGGCCTGAAGGATGCGCAGACCCAATTGAACACGATAGGTCAGATACAGCGAATCGGACAGCTTTTCGGCCTCCAATCGGCCCGCGGCCCCGTCCAGCCAAATCTCCTCCACGGCCACGGGTTCCGAATTGAGGAACCTCAAACGGCGGATTCGTGTGGCGTGATCGGCTGTGCCAAAGGCGGGCAGATCTGTGGGTTTGGCAAGGTAGTTACCCGCCAAAACCCGCGCGCTGGGCAGGCCGCCGCCTGAGCGCAATTCAAGGCGAAACATCGAGTAGATCGAGCTGATCTGCGCGCTGGATTGCACATAATTCCCGGAACCTTGAACGCGGCGCAGAAGCCCCTTTTCTTCTAAAATATCAAGGGATTTTCGCAAGGTGCGCACCGTGGTTTGATATTGTGCGGCAAGCGCACGCTCAGGCGGCAGGCGGCTGCCATCGGGCAGGCGGCCCGCGGCGATTTCACGGATCAAGACCTCGCTTAATTGAATGTAAAGCGGCAGCGCGGAAGAGGCGGGTCTGCGGTCGATTTGATCGCGCATAAAAGCGGCCTTTTGAAGAAATTGATACACTATTGATCCAGATCAAGGACACGGCTAATTTCAAGGAAAGTCAAGCGGCAGCGATGACGATCAGATCAACGCGCCGCAGGGAGGGGAGAAGAAATTTGAGCGTGGTTCCCATCACATCCGCCGATCTGGATGCCGCCGAAGTGTCGTGGTTTGCGGCGCTTTGCTCGGATGATTACCAATTCTTGGGCGTGCCTGATGGGGCATTGCGGTCCTCCTTTGCGCATTGCTCGGATATTGTGAAAACAGCCGAAAGCCACGGCTTTCGCAATGTGCTGTGCCCTTCGTCCTATCAGGTGGGACAGGATACATTGAGTTTCGCTGCGGGCTGTGCGCCCATCACCTCAAAGATCAACCTGTTGGCCGCTGTGCGCTGCGGCGAGATGCAACCCATTATGCTGGCGCGCACCATTGCCACGCTTGACCATATGCTTGAGGGGCGCCTTACGGTGAACATCATCTCCTCCGATTTTCCAGGTGAGGTGGCTGACAGTTCTTTCCGCTATCAGCGCTCGCGCGAGGTGGTGGAAATCCTGAAACAGGCATGGACGCAAGACGAGATCAATTACCAAGGCGAAGTATATAATTTTCAAGGCCTGACAACCGACCCCGCGCGCCCTTATCAAAAGGGTGGGCCGCTTTTGTATTTCGGGGGCTATTCGCCTGACGCGCTAGAGCTGTGCGGTCAGCATTGCGATGTGTATCTGATGTGGCCTGAGCGCGAGGAGGAGTTGCGTGGTCGGATGCAGGCGGTGAACGCCGTGGCCGAACGCTATAATCGCACCCTTGATTATGGTCTGCGCGTTCATGTCATCGTGCGCGATACCGAGGCGGAGGCGCGCGAATATGCCGAATATATCGTTTCGAAATTGGATAAGGATCAGGGGGACGCGATCCGCAATCGCGCGCTGGATGCGAAATCATTGGGCGTTAGCCACCAGTCCAAAAACCGCGAGATTGCCGATGACGCGGGCTATATTGAACCGCATCTTTGGACGGGTGTTGGCCGCGCGCGTTCGGGCTGCGGGGCGGCGCTTGTCGGCTCAACCGATCAAGTGCTTTCGCGGCTTGAGGAATACCAGGAAATGGGCATCCGCGCTTTTATCCTGTCGGGCTATCCGCACAAGGACGAGGCCGCGCATTTTGGCACCCGTGTGCTGCCGCAGATGAAAACCTGCTCGCTGCCCCATGAATATGGGCGTGTGCCCGCTACATTGCCCAACACACCCTTGGGCGGAGGCGTTCGGACATGAGTAAAACACACCCCACCATGCCCCGCGTGCAAATCGCGGAAGGTCTCAGTTTTAGCCGTCTTGTCTATGGGATGTGGCGGCTTGGCGATGACACGGACACCTCCACCGATCATGTCATCGCAAAAATCGAAAGCTGCCTCGCTCAAGGGATCACGACCTTTGATCAAGCGGATATTTATGGCGGCTACACGGCCGAAGCGATTTTGGGCACCGCATTGCGCGCGCGCCCTGATCTGCGCGCCAAGATGGAGATCGTGACGAAATGCGATATCGTTGCTCCAATCGGCCGCTATGCTGACGCGCCGGTAAAGTATTATGACACCTCCGCCGCGCATATCACGCAATCTGTGGACACATCACTGCGCGAGATGGGGATTGAGCAAATTGATCTGCTGCTGATCCACCGCCCTGATCCGCTGATGGATCATCACGAGACAGGAGCCTGTCTTGATGGGTTGATAAAAGCGGGCAAAATCCGCGCGGCGGGCGTGTCGAATTTCCGCCCTTGGGATTGGGAGTTGCTGCAATCCGCGATGAGCACGAAATTGGTCACCAACCAAATCGAGCTGTCCTTGTCTCATATCGCGCCCTTTACCAATGGGGATTTGAGCTTCCACCAACGTCATGCGCAGCCTGTGATGGCATGGTCACCCTTGGGGGGCGGGGCGCTGATGACCGCGCGCGAGGGACTGTTGGCGGAGCGGCTTGACGCGATTGCGGCGGAGCAGGGGGTGGATCGCGGGGCTGTTGCTGTGGCTTTCCTCTTGGCCCATCCTGCTGCAATCCTGCCTGTGCTTGGCACCAATTCCTTGTCCCGCATTGCCACCATTTCAGATGCGTTGCGCGTGCGCCTTGATCGGCGCGATTGGTTCTCGCTTTATGAGGCCGCGCTTGGCCATGAGGTCGCATGATGGATCAAAAGATGCGCCGTCACCCCTTCAGCAGCTTTGTGTCCGACCCGGCAAACCCGCGCGCTTTTCGCAATGCCTTGGGGTGTTTTGCAACAGGTGTGACGATTGTCACCGTGCCAAGCGATGAGGGACCAGTGGCCATCACCGCGAATAGTTTTTCATCTGTGTCTCTCGATCCTGCGTTGGTGTTGTGGTCGATTGACCGCGCCTCGCGCCGTTACCCGTTCTTTAATGCGGCCCCAGCCTATGCCATTCATGTTTTGGGGGCGGATCAAGAGGATTTATGCTGGCGTATCGCCCGCGATGCCAAGGGCCTCAGCCCTGATGATTTTGATATGAATGCCGAAGGTGTGCCTGTGTTGCATGAGTGCCTTGCGCGGTTCGAATGCACGGCTTGGGCCAATTACGCGGGCGGTGACCATGACATCATGGTTGGCCAAGTGCGCCGTGCGGGCTATCGCGATCTGGGGGGGTCGCTTGGGTTTTTCCGCGGCAAGCTTGGCAATTTCACGGTTAAGGAGACCGAACCCGCATAGCAAAGATACCCCGATCACAAGGGGGGAAGACAGACGACCAAATCAACGGGAATGTTTAAGGGAGGAAACACATGACCGCTAAGTTTACCAGCACTGCTATTGCAGCACTTATGGTTGCAAGCGCAGCCCCCGCTTTTGCGGATGAAATCACGTTTCTGTGCTATCAAGATGGCAATGAATGCGATGTGATCGGGGAAATGCTGCCCGAGTTCACCGCAGCCACGGGTCATACCGTGAACATGGAAACCGTGGCCTATGACGTGGTCCGTGACCAGTTGGAAAACCAGTTGCAAACGGATGCGGCGCCTGATGTCGCACGCGTGACCAATTTGGGTGGTCTAAACCAGTATTATCTTGACCTTGCCCCCTATGTGGATCGCGCGGCTTGGGAGTCGGCCTATGGCGCAACCTTGCCATGGTTCCGCGCACCAGGTGCGGGGGATGATGGCATTTATGGGTGGATGACCCAGCTCACTGTGACTGGCCCCTATGTCAACGTCTCGCTTTTTGAAGATGCAGGCGTGGATATGCCAGGCGAGGGTGCCACTTGGGATGATTGGGCAACGGCCTTGGCCGAAGTTCAGGCGGCAACAGGTGTGACTGCGGGCTTGGCCATGGATCGCACCGCGCACCGTATGGCTGGCCCTGCGTTTTCCTATGGTGCGAAATTCTTTGATGATGCGGGCAACCCGATCCTTGTGGATCAAGGATTCCGCAATTTCGCAGAGACCTTTGTCGGGTGGCACGAATCTGGCTTGATGCCCGAAGAAGGTTGGCCCGCAGGGCAAGGCACTCAATACACAAACGCAGCCCCCCTGTTTCAATCAGGCGAGGCGGTGATGCATATGTCGGGATCGTGGATGATCAATTCCTATTCCCAGAATATCACTGATTTCGAATGGCGTGCGGTTCCTGCCCCATGCGGTGTGGGGGGGTGTGGCGCGATGCCAGGTGGCGCGGCGATCACCGCGTTTAAATCCACCGATGCGCCCGAGGCGGCAGCGGCCTTTATTGATTTTCTTGCATCCGAGGAAAATGCAGCCCGCTTTGCATCGGCAACCCGCAACATTACCGCGCATCAAGGGCTTCAGGCTTCGGGGGTCGACTATGGCGATGCATCCCCCGCTGTTGCAGCCGCGCTGTCTGTCTTTGCTGCAAATGCGGGCAAGGCGGCAGAAACCACACCACAGGCATACACCTTCCAAGGTTATGCTAAGAATTTCGTAATCTATGGTGTTGTTCCTGACTACCTGACCAAAGCCATCACAGGTGAAATGAGCCTGGATGATGCTTTGGCCGCGATTGATGCGGATGTTGCCGCGCAAATCGCCCAGTAAGTGAACCAAAGGACGACCCTGCAATGACAGACGCATTCATCGCCGCATTTGCAGGGTCACCTTGGCCAGTTTACTTTGGCCTTTACCTTTTGGTGGGGTGGGTTCTGATCCGCCCCACTGGCCCGACCATGGGCCAATTGGCCTCGATCATGGGATGGCCGATTGAGATGACACAGCGCCTCGCTGGCGCGACTGGTCTGCCCTATCTCTTTCTTCTGCCCAATATGTTGATCTTTGGCCTGTTCACCTTTGCGCCCATGTTCATCAATTTAGGCTTTGCGGTGACCTCAGGCCAATCCATCCTGTTTGACGAGCGCGCCTTTGCTGGACTGGACAATTTGCGCCGCCTCACGGCGGAGACGCAGATTGACACGGGTGCGCCGAATTTGGAGGATGATAAGTTTTTTGCAGCTGTCTATGACACAGCAATTTTCGTGATTTTCCAAGTGCCGATCATGATCTTCGTGGCCTTGATGTCTGCGCTCGCATTGAACCGGAACATCATCGCGCGCGGATTTTGGCGCGCCGTGTTTTTCTATCCCGTTATGTTGTCGCCCGTTGTGGTGGGGTTTTTGTGGAGCTTGATCTTGAAGCGCCAAGGCGTATTGAGCCAGACGCTGATGGGCTGGGGATGGATTGATGCGCCGATCCAATGGTTGACCGATCCCGCATGGACGATGTTTTGGTCGGTCTTTGTCTACACTTGGGCGCATCTTGGGTTCTATATGCTGATCCTGCTTGCAGGGCTTCAGGCGATCCCGCGCGATGTTTACGAGGCCGCTGAAATGGATGGCACATCGGCCTTCCGCCAATTGACCCGCGTCACCATTCCGCTGCTTGCACCGACCTTGTTGGTGGTCACGGTTCTGTCGCTGATCAAAGCCTTTCAGGCCTTTGAGGAACTCTATGCCATGTCGGTGCGGTGGTCTTCGCTTGTGGCCTATATTTTTGAAACATCCGGTTTGCGGGGTCAGGCCACGGCCAATGGTTTGGGGGTTGCTGCGATGGCCTCGTTGATTGTGGCTGCGGTTTTGATCGTCTTGTCTCTGGTGCAGGTTTGGCTGTCATCACGGGGGGCGCGGCAATGAGCGGCACAATCGCATTCCTGACCCGCAAGGCGGGCGGTCAACGCGCGAATTGGTTGGATTATCTGACTTATGCTTATTTGCTGCTCGGCGTTGTCGTGATCCTTGTTCCAGTCCTGTGGTTGGGGCTGAATTCGCTGAAATCCTCGGCCC
Organism: Roseicyclus sp.; assembly: GCA_018401385.1. Classification (GTDB taxonomy): domain Bacteria; phylum Pseudomonadota; class Alphaproteobacteria; order Rhodobacterales; family Rhodobacteraceae; genus M30B80. The sequence goes on from JAGYKZ010000008.1 coordinate 9,282, forward strand.
AGTTGGAGCGCCAAGACCTATCTCTTTTGCCTGCGCGATATGAGCAGGTGGCGCGGGCCACCGTGACAGGGCCAGAGGGCAAGCGCATTTTCTATATCAGCGATCTGCCTTATTGGGTGTTGGATTGGTCTGATCTGCCCGATGCGCAAAAGGCGGGTTATGATCTGTCCGCTTTCCTTGGCCGTTATCAAGGTGACGCGCTTTATGCCTTGCGCGCGCATTTGGGCCTATTGCCTGAGATGACGCGTGACTTGGTTGCGCGCGAAAATCTGCCTGAATGGATTTTGCGCTATGTATCCATGTCGGCTCAGGCCCGTGGTGAATACGATGTGGCGGCCATTATCGCGCGGCTTACCCCCGAGGATCAGCGGCTTTTGTCAGAATTTCTATCGCTTGATCCATATGAGCCATCGGCCATTTCCGTTCAGATTTTGGCCCGCGCGCCTGATCCCGTGACGGGTGTCGAGACACTTTTTGGCGTGTCGCGCATCAACCCCACGCGCGACACCACGCCTGCGCGATATGTCGATAACCGCAGCGCGGAGGTGGTGCAGCTTGCCACCGCCAGCATCCGCACCGCGCGTAGCTTTGCCCCCAGTTGGGAGAATTACACCGATCCCCTTTTGGGGCGCGCCTTTGGCGTGAATGTGAATTTCGCAACCTGTTTCACAAATTCGGTTTTGGTCACGGCCATTGCCACCGCACTGACCTTGTTGATCAATTCGATGGCGGCCTTTGCGCTTGCGAAATACAAATTCCGTGGCCAAGTTCTGTTCTTCGTGATCATCCTGGCCACGCTGATGGTGCCGCCCACAATCACGCTTGTGGGCTTGTTCAAGGCGATCAATGCCACGGGCCTGTCAGGGTCAATTTGGGGCGTGATCATTCCAGGGGCGGCCACCCCGACAGGCGTGTTCTTGCTGCGCCAATATATGTTGTCGATCCCCGATGAGTTGATCGAGGCCGCACGTATGGATGCGGCCAGCGAATGGAAGGTCTATTGGCGTATCGTTTTGCCCTTGGCCTTGCCCGCGATTGCCGCTTTGGCGATCTTGTCGGTGATTTGGCGTTGGAATGACCTGATCTTGCCGATGGTGGCGATTGCGACCACCAAGGAGGCCTATACCATCCAACTGTGCCTGCTTGAATTCCGCGGCGAGCATATCAGCCAAGAGCATTTCCGCCTCGCCATGACCATGGTCAGCCTTGTGCCTGCGACCTTGGTTTTTGTCTTCTTGCAGAAATACATTACCACGGGCATTGCCAACACGGGATTGAAATAGTGAGTGACCTACAGCTGAAATCAGTGATCAAGCGCTATGGCTCGGTCGAAGTGATCCATGGCATTGATCTGGAGATCAAGTCAGGCGAGTTTTGCGTTTTTGTTGGTCCGTCTGGCTGCGGAAAATCCACGCTGTTGCGGATGATTTCTGGGCTTGAGGGGATCACGGGCGGGAATGTTGTGATTGATGGCGCAGTGGTCAACCATGTGCCTGCCGCGCAGCGGCAATTGGCGATGGTGTTTCAATCCTATGCGCTTTACCCGCATATGTCAGTGCGCGGGAACCTGTCCTTTGGCCTTGAGAACCTGAAAATGCCAAAGGCAGAAATTTCCCGCCGTGTGGAGGAAGCCGCGCGTATGCTGCGCATCGAGGATTACCTCAACCGCCGTCCCGGGCAACTGTCAGGTGGACAGCGTCAGCGGGTCGCCATTGGCCGCGCCGTGGTGCGGGAGCCAAAGATTTTCCTTTTTGATGAGCCGCTCTCCAATCTTGATGCTGAGTTGCGCGTGACCATGCGCCGCGAGATCGGCAATCTGCATCGTCGCCTTGGCAATACGATGATCTATGTGACCCATGATCAGGTCGAAGCGATGACCATGGCCGATAAAATCGCAGTGCTGCGCGATGGCACGCTTGAGCAATTCGGAACTCCGCTGGAGCTGTTCAACAACCCCGATAACCGCTTTGTCGCGGGTTTTATCGGGTCCCCTGCAATGAATTTCCTGAAGGGGGAGATCGCCGAAGGGGGCGTTGCCTTGGCCGCAGGCGGCCATGTCGCGCTTGGCCCGCGCAGCGGTGCGGGGCAGGGGGATGCGGTCGAGCTTGGCATCCGCCCACGCGACATCACCATCACCAAAACGGGTGGTTTGCAGGGTGATGTCACCGAAGTCGAACAATTGGGCAGCGAAAGCTATATCTTTGTCATGCTGCATTCGGGGGAACCATTGGTGATCCACCAATCGGGCCAGACCGACATTGCCATTGGTCAAACTGTGGGGGTTCATCTTGCTCCTGAGGCCGTCCATATCTTCCGCGCCGATACAGGGCGTGTGTGTCGGTGATCCCGCGCCAGACTGCCATTCTGTCTGGCCTACAGCGCATCGGGCCAGGTTTGTTGATGGCGCTTTTGGTGGCGATGGCCGCGCAATTCCTGTCGGATCATTATGGCGCGCCTGTGATGCTGATGGCGATCCTGCTGAGCATCCCGTTCCATTTCCTGTCCCAAGATCCGCGCATGGCCGAAGGTATCCATTTTGCAGGCCGCACGGTCTTGCGTGTTGGGGTGGCCCTGTTGGGCGTGCGGATCAGCGCGCAATTGTTGGAAGGCATCGGCATGGCCGAGGCGGTGATGCTGGCCATGGCGGTTGTGACCACGATCGGCGCAGGCATCTGGCTTGCGCCGCGCTTTGGAAAATCGGGATATTTCGGGTTTCTGGCAGGCGGGTCCGTGGCGATTTGCGGTGCCTCTGCCGCGCTTGCGATCTCGGCCTTATTGCCGAAACGTCATGTGGCCGAGGATGACGTGACCTTCACCGTGGTTGGGGTGACCGTCTTATCCAGCCTTGCGATGATTTTGTATCCCATGATCGCCACCTCCCTTGGTCTGTCCACCCATGCGGCGGGGATATTCTTGGGTGGCACCATCCATGATGTGGCCCAAGTTGTGGGTGCAGGCTATTCCATGTCGGACGAAACGGGGGATTTATCGACCCTCGTGAAACTGTTTCGTGTGATGATGTTGGCTCCGGTGATCTTGGTGGCCACATTGATCCTGCGCAAAGCCCATCTTGACGCGGGTGATGGGGGGAAGGCTCCGCCGCTTGTTCCTGCTTTTGTTGCAGGGTTCATCGCCCTTGCGGTGCTTGGCACCTTGGATTTGGTGCCTGCCGCGATCACGGATGGGGTCAATCTGGTCTCGCGCGCCTGTCTGGTCGTGGCGGTGGCTGCGGTTGGCATGAAAACCTCACTTCAGGCTTTTGCCGCGGTGGGGCGCAATGCCTTGGCCCTATTGATCGCTTTGACCCTGCTGATTGCCTGTTTGGTTGGGGTTGGCCTTCTGATCCTGTCCTAACCGCCGATTTCATCACATTCCTGCCCGAATTTGAATGTATGAGCGTGATACTCTGCGTTTGGACCAAAAGGGGTAGGATTGTGCAAATCACCAAAGTCATCAAAGTCGGCTCATCTTCGGGCATTGTGTTGACCAAGGACGTGCTGACATTGTTGGGGATCGAGCGCGGTGCGCAGGTATTCTTGACCGCCGCACCTGACAACGCGATCCGGATTTCCCCTTATGATCCAGAAACCGCGGAGGCCTTTGAGGAGGCCGAGCGGATCATGACCGAAGACCGCGATATGCTAAAGGCGCTGTCAGGCTAATGGCGTGGCGGTTCCTCAACGAAACGCTAGTCTATATGATCCATGACCAGCAACTGGCCCGTTTCGGGGGCGATGGTGGCATTCGCAACGAGGGATTGGTGACGCGCGCGCTGGCTGAACCTGGGCTACGGGTTGCTTCTGGTGGGCGCTATGACGCGGCCGATTTTGCGGGATGCTATCTGTATTGGATCGCCCGCTCACTCGGCTTTCGAGATGGGAAATCGCGCACGGCTTGGATTTGCGCGCGATTATTCCTACGCCTCAACGGGTATGATCTTCAGGTCACGCCGATTGCCGCATATCGACTCTTGCGGGAGGTGGAACTGGGCGACCACGCAGAGGTGGATGTGGTTGCATGGTTGCGCGCCCGAATCCATGCACTGCCAAGCCCTGCTTGATTGGTATATTCGTAATTATTTGGGCGGTGCGATTGTGACAAAATTTGCACCAGCGCTGTATTTCTGCCCTGATTGTTTCATAAAGCGCCCGATAAATTCATAAATTATGTTTTATTATCAACAATTTGTCTGAAAAATCCCTAAAATGCAAAATTTTTTAATTGTGGCGTCTTTTTCAACATTCCTGTCCCATCTTGGCCCAAATCCACCGCTAAACCTTTTGTCATCAACAGAAAACCTTCCGAAAAAGGACAAAGAACGATGGCAAAAACGGATATCTCAAAATTGAGCGAAATCGCGGGCTTTATTGGTGCCTGCCTTGTCGACAGTGAAACAGGCATGATGCTGTCTGCTGTGGGTGGTGGCGCGAAATTTGATCTGGAGGCCGCTGGGGCCGCGAACACCGAAGTGGTGCGCGCGAAGCTGGCTGCGATGAAACAGATCGGCCTCAATGATCAGATCGAAGATATGCTGATCACCTTGGGCACCCAGTATCACTTGATCCGCCCCCTGACCAACACACCGACCGTGTTTATTTATGTCGCTTTGGATAAGAAGAGCGCCAACCTTGGTATGGCACGGATCAATGTAAAATCCGTTGAAGCCGAATTGGAAATGTAAGCGGCGCGGGCGGCGCATCGTGCCCATGCGCCGCCTTCGTCCCTATCGAGACGCAAAACAAGGTGCATGATGGAGCGCGCAGAACACACCGTTACTGACAAACACGCCTTTCAGGCGTTGCAGGCCCAATGGGATTTGATCAGCCAGTTTGAGGCGGTGTTCAAATCCATCCTTGAGCCTGATGTGGATTTCGTGCGCGACAGCATTGACCGTTGTTTGGAAAAAATCGCGGCATTTGAACCCAATGTCAGCGTGATCGGCCAGGTGAAGGCCGGGAAATCAACTCTGCTCAATGCGATGTTGGGCAAGCCCAATTTCTTGCCCGTGGATGTGAACCCGTGGACATCCGTGATCACGGGCCTGCATTTCAACAGCCGCCGTCCGCCACGGACCCGCGCGCTGTTTCGGTTTTTGACCAATACGAGTGGGACCGCTTGATCGGAGACAGGCGGAAAATTAGTGAAATGGCCAATCGTGCGGGGTTTTCCCAAGAGGCTGAGGAAGTGCGCCGCCAAAGTGCTTGAAATGCGCGCCACGACCGAAGCGCGCGGCTGGGGGCGGATTTGAAGCTTGCTGGGTCAGCCATGCTTTGGTGGAATTCGATCAGAACTTGATCAACAGCTATATCTGCTACGGTGATCCTGATGACCTTGCGCCACGGGGGCAGGACGGTTTTATGCTGATTTTGACCAAATCAGCCGGATCTCTACATCGACAATCCTAATTTCCGAACAACCTCTGTTTCCTGAGACACGCCAGGTGTCAATGATATTATTCATGATGCGCGAGCAGACCACGCTGAACGCCATCAGCGAGAGCCGCGCTTGTATCGTTGTCTTGTCTGCGCATCAGGCGTTAAGCACGATGGATATGGCGCTGTTGTGATCATCTGCGCGATTTGATGCGCGCGAGGTGGTGATCTTTGTCAACCGTATGGATGAACTGGCCGATCCGGCTGCCGAGGAGGCGAAGCTGCGACGAGTATCACCAAACACTCGAACGTTTTGGGCTTCTGGCGCAGGGGTCGAAATTTTGTTTGGCTCTGGTTATTGGGCGCAATGGCACAAAGCGCAACACCACAGGAGATGGCACCTGCCAGTCTCAAGGCATTGCATCACCGCCGCGGCGCATCATATGCCAATGGCAAGCCCCGAAGATATACGCAGCGCCGCAACCGAGGCCAGCGGCTTGCATCATTTGCTGCGCGCGGTTGCGACCCGTATCGCCGATGGCCCAGGCGCGCGGATGGTGGATGGAGCTGCGCGCCGAGGCGCGCAATATTGTCTCGATGATGGAGACGGTGCAAACGATTGCAGGGGAGAGTGGCAAGACCATGATGCCGCTGGCAACAAGCAGCGGCCGTTTCTGACCGCGGAGACGGGCACTGTCGCGCCATCAAAAATTTGGCAGCAGACACGAAGACCTCGAAAACCGTTTGCGCCGCGCGCAGGAGGCCTTTGTCGAAAGCACTGTCCGCGTTAATTGCCCATGTGGCCGCCTATGGCGAAAATGAAACGCAGCATATTTGAGAGCCTGCGGATGTCGATGCGCTCGGCCTATCTTCGGCGTGCAAAGCCTTGACCGCAAGGGGCGCAAGCCTTGCTCGAAGAAGCGGCTGCGGCGGTTCAAGATGTCATGGATGTCGATCTGGCGGTGGTGGGCGTTGATCTGCCTGATGAGCAGATGTTTTATCCCATCATCCGACCGCCCTCCAGCCTGTCGGCCACGCTTTCCTCGATTTGAACCGGGCTTGGTAAGGCGGTTCTGGAAATTTGGGGCAGAGCGCGCGGCTGCGCAAAAAATATGCAGATGTGATTTGGCGGGAAACGGATCCGCTGATCGCGCAGCTTCTGGAGCAGCATTTTGATCCGCGTTCGCGCGAAGTTTTGGAGGTGATTGAAGATTACCCGATGATCGTACGCGCATGTCCATGCGATTCTGGATCAAAAACAGGCACCATCTAAACGGGCGAGGGATGTCGTATGACACAGATGAAACGCAAACCGCGTGTGTTGGTGGGCGAATTCAGCGCGGAAAACGCAGCTGATCAACGGTTTGCTTGGGTTTTGAATGTGTTGCCATCCACCGTCACATCCACGGGCTTTGCCCCCCAGTGTGGATCAGCGCGGATCATGCTAAGATCGCAGGGTCGGCTTCTGATGGCACAAGCCAGCGCTGCGCGATCTGCGCGATGTTGCGGTGGAGGGCACATTGTGCTGCGAGATGCAGATGCAAGCGCCAGATTTTGGATTATGTCGACCTGATCGACACGCCTGGGAATTCGATCCCAATATTGATGCCACCATGGATGCGAATGTTGGATTGCGCGGATATGGTGATCTGCGCAGCAATGTGCAAGCATGGCGTCAACTAAAGGCCGTTTACAGGGCCATGCCGGCGCGCCTGCGCCGCAATGCCACCTTGGTGGTGACCCATGTGACCGTTTGCATGACACCCAATCCGCGGACCGTTTGATGCGCCGTGTGCTGCGCGAGTCTGATCCGTTTTTCGAGCATCATATCCTCGCGTCACTGTTGGTTGAGGCGGATTTGGATTTTGTGGTAAATCATGTCGTGACGCTGTCAGGGCAGGTGGCTTGCACGGGCACCGATTTGTTAAGCGCGAAGCCGATGCAGACGCCAACCAGCCAAGATGCCTTCTGCCCTGCCCCCGCGGCGCGTGGCGCGGCATATTCGTGTGGGATCGTCCCCAAGCGCAGAACCCGCAGCGCAGAATGTCGTGCCCCTGTTTGATGGGGCCAGCGCCAAAAGCCGTGCCGAGGCGATTTGGGCCGATTTGGTCAAGAATGCACCCCCAAACTCACCCGAAGAATGGCAAGCGATGATGGCTGAATTCATGCGCGCGGTGGATGGTGAATTGCAGCCTGCTGCCGCAACCGCCGCAGAGCGTCATTTCGGCGCGAAGTAGAGGGTTGCTGAGATGGAAATTGCACCCCAACAGCGCCAAGACCTTGACCTTTTGGACGGGATGATTGCCCATCTATATGAGGGCTTGGGGCGAGAGAACCGTCAAAATCTCATGCTGTTGCGCCAAGAGCTGGATAGTTGGGCGGCGCGGATTGCAGTCATCGGTCAGGTGAAGGCGGGAAAATCCACCTTCCTCAACGCTTTTTTGCACGAGCGCGATTTCCTCCCATCGGATGTCAACCCATGGACCTCTGTGGTGACCAATATCCGCATAAACATCAAAGGCGATCCACGGATCGGCGCGCGGTTTGATTTCTTCTCAGAGGCGGATTGGGATGAGATCATCAATGGCACATCGCATTTGCGCGAATTGACCGAGAAATTGATACCTGGCTTTGACACAGCCGTGCTGCGCCGTCAGGCCGAAGCCATGCGCGCCCGTGCGCAGCGCCGTTTGGGCAAGCATTATCACAGCCTTTTGGGCCAGTCGCATGATTATGAATTTCTCAATTCTGATTTGATGCAGCGCTATGTCTGCGCGGGTCAAGACGAGGACGCAGCCGATGCGCAGGGGCGATATGCGCTTATCACCAAGGTTGCCAACGTCTTTATGCGTCGCCCCGAGTTTAAGATCCCCGTGATCCTCACCGATACGCCCGGCGTGAATGACCCCTTTCTTGTGCGCGATGAATTTACCTGCCGCAGCTTGGATCAATCGGATATTTTTATCGTGGTTCTTTCTGCCCATCAAGCGCTGACCAGGGTGGATTTAGCCTTGATCCGCCTGCTTGCACAGCAGCGCACCAAGGAGGTGATGATCTTCATCAATCGCATTGATGAGTTGGACGATTACGCCAGCGCAGTGCCCAAGCTGATTGATGATGTCGCGACCCGATTGTGCGCGGCTGTGCCGGAGATCAAATTCCGGATCATTGCAGGCAGTGCCTTTATGGCGGATATGGCCAAGCGCAGCGATGCCGAGGCGGCGGCGATGCGCGCGCGGCTCGATACAGATGATTTGCGGGCCTATTTGCAAAACACAAACGGCCATGTGCCCTGTGATGAGATCGATCGGTTGCTTTTGGCATCAGGTCTGGATGCCGTGAAATGCGCGCTTTCTGATATCATTGACAGTGGGATTGGTGCCCGAGGCTTGTCGCAGATATTCGAGGATACGCGCGCGGAAATATCGGCATTGAGCTATGCCATGAAGCGGGAGCGCGAGTCCGTTCAAGGCGAAATGACCCATTTGATGGAGCTTTCACCAGAGGCGCTTTTGGAGAATATGGGCGCTGAGATCGCACAATTGACCGAAGTGGAGGCGATGATCTCTCAGCTTGTGGATGGGGCTGAAGGCGCCCTCGGCCAGATGTTGGAACAAGCATGGTCCACGTTTGAGGCGCAACTTAGCCATGTGATCCAACGCTTCTTGGACGATCAATACCGCGTGCTGGATGCTGCAATTCTCAGCGATGGCAATGGCAGACCACCCGTATCGGAAATTCGTGTGGATCTTGGCCAATTGCACCAGGGTCTTGAACAAAGCTTTTCCACGGCTTTTGCAAAGTCGCGCGCGGATATCGACCGAATTTTGGATCAAACACTTCGCTTTTGTGTCGCGCGTATTGAGGCGGCATTGCAGGAGCAGGTCACGGGTATAAGCTTGGAGGATCTGCCCCATGCGCATTTCACCTCCACATTGAGTTTTTCCAAAAAGGAGCTTCTGGTTCCTTTGGTGAGTGAAAAAGGCTGGGCCTTCTGGCGCCAAAGCACGATCAATGCCGAGAAATCCCGCGAGGCCTTTCACACCATCCTCAGCGCGGAATTGCGCCCTGTGATGCAGAAATTGGTGCGCGTTTTCAACGAAGCGCAAGTGGCCCGCACAACCAGTGGAATGGACCGCATCCGAAGCCTGTGCCGTATGGTCGATACGGCCATTGCCGAACGGCAGCGCCGCCTGCGCCGTGACCGCCGTCACATCGAGGCGCTTGGCAAAGATCACACACAAAAGGCGCTCTTGCATGATCGCCTGCACAGTCAATTGGAAGTTTTGGAACGCCGCTTGCAGATTTTGTCGGTCGCGCAATCGGCCCTGTCACGAGTAGATTTATCCCATGCAGCCTAACGATCACACACGTTCAAACATCACCCAGTTCCCGACCCTGCCCCCCAAAGATGACGCCATGCGCGTCCTGATCATGGGCGAGGTGAAGGCGGGCAAATCCACCCTCATTAACGCGGTGGCACGTCAGCAGATCATGGCCAAAGATATGCAGGGATCAGGGCCAATATTCCTGCGCGCTGATGCCCCCGTGCGCGCGGCGCGTGTTCTGACTCATGATGTGGCGCATTTGCGCGGTTTGGAATTTGTGGAGCTTGCCTGCGAACAGGAAAATCCTTTTTCTGATGCCGAATGCGCGTTGATTGCCTCGGCCGATTTGGTGATTTGGGTGAGCATCGCCTCGCAAGCATGGCGTTTGAGCGAGCAGCTTATCTGTGATCGCATTGCGAAAATCGTGACCCGACCAATGATTTTGGCGGTCAGCCGCGCGGATAAATTGCGCAGCCAAACCGATATCGAAAAAATTGCGGGCCGCTTGCACCGTGACACAGACGGGCGTTTTGAGGATATCGTGTTTCTCTCGGCCCCCCCGCATGAGATCGCGCAGAGCATGACACAGGATTACGCGTGGAAAGCGACCGCTGGGCAAAAACTGCATGGGCTTTTGATGCGTGCCGCGCGGCTGACCGCGCAGGGTGCCGTGCACAGCGGCGCTCAGGAAGACAGCTGCGCTGCGGATCGGGTGGCGTGGGTCGCGGGGGTTCAGCAAAAGCTGGAAAATGTCAGCGCGCGTTTGCCCTCGGCGGTTGTCACAGGGATGATCTTGCATGACACAGGTCAGGTGATTTCGCCGCAAGATGGACATCCTGATCTGATGAAACTTTCGCAAATGTGCGGGTTATGGTCAGAGGCGCAAACGCGCCTCGCACAACGCCAAGGCGGCGCGCGATCCGATATTCTGTCGGAAGTGTCGATGGAGGGGTATTATCTCATCCACCACACGGATCGGTTGCGCCGGCGCACGGTGTTTTTGTTTTGCGGGGCCGATATGCAAACGCGGATCATGGCGCGCACCTTGTTCATGCCGATCTCTAAAATGGCATAGGCGTTGTGGGGCTGTTTTGCGCAGGCTCAGTCACGGGGCGTTGATCACATCGGGCAAGTATGCGCGCCACGAGGGGCGGGAAATGCCAAAGGCGCTAAGTGTGCTGCGGCAATCCAAGCGACTGTTTAGGGGGCGTGTCGCGGGCGTGGGATAGTCCGTGGTTGGGATTGGGGTAATCGTCACCTGATGGCCGCTTTGAGCGAATATCGCTTCCGCGAACTCCGCCCATGATATATCGGGTGCGCCGCTGAGGTGATACATCCCTGCCAAGTCTGGCTGAGTGCGCAGCACCTCCCCCATCCGCAACAGGGCCTCTGCAATGGCGCGCGCAGGCGTGGGGCCGCCAATTTGATCGCTGACGATCGATAGCGCATCGCGGCTCTGCGCCAATCGCAGCATGGTTTTGACGAAATTCCCCCCATAAGGCGAAAACACCCAAGAGCAGCGCAAAATCGCAGCCACCCCGCTTGCGGCCATCACTGCGATCTCGCCAGCGCGTTTGCTGGCGCCATAAACCGACAGGGGTGCGGTTGGGGCATCGGGGGCAAAGGGTGCATCGCCCCGCCCGTCAAAAACATAATCGGTCGAGATATGCAAAAACACCGCCCCGATTTCAGCCGCGGCCTTGCCCAGCTCGCCGATCAGCACCGCCCGGTCAGGGTTGGTCTCCGGCAGCATCCACGGCTGTATAAGCGGCGGCATTGATCACTCACCGAAGGTCGATGCGCAAGAATTGTGGCGGCCTGGGCGGTGGGATTGGTCAGATCAGCGGCAGCACTGGTCAAGAAAATCGCCTGCGGCACAAGATCCCGGCAAAGCGCGGGCCGCCGCCGTTTTGCCGAAAATCAGAATCATGATTTTGCCCCAAACGGCGACCCACCCCATCGCGAGATTGCAGCGCGCGCCGCAAGCCTCGTTTCCAGATACCAATGCACTGTCTGTTCAGGCCCCGCCTCAAGCGTGGTTTGGCCATAGGAACAGCTCGGCCGCGATGCGGCTGGGATCAATCGCATAGCGCGCATCATGTCCGGGGCGGTCGGCAACAAAGCGGATTTGGTCGCGGTGGCTGCCCCTGTTGCTTTGGGGCGCAGGCGATCAAAGGATATCACAAACATTCCACCACAGTTCCAGATTGCTGCGCTCATTCTCACCGCCAATGGCGTAGCTGCGCCGATTTTTGCCTTGTGATGATCAGCAAAGTGCCTGCGTGATCCTCGACAAACAGCTAATCGCGTTTATGCGCACCATTGCCATAAATCGGCAAATCTTTGCCTGATAGCGTGATATTGATGACCACCAGGGATCAGCTTTTCAGGGAAATGATAGGGGCATAATTGTTGGAGCAATTGCTGCAGGAACCACGGGCAGGCCATGGGTCGTGCCATGCGCGCACCAGATGGTCGGAGCTGGCCTTTGACGCGGAATAGGGGCTGCGCGGATCATAGGCGGTGGTCTCGGTGGGTTTGACGCTTGGGTCATCAGGGCAGACTACCAAAGACCTCATCCGATGCTGATGTGATGAAAGCGAAACGCCTCGGGCCGCCCGCCTCCACCCAATAGCCCCGTGCAGCCTCAAGCAGATTGAACATTTTCAGGCCCCGGTTTCCGATAAAAGGTAGCGGGACCATCGATGCTGCGATCGACATGACTCAGGCGGCTGGATGCATCACCGCATCGGAGATACTCGGCAAAGATTTCATCAGCGCCGCGCGGTCGCATGAATATCCGCCTGCACGAAGCGGTAACGGGAATTCACCGCGGGCGCGAGATTGTCGGGCAAACCGCATAGGTCAGCGTCAAGGTTCAGCACCTCACTTCCCGCGCGATAGCCAGGCACACCCGCCAGTTTCGATAAATCCCTGCCCCCCACCAGCGATCCGGCAGGCGCATCATTTCGTCCCCCCATCAAATGGGCTGTCGAGTTCCGACAGGGCGGGGCTGCGCGGTCCTTCGGGCAGCACCACCTCCGCAAATGGCAAAGGGCCATTCAATCCCGCAAGATTGCCAATGCACAGCCCCTCATGTTCGGGTGCATAAGGGGCGGTGCATTTATAGATGATTTCGGTGTCGGGGGTCAGTGTCATGAACCCATGTGCAAAGCCCGCGGGAATCCACAGCTGCTTGCCGTTTTCAAAACTCAATTCCACCCCGAACCATTGCCCATAGGTGGGGGAGCCGCGTCTGATATCCACGGCCACATCAAACAGCGCGCCGCGCCCGCAACGCACAAGCTTGCCTTGCGCAAACGGGGGCGCTTGGAAATGGAGGCCGCGCACCGTGCCGCGTGCAGCGGAGAAGGAATGATTGTCTTGCACGAAAGCGGGCAAATTCACCCCGTTATCCGCAAGGGTCGCTGGGTTCCATGTCTCGCAGAAAAAGCCGCGCGCATCGCCAAAGCGGCGCGGTGTAATGACCACAAGACCCATGATGGGGGGAAACTCTAGTTGCATGATGCCAACCCTGCCAATTCGCCTTTGGCTATATATGGGCAATATTGCGCTGACAAGAAAGCAGCCATACCCGACCTGGGACGCGTTTTACCTGATTGTCACCATATTGTAGCGTTGTCGTAATGCTCTGCTGGTAACAGGTTTGGGCTGTTTGTTTCACCCAGGGGTATACCTGATGAATCTGCGCGCGCTTTTGGCCACAACAAGCCTCGTCTTGATGGCAGGGCCTGCCTTGGCCCAAGATATGAATTTCAATCGCATTGCCTCTTTCCCAGTCGCCGCGAACACACCCGATGCGGAGGAAAGCTCAGCCGAGATCATTGCGGCCACAGGCGATGGCATGACGTTGATCTATTCTGACAGCCCCGCAGGTGTGATTGGCTTTGGCGACATTGCCGACCCCGCGAACCCCGTTGCGGCAGGTGCCTTTGCCTTGCCAAATGGAGAGCCAACCGCCGTTTCCGCGCTTGGCAACACGGTGTTCGTGGCGGAAAACACTTCGGAAAGTTTCACGAACCCGTCAGGTGTGCTGCACGCGATTGACGCAGGCAGCCGCAATGTGATTGCATCCTGTGATCTGGGTGGTCAGCCCGACAGCACCGCCATTGCCCCAGATGGCAGCTTCATCACCGTTGCGATTGAGAATGAACGGGACGAGGATCTGGGCGATGGCCGCGTGCCGCAAATGCCAACGGGCTATCTGGTGATCCAGCCTTTGGGTCAGAATGGCGCAATGGCCTGTGACGCGCAAATTCGCGTGGACCTAACTGGTCTGGCGGCCATTGCAGGCGAAGACCCCGAGCCTGAATTTGTGGATGCCATCCGCATCACCCGCGAAGGGCAGCCCGCACAATTGATGGATATGGAGGGCATTTCGCTGGATGGCGAAGGCGGCTTCTGGGTTGCCTCTGAGGGGCGCAGCGACCGTCTGGTGCCGCACGCGATTTATCACATCGGTGCCGATGGTGCGATTGAAGATTATATCGCCCTGCCCAATGAATTGCTGGCGGTTGAAACCCGTTTCGGATTTGAGGGGATCACCCGTGTCGATGATATGCTCTATATCGCGGTGCAGCGTGAATGGCGCGATGATCCAGAAAATCACGTCAAGGTTCTGGGCTATAGCCTCGAAACCGAAACATGGAGCGTGGCGCATTATCCGTTGACCAAAGCCTCTACAGGATGGGTTGGTCTTTCGGAAATCGTGGCACATGGCGATCACCTCTACTTTGTCGAGCGTGACAATCAGCTGGGGGATGCGGCCGCGACCAAGCTGATCACCCGTGTCTCCATGGATCAGATGGCGGGTATGGTTGCCCTAGGCGAAACCCTACCCGTTCTGAGCAAAGAGGTTGTTGTTGATCTGCTGCCCTATCTGACATCGACAGGTGGATATGTGCTGGACAAGGTTGAGGGTCTGGCGATTGCAGCGGATGGCACCATGTGGGTATCCACCGATAATGACAGCGTTGACGACCATTCGGGCGAAACAATGCTGTTCGCGATCTCAGGGCAATAACCCGCCCTGAGTGTTCCCCCCCCCCGCGCTTCTGGATCGAAACGCGAGAAAAAAATACCCCTCCGCAAATCCGTTTGCGGAGGGTCTTTAGGCCAGTTTTGGCTGTCGATATGGTGGAACCGCCCCCATATAAATACCGCATCAGGGCCAATGACCCGATGGCAAAGGGCTGCGGGATTACAGGCGCGAAATGGGTGCGCAGGCGCGCGACCAGATCATCGGCTTCCGCCTTCGGCAGGCGACCTGACAAGGTCAGATGAAAGCGGAATTCATCCATCACATAGGGATAGCCCCATGTGACCAACATCTCCTCCTGACGGGGGGTGAGGTTGGCGGATCGGCGCTTGGCCAACTCCGCCTCGGATGCGGGCGCGCGAAACCGATCCAACCCCTCGACCATCGCCGCCGCAAGCGCTTGCAAGGCGGGATTATGGGCGGCGGGGAGGATGGCGACAAAGCCCCCCAATCGGCGCAGTTCCAGAACAGGAATGTCAACGCGTGCCGTGACATGGCACAACGATGCAAAAGCCGCGCGCAGATCATCCACGCTTTGGCCCTTGGCCAATGAAAACGGTGGCTTGATGGTCGCGTGGAACCCGTATTTTCGGGGTGTGGCGGTCAGGCTTTCTGGGCTGCGGGGCAACCCGCGCAGATCGGGATGCGCCCGCGCCGCGCCTGTGCGACTGCACCATCCCAACCACTCCGCGCCAAGGCGGTAAAAGCCACCTTCGGGAAGAACATAGACCGCATAGCGGGTGAAATCTGACATTATTGCCTCGTTTCGGCGTGAACGTGCATCAAGATGGGTGCCTATGCCAAATTTGTAACCGATTGTTAAATTTTCTTGAGTATGCCCGCCGCAGCAGAGATGCAAAGCCTGTCTACAATTGGCGTGGTCCAGCCGATCCTCAAGGCCGCATATGGCAATGCAGAAAGGGTTTTACTGACTAAATCCTAACGCCCCCCCGCCACATCGACAATTGTGCCTGTGACATAGCTTGCTGCGTCTGAGATCAGCCATGCAACAACTGCGGCCACCTCATCCGCCTGCCCGATGCGGCGCAAAGGCACCTCGTTTTTCTTGGTGATTAAACGATCCCCCACGCCCGCAGCGGCATGAATTTCGGTGTCAATCAGGCCAGGTGCAACGGCATTTACCCTGATCCCCGCTGGCCCCAATTCGCGCGCAAGGCCGAGGGTCATGGTGTCAATCGCCCCTTTGGACGCGGCGTAAGGCACCCATTCGCCCGCACCGCCTAATTTCGCAGCGCGGCTGGACATCAAGACCACGGAGCCGCCTTTTGGCATGACAGCGGTCACAGCTTTGGTGATGGCAAAGACGCCCAACATATTGGTGTCCATCACCCGCTTGATATCGGCCATGTCCAAATCGCGGAGGGGCAGGGCAGGTCCAGTGATGCCTGCATTGGCAAAGAGGGCGATGGGCGCGCCAAATTGCGCCATGCATTCGGCGACCACAGCCTGCGCTGTATCGGGGTCAGCGGCATCAGATTGCAGGGCCATGACCTGCGCATCCTTGGCGCGGAGTTCCGCACAAAGCGCCTCGGCGGCAGCGGAATTTCTGTGATAGGTGAATAGAACCTTGTAGCCCGCAAGGGCCAAGCGGCGCACGGTTGCGGCCCCGATGCCGCGTGAGCCGCCCGTGATGATAACGGGGCCGTTTGGATCAGAAGCCGACATCACCCGCCCCTTTCAAATCCAACATCTCGCGCGCCTCATCTGGGGTGGCCACCTCAAGGCTGAGGCCCTCAAGCAGGGCGCGTGCCTTTTTGACTTGGTCGGCATTGCTTTGCGCCAATTTTCCAGGCGCGGCCCATAGGCTGTCTTCCAGTCCGACACGGATATTGCCCCCTTGCGCTGCGGCTTGGGCCGCCACGGGCAATTGGTTGCGCCCTGCACCCAAAACAGACCACACATAAGCATCACCAAACAAACGATCTGCCGTGCGCCTCATATGCGCGATATCCTCGGGATGGGCACCAATGCCGCCCAAAAGGCCAAATACGGTCTGCACCAAGAAAGGTGCCTTGACCAAGCCGCGATCGACAAAATGCGCCAGATTGTAGAGATGGCTGGTGTCATAACATTCAAACTCAAACCGCGTGCCGTTGGCGTTGCCTGTGCGTAGGATATGTTCGATATCGGCAAATGTGTTTTTGAACACCAAATCGCGGCTGTTTTCGAGATGTGCGCGCTCCCACTCATGTTTGAACTCTTTGAAACGGTCGAGCATCGGATAAAGACCGAAATTCATGCTGCCCATATTGAGCGAGGCCACCTCGGGCTTGAGTTCTGCGGCAGGGCGCATCCGTTCGGCCACGGTCATATGGGGCGAGCCGCCTGTGGTGAGGTTCAACACAGCTGAGGTCGCTTGTTTCAGTTGCGGCAGGAATTTGCGGAACACCTCAGGATCTTGTGTGGGTCGCCCGTTTTCGGGGTCGCGCGCGTGCAGATGCAAGATAGACGCGCCCGCCTCAAAGGCCTTGATCCCGTCATCAATGATTTCTTGCGGGGTGACAGGCAGATAGGGCGACATGGAAGGGGTATGGATTGCGCCTGTGACAGCACAGGTGATGATAACTTTACGCGGCGCTTTTGCCATTTTGTGACCTTTGTTCAGTTGACTTTAGGGGTGTTTAAAGCTGCTCAAAGGGTTTCGACACCCGCGCAGACACTCAGGGCTTGGCCCGAGATATTCGCGCCCCCTGCAGAGGAGAGAAACAGACAGAGTGCAGCGATATCCTTGGGGCTGACCATGCGGCGCAGCGATACTTTGCTCAAATAGGTGTCGCGCATTTCCTCGAAGCTGACGCCTGTCTGTTGGGCCCGTGCAGCGATCACGCCATCAATGCGCGGGCCTTCCACGATCCCTGGCAGGATGGCATTGGCGCGCACCCCTTCGGGGCCAAGCTCGGCTGCAAGGGATTTGGCCAAGCCCACAACGCCCCATTTTGACGCCGCATAGGGTGTGCGAAACGCATAAGGCAGCCGCCCCGCAACCGATGAAATGGCAATGAATTGTCCCTTGGATTTCACCAATTCCGCGCGTGCATGATGGGCGGCGAGATAGGCACCCTTGAGGTTGATCTCAAGCGTATCATCCCATTCATTCGGCGTAATGGCATCCACCGTGGCGGTTGGTCCTGCAATGCCTGCATTGGCGATGACAACATCCAGACCGCCCAACTGATCCATGGCCTCTGCAAACAAGCGGGCGGTATCGGACGGGTCTGCGGAATTGGCCTTGGTGCCCGTGATCGCCGCCCCGATTGCCCCTTCAAGTGCCGCGGTATTGATGTCGGAGATATGTACCCGCGCGCCAGCCTCAACAAAACCTTCGGCAATGGTTTTCCCAATGCCGCCCGCGCCCGCAGTGATCAAAACGCGCAATCCTTCGGGTGGCCGCAATGATGCAAGAATAGACATGGAACAATCCCCTCCCTTGGTTGATCCTCAGGCATCAGTGTGAGGAAATTCCAATCTGTTGAAAAGGGCCAAGTTTTGGTCCAATTCTTGGGCGCATGAACTGCGCCACTTGACTTTGCATTCGGTCTTGGTCGCGCGCTTTGCCTAGGCCAGCCATGCCAGCGAGATCAGGGATAGGGTTGAGGTCCAGATGATGACGGGGGCGATCACATCGGTGCGGACCCCATGCAGCATCGCCAAAGCAAAGGACATGGCCCCCGCAGGCCCCGCAGCGCACAACACGATTAATGTGTTCCACTCCATGGGCCGTTCACCCAAATGGAGTGCGGCATAGACCATGGCAGGAAACATCAAAAGCTTCATCAGCGAGACCACCACCACGGTGGCGTTCGGGGTTAAAGGGTGGCGCGACAAGATTACCCCAAGGGCAAACAGCGTCAGTGGTGCCGCGGCCGCACCCGCAAAATCCAATCCCGTCAAAATCGGCACGGGGGCGGCAAGCCCTGCAAGATTGGTGATGACGCCAAGGATAATGGCGATCAGCACGGGGTTGCGGGTCATGCGGATCAGGGACTGTCGGATACTGGCCTCTGGATTGGCCATCAAATCCGTTGTGATGATGAAAAAGGCGAATGTCACGCTTGCATCCCATGCCACAATGGCGGTGATCGGCAGTGCCGCGACTTCGCCATAAATCAAATAGGAAATTGGCCAAATATAGAGCAGCGTGTTGACGAAAATCGCGGCCATCGCCAAGAGCCATGCTTCCAGCCTGTCGCGGCGCAAACCATAGCGGCAGATCAGATAAGCCAATGCGAACACCACCGCCTGACAGCCCGCATAAAGCGCGATCGCGTCAAATTGAAACGCGTGCCAATCAAGTTTGTTGATCAAGGGAAACAGCAATGCGGGTTGCAGCATCAAAAATGCCACGCGGTTCAAGACGCTTGCATCTGCGCCGCTGACCACGTTGCCGCGACCCAAGACAAAGCCGAGCGCCATCATGGCGAAGACGGGCAAAATGTCGTGTGTCAGCACATTCAGCATGGCAGGCATGGGGCGGGCTTTCTGGTTCGGGGAGGTTGGATCACTTAGGGCATCCTTGGGGGGTCTTCAGGTTCAAAATAGCTTTCATGCTCGGCACGGATGCGGACCAGCTGCGCATGAATCCGAGACAGGTGGGCGCGCATGATCTTGGCTGCGCGCTCTGGGTCATGCGCGGCCAGCGCGCGGGTGAGGTCGCAATGATCATCCCATGCCGCTTGCGAGGAAAAGGCCAAGGACAACATACGCACCCGATCCATGTGGCCTTTGTTCTCGGCGATAAGGTCCCATGTGAATTCCAACCCAGCCCTGAGGCAAATTTCACGATGAAAGGCATCGTCCAATTGGTGAAACCGCAGCTTGTCATCTGCATTCATCGCGTCTTTCTGTGCCGCAAGTAAATCCTCAAGCGCATGGATATCCGCTGCCTCCAAACGGGTGGCGGCATGGCGCACGGCCTCTGCCTCCAGGGCGATCCGGATAAACTGGGCCTGCATCACCGCTTGGATGGAAATCAATGAAATCAACGTGGCCCGTTGCGGCCGGATCAACAGAAAGCCCATTTTTGAAAGTCGATAAAAGGCATCGCGCACGGGCTGACGCGAGACGTCAAACCGTTTCGCCACCTCCGCCTCTGATAACTTTTCACCAGGTTTTAGATCAAGGTTCAGAACCTGTTTGTGCAATGCGTCATAAACCAGATCCGCAATCGCAGGGCGAGCGGGTCGATCACGCGAGATCAGCGGCATATTCTGGGTCATTGATTGATCTGTCCCTGTCCAATTGACCTAGCTTATATACTAGCATATCAGTTGGCAATATGAACGAAGAAAGACCAGTTCCATGGCCCTTTTGAGCGATGATCGCCTTTTTCCCGCTGCGCCCGCGCAACGGGAATTGGCGCGCGGACTTTATGAGCACATCAAGGATGCGCCAATCGTCTCACCCCACGGGCACACGGACCCGCGCTGGTTTGCCGAAGATACGGCTTTTGAGGATGCTGCAAAACTGTTCATTACACCTGATCACTATGTGTTTCGGATGCTTCATTCCCAAGGCATTGCGTTGGAGGATTTGGGCGTTCCGCGCGCCGATGGTGGGGCGGTGGAGACCGACCCGCGCAAAATCTGGCGGCGTTTTGCGCAGAACTATCACCTGTTCGCGGGAACGCCTTCACGGATGTGGATTGACCATGCGCTTCAGGATGTGTTTGGCGTGGAGCAGCGTCTTTCTGCAAATACCGCAGATACGGCCTTTGATGCGATCAATGAAAAACTGGACAGCCCCGCCTTTCGCCCCCGCGCTTTGTTTGAGCGGTTCAATATAGACCTTCTCGCAACAACGGAAAGCGCGCTTGATGATCTGGCCCATCATCGCGCGATCCGTGACAGCGGATGGCGAGGTCGCGTGATCACCACGTATCGCCCCGATGCGGTGATTGATCCAGATTTCGAGGGGTTTCTTGGCAATGTCGAGGCGTTTTGCGCCCATGGCGGCGGGTGTGTGACATGGGACAGCTACCTTGCGGCGCATCATGCGCGCCGCGCAATGTTTGCCGCCCATGGGGCCACGGCGACCGATCACGGCCACCCAACCGCCAACACCGCCAGTCTTTCACAGGCCGAGGCGGCAGGGCTGTTTTCCGAAGTGATGACGGGCAGGGCCAGCCCCGACAGGCGCGAGTTGTTTCGTGCGCAGATGTTGACCGAGATGGCGCGAATGTCCGTTGCAGATGGTCTCGTGATGCAAATCCATGCGGGGTCGCAGCGAAACCACTCTGATTGGGTCTTGGCGCGCTTTGGCCGCGACAAGGGCTATGACATCCCGCAACGCACCGATTACGTCACAGCCCTGCGCCCCTTGTTGCAGGAGTTTGGCCGCGCCGAAGGATTTCACCTGATCCTGTTCACCTTGGATGAAACGGCATACACGCGCGAATTAGCACCTTTGGCGGGGGTATACCCTTGTCTCTTTCTTGGCCCGCCCTGGTGGTTCCATGACAGCTATGAGGGGATGATGCGGTTTCGCCGTTCTGTCACCGAAACGGCAGGGTTCTACAACCTTGCAGGGTTCAATGATGACACCCGTGCTCTTTGCTTCGATCCCCGCGCGCTGGGCGACGTCGCGCGGCGGGTCGATGCGGCTCATCTGGCGGAATTGATCGTCACGGGCCGCCTCGATGAAAGCGAAGCAGGTGATCTCATGCAGGACTTAACAACGGGGCTTGCGCGCCGTGCCTATAAACTTTGAAAGGACCGCCCCGATGATCGAGGTTGAAACCCGCCACGCGATCCATCCCGATCATGCAAAGGCCATGGATACGGACGCATTGCGCGCGTCTTTCTTGGTTGAAGGTCTGTTTGAGGCTGGCAAGATTAAGCTCTGTTACACCCATTATGACCGCTTCACCCTCGGCGGCGCTGTGCCTGATGGCGGCACTCTGTGCCTTGATAAAATCGCGCAGACCCGCACCGCCAGTTTCATGGAGCGCCGGGAGATGGGCATCGTCAATATTGGGGGCACAGGCCAGGTCAGCGCCGATGGGCAGACATGGGAGATGGCACAGGGGGATGTGCTTTACCTTGGTATGGGTGCGGGCGATGTGACCTTCTCGGGAGCGGGGCGGTTTTATATCACCTCCGCCCCTGCGCATCATCGCTACCCGCATCGTCATCTCACCCCCGAAGACAGCAACCGCGTGGCCTTGGGCGCGGCGGATACCGCGAATGAGCGGGTGATTAACCAATTCATCCATCCGCTGGTGATGGAAAGCTGCCAGTTGGTGATGGGCTACACCACGCTCGGGCAAGGCTCGGTTTGGAACACCATGCCACCACACACGCATGATCGGCGCATGGAGGCCTATCTTTATTGGGATATGTCGCCAGAGGCGCGAGTGCTGCATCTGATGGGTGAGCCACAAGAAACCCGCCACTTGGTTGTCGGTAATGAGGCAGCAGTGCTGTCGCCCCCGTGGTCGATACACGCGGGCGCTGGGCATGGGCATTATCGGTTCATCTGGGCCATGGCGGGGGATAATGTCGATTTTACCGATATGGATTTTGTCGCTCTGGAGGATTTGCGATGAGTGCCTTTTCCCTTGCGGGCAGGCGGGCCTTGGTGACAGGGGCGAATACAGGCATCGGTCAGGCCATTGCTCTTGGCTTGGCGGAGCAGGGGGCATCCGTCACCTGTGCAGGGCGGCGCGATTGCACCGAGACCTGCGCGGCGATTGCAGCCGCAGGGGGTGTGGCCGATCAGGTGACGCTAGATTTCGCCGATCCGATGGCCGCGCGCGATATTTTTACGGGGGCAGGCTATGACATCTTGATCAACAATGCGGGCATCATCCGCCGCGCTGATGCCGTCGATTTTACCGAGGACGATTGGGACGCGGTGATGGATGTCAATCTCAAGGCGCTGTTCTTCACCACCCAGGCCTTCGCCAAGGCGCATCTCACCTTGCCCGCGCGCGGGCCTGCGGCGGTAATCAATATCGCCTCGCTTTTGTCGTTTCAGGGTGGCATCCGCGTGCCATCTTATACGGCGTCGAAACATGCGGTTGCGGGGCTGACCAAGCTATTGGCCAATGAATGGGCCGCCAAGGGGATCAACGTGAATGGCGTCGCCCCTGGCTATATCGTCTCTAACAACACCGAAAACCTGCGCAAAGATGCCGATCGCAACGCGGCGATTTTGGCGCGTATTCCCGCCGGGCGATGGGGCGTGCCGTCAGGTCTTAGCCCCACCTGGCAGCCTTTCTCGCCTCGCCCGCAGCGGCCTATATTCTGGCGCGGTGGTCAATGTAGATGGAGATGGCTTGCCCGTCTTATTTTACAGCACCGCCACCAAACCAGGCATTGTCCACTTGGGCCTTGGCGCGTTTTTTCGCGCGCATGGTGCGATTTACACGCAACAGGCCATGGCGGCCGCAGGTGGGGATTGGGGGATCATCGGGGTGTCCCTCAAAACGCCCACAACCCGTGATGCGCTGCTGCCGCAAGGGGGCGTTTATCACGCCTTGGAACTTGCCCCAGACGGTGCAGAACTTCTCTTGGTCACAAGCCTGAACGCGGTTCTGGTGGCCCCTGAAAACCCATACGCGGTCTTGGCTGCAATGGCCGACCCTGCGGTCAAGATTGTCTCGCTGACCGTGACGGAAAAGGGCTATTGCCACCATCCTGCAAGCGGCGCGTTGGATCGAGATCATCCTGATATCATTCATGATCTGACCCATGACAGCCCGCACAGCAGCATTGGTTATCTCACCCGCGCGCTTGCGATGCGCAAGGCGGCAGGTATCCCACCCTTTACAGTGTTGTGCTGTGATAACCTGCCCCATAACGGGCGGCTTTTGCGCGGGCTTGTCTTGGAATTTGCGCAAGCGCTTGATCCCTCCTTGGCGGATTGGATCGCGCAAAATGGTGCGTTCCCTTCGACAATGGTGGACCGCATCGTGCCTGCGACCACGGAGGACACGCGCGCAGAAGTGGCGCGCCTAACGGGGTTTTCGGACGCCGCCCCCGTGGTGCATGAGCCTTATCGCCAATGGGTGATGGAGGATGATTTCGTGGGCGGTGTGCGCCCCGCATGGGATCAGGTCGGAGCAGAGTTGGTGCGCGATGTAGCGCCATTTGAAGATATGAAGCTCAAGATGCTCAACGCCTCGCACTCAGCCCTATCTTATTTGGGCTATGTTGCGGGGCATCAGACGATTACGGCGGTGATGTCTGATCCCGTGTTTGACGCCTATGCGCAGCGCCTTTGGCAGCGCGAGATCATCCCACATTTGACCCCACCCGAGGGTGTGTCGCTTGAGGATTATGCCGCAGCTTTGCGCGCACGCTTTAAAAACCCCGCGATCCAGCACCGTACATGGCAAATTGCGATGGATGGCAGCCAGAAATTACCGCAGCGGCTACTTGGCACGCTGCGCACGGCGCGCGCCAAGGGTGCTGCCGATGGTGGCCTGATCCTCGCCATTGCAGGGTGGATGCGATATGTTTGCGGTTTGGATGAGGCAGGGGCCGTGATTGATCTGCGCGATCCGATGGCCGATACGCTGCGCACCGCCCATGCAGGTACGGGCAGGACGAGGCGGTGCGCGGATTTTGGGCGCTTGAGGCGTCTTTGGTCCAAAAGCGCGCACGCGCTGATATTCGCGCGCCCGTGACCGATACCTGGGCCCTTGCCCGTGATAGTGTCCGCCAAAACTTGCCCGAAGCTTATCTCGACTTAACACCCGAGCCGTACTTTCGCGGCGGCAGCCCAATCACTGCACCGTGATGCGAAATGAGCGAATAATTCCGGAACATGGCGCGGAAGGCGCCAAACCCTGTACCGATAAATGGGTCTTCTAGAGGCAACATCTGATCCCATCCGAACACACGGCAGCCTCATTACCCATTCTGGGGAGCTGTCCCCAAAAATTGCCACTTGCAATAGGCGAAGCTTTGCATTTAAAATTTCCCAACAGGAGCAGTAGAACGACCATGCTTTTGAATACCTACCTCTTACAGTGCATCCGTACCCTCAAAGTCTGCCACCACTTCACTACCCATTGCAATCAACGCAAATGTCACGCAGATCATCGCCTGTCAGAAACCTGCTTAGTGGCGCTGCCCACGGTTGGGGGCGATTTTCCACATCCTGACAGCTTAAGGCCAAAAGAGGTCAGGCCCGGATTTGCGATCGCAGAAACGTGATCCCATGCCATCACCATTCGCGAGCATCGGCGAGGCGCGCATCACCAAAGTGAGCATGGCATAACTGGCGAAATTTCAACGAGCTGGTAGGTTGGACCGTGAAGCCAACGCCAATTGGGTCATGGCTAAACTTGCTTTCACAGAGACAGGCAAGCCATCAGGGCCGCCATCACATCGCAGGGCACTCATGTCGGCAAAGAGCCAGATGAGTGACGTTGACGGCAATCAGCCCCCCATGGGCGGCAATCCCGCAGGCCATTGCGCCCATCAGATGCTCGCGCACGCCGCAATGCACATAGCTGCCGTGGCGGGTCTCAGGGCCAAAGGCCGTGCGACTGCGTTTGTGATTGGTCGGTGCCTCAAGATCGGCACAGAGGATGCACAGTTCGGGCAAAACGGTCTCTAACGCTTCACATATATCACCCGATGAGGCGATGGTCGCGCGGGGCGCGCGGGATGCGGTTAACCGCGCTTCGACATCGGCGATAATTTGGGGCCAATTCTGCGGCAGTGCACCCCTCATGCGGCGGGTGAATTCCGCGGCCTTTGGCGCGGATGCAATGCGGGTCTCCCATGCGGTTGCAGCATCTTGTCCGCGTATCATCGCTTTGGTCCAATCGTCATAGATAGTCTGCGGTATGACAAAGGCCCCATGCGTCCAGTTGCGTGCGGCGCGCGCCTCAGCCGCATCTTGCAAGGTGAGTGGCGCGCTATGGCCACCGCGTTGCCCCTCAAGGCGGGGGATGCCGCGCGCAATTGTTGTGCGGCAGGCAATCAGAGAGGGGCGGGGGTCTGATTTTGCGGCTGTTATCGCAGCGTCAATTTCCGCAATATCATGGCCATCCACCGCGACCACGTGCCACCCTGCCGCGGCAAAACGGGTGGGGATATCCTCGCTGATCGACAGCGCCGTGTCGCCATCATCGGTGATATGATTGTCATCCCACAGGAATGTCAGCCGCCCCAATCGCAGATGCCCTGCCAATGAAATCGCCTCTTGGCCAATACCTTCTTGCAAGCAGCCATCGCCCACAAAAGCCCAGGTGCGGTGGTCGCAAAGTTCAGCGCCAAATTCCGCGCGCAGACGTTCTTCGGCCACCGCCATCCCAACCGCGCAACCGATGCCCTGACCAAGAAGCCCTGTGGTGATTTCAATCCCGGCTTCCTGATCAATTTCGGGATGCCCCGCACAGACCGAGTGCAACCTGCGAAAGGATTTGATCGCCGGAAGATCCACCTTGTCATAGCCTGAAAGATGCAGCAGCGCATAAAGCAGCATTGAGCCGTGACCATTGGACAGAACCACGCGATCGCGGTCTGGCCAGGCTGGGTTTTTCGGGTCAACCTTTAGGTGATTGGCGTAAAGAGTGGCGGCAATTTCCGCCATGCCAAGCGGCACGCCCTGATGGCCCTCCCCCGCTGCCACAATCGTATCAAGCGCCAAAAAGCGGATTGCATCCGCCATGGATTGAATGTTCATGCTGCACTCCCTAGCTATTGGCCATCTCGCGCAAGGCACGGCGCATCTCAAAAATATCGAGATCGTCTTTGATCTCAACATCATCTAGGGTCACGATCTGGTCGCGAGCGATGTCGCGCTTGAGTTTGATGTGATGCGCAAGCCCGATAGGCAGGGCATTGACCTTGGCCGCACGCGTTGCGGGGATTGCCTTGGCCCAAACTTTGAACCCGCCTTCGCCGTCTAAATAGTCGCCCGCTTTGAAATCACCTTTGGCAGTTGCGACTGCATCAGCGCGATAGAGCGTTGAGCTGCCTGTGGCCTCCCCTCGCAAAACAGCGTTCAACACGGAAACCGATGTTTCAAGGCCGATCAAATGGAAGGGCCGCCACATCGACCCATACCACCCGCTGTCGTCAGTTAGGAGCCCATATTGTTGGAAGCAGGCGCGCGTGTATTCATCGGGCGCCCGAAAGGTGACGAACATTCCGTATTGGATGTTATTAACCACCACCCGACCATCGGGCTCGCGACTTGCTGCGATATCGACCAAACCCGCACGGGCCAATTGCCCACCTTCGGATTGGGGTTTGAATACGCGTGCCAGATCATGCAGCCCCGCAGGGTGGAAGGCCAAGCCATCCTCTGGACAGTCAAGCCCCGTGGCATTAGCGACAGCGGCCATTTCAATCGCGGCCTTCGTGCCATCAGTGAAACTGTTATACATTTTTGGATTGAAATCACCTGCCGCGACTTCTTCTTCGCTCCACCCAAAAAAGCCCCAAACTGTGTCGGGGGTCGAATAGCGGTAATGCGGGCAGAAATTCATTCCCTTGCCTGCGGCGACCAATTCAAAGCCGCTCGCGTGCACCCAATCGACAAGTTCGCAAATTGCGGCAGGCTGATCGCCATAGGCCATGGAATAGACCACCTTTTTCATGGGCGCGCGGCTAGATAGGCCCCGCATCTGTGCGCCCGTACCCCGCTGCTGCCTCAATGGCGGCAAGCGCATGACGGATACCTGCAATCGGTTGTCCTGTGGCCTCAATCACGCAGTCGATGCCATCAAATTCTATCAACGCCTGCGCGTCATCGGTAATGCAGGTTTTGCCAGTCTTATAGGCTTCAGAGAGGGTCGGGGCATCATATGCCTCGGCAGCCCAATGAACGCGTGCGAAGGAGGCTTTGGCCTTGCTGATATCAAGATCCGCTACACACACAACATGATAGCCTTTGATGTGCTTTGCCTGCGCGAGGATCATTGAGCCAAATTTCCCCGCCCCAATCAAACCAACACGCACAGGCCCCTTGGCGGCGTTATATTCGGTAAGCAGTCGTGACAGGTTCATGATGTCTTTCCCTCATTGGTTGCGGCACAAGCCCCGTCATTGATAACGGGACGGCTGCGACAATAACCATCATTTTTTTGAGCATTACTTTAAAGCAAAGCTTAAAGTTTATTCATTTATCTGGTCTTGTTTTTCGCCCTGTCGCTGCCGCATCTTTGCGCCGATTTCACAGGGAAACCGCAGACCACGCAGGGAGGGGTGTTGTGAGCCAGAGCGGAGCAAATATGTCGCTGGCGCGGCGGGCTTGGGCCATTCGCCGCCATGCCTTGCTGATGGGCGAGGTGCAGGGGCAAGGCTATATAGGACAGGCTTTGGGCGTGGCCGATGTTTTGGCGGTGTCCTATTTTCATGCCATGCGCTACCGCGCCAATGATCCCGAATGGGAGGGACGAGATCGGTTCTATCTCTCGATTGGCCATTACGCGATTGCGCTTTACGCGGCGTTGATCGAGGCGGGTATCTTGCCTGAGGATGAAATCGCCACCTACGGGATGGATGACAGCCGCCTGCCGATGTCAGGCATGGCCGCCTATACGCCCGGGATGGAGATCACCGGTGGTTCCCTTGGCCACGGATTGGGGATCGCGGTTGGCGCGGCCTTAGGCCTGAAGCGCAAGGCAAACCCCGCCTTTGTCTATAATCTGTTGTCGGATGGCGAACTCGGGGAAGGCTCCACATGGGAGGCGGTGATGTCCGCCACCCAATGGAAATTGGACAATCTGATTGCGATTGTTGATTTCAACAACCAACAGGCCGATGGGCCAAGCCGTGCGGCCTTGGCCCAAGGGGCAGAGGCACCGAAATGGGAGGCCTTTGGCTGGTTCGCGCAGGAAGTCGATGGCAATGATTTGGCCGCCCTTGTCACGGCCTTTGACGCGGCAAAGAGCCATCCCAACCCAGCCCCGCGCGTTATTATTTGCAACACCAAAATGTGTCAGGGGATCAGCTTTCTGGAGACCCGCGAGCAGACGCATTTCATCCGTGTCGAGGCGGATGAATGGTCCAAAGCCTTGGCCGAGCATGAGGGGAAGAAGCCGCGATGACCATCCCGCACCATTCCCGCCGCAAGTCGAAATATGAGCCGCGCACAGCCGCCCACGGGACAGACGCAGTGCGCACATCGGCCATGATCGCCTCGCTTGATGCCGAAGGGCGCGAGACGATCGCCGCCCCCTTTGGCCATGCTCTGGTCGATCTGGCAAAGACCCGCACGGATATCGTGGGGCTTTCTGCCGATTTGTCAAAATATACGGATTTGCATATTTTTGCGCAGGCCTATCCTGATCGGTTTTATCAAATGGGCATGGCTGAAGGGCTTTTGATGTCCGCTGCCGCAGGGCTTGCGCGCGAGGGGTTTACGCCCTTCGCCACCACCTATGCGGTCTTTGCCGCGCGCCGCGCCTATGATTTTATCGCTATGGCGATTGCCGAAGAAAACCTACCCGTTAAAATCGTTTGCGCGCTTCCTGGTTTGACCACGGGATATGGCCCAAGCCATCAAGCCACCGAAGATATGGCGATCATGCGCGCCATGCCCAATATGGTGGTGATTGATCCGTGCGATGCGGTGGAGGTCGCCCAAGCCACCCATGCCATCGCAGCCTATAACGGCCCTGCCTATATGCGGCTTTTGCGCGGACAAGTGGCCAATGTGCTGGGCGCGTATAACTATACGTTTGAACTTGGTCGTGCGAAGCTGCTGCGCGAGGGCGGGGATGTTTTGATCATCTCCTCGGGGATCATGACGATGCGCGCCTTGGATGCGGCGAAGGTTCTTGAGAAAGATGGGATCGGCGTTGCAGTGCTGCACAGCCCAACCATCAAACCCTTGGATCAGGAGACAATCCTTGCCGAGGCGCGGCAAAATGGCCGCCTTGTGGTGGTCGCGGAAAACCATTCGGTGACAGGCGGCTTGGGTGACGCCGTGGCCAAGACCCTGATGACGCATGATGTGTTTGTGTCTTTGCGCCAAATCGGTCTGCCAGATGAATTTCTGGACGCGGGCGCGTTGCCAACATTGCATGACCAATACGGCATAACGGTTGAGCGGATCGCAGACCAACTGCGCCGCTGGCTGGATCAATAACGGCGCGCAATGCGCGATCATAGGAGAGGCGAGAATGGGTTTGCTGGACGGACAGATTGCGATCATCACAGGCGCTGCCAGCCCACGCGGATTGGGCAAAGCCACGGCGCGGCTGTTTGCCGAACATGGTGCGAAAGTGGCCATTTTGGATCTGGATGAGGCTCAGGCCGAGGAGGCCGCCGCCGATTTGGGCGCAGGCCATATCGGGCTTGCTTGCGATGTCACACGCAAGGAAGACTGCGACCATGCGGTCCAAGTGATCCTTGAGGCCTATGGCCAGATTGACATTCTGGTCAACAATGCAGGCATCACGCAGCCGCTGAAAATCATGGATATTGGACCTGAAAATTATGACGCGGTTCTGGATGTGAACTTGCTTGGCACGCTTTATATGAGCCAAGCGGTGATCCCGCATATGCGATCGCGAAAAAGCGGAAAATTGGTCAACATGTCATCGGTTTCTGCGCAGCGCGGCGGGGGTATTTTTGGGGGGCCGCATTATTCTGCGGCCAAGGCGGGCGTTTTGGGTCTGACGAAGGCCGTGGCGCGTGAATTGGCCCCCGATGGCATCCGCGCCAATGCGATTTGTCCAGGGTTTATTGCGACTGATATCACCGCAGGGAAGCTTACGCCCGAGATGAAAACGCAAATCTTGGCTGGTATCCCGATGGGGCGCGCGGGTGAGGCATCAGATGTGGCGGGCTGTGCGCTGTTTTTGGCCTCTGACCTTTCAGCCTATGTGACAGGGTCCGAGGTGGATGTGAATGGCGGCTCCCTGATCCATTAGGGCCTAGCCTTCTGCGCCCCGCCCCAAGTCAAATTCAATACGGGTTTGGCGCAGATTGTGCCGCGCGCAAGCGGCAGTGATGTCCGTTTCAAAAGCGGCGGTTTGGGATTTCAGCCAGGTCAGGAATTCCTGCACCGCGCGGCGCTTGATGTACCGTGTCGGACAGATGGCCCAATAGGACGCAAAGCGCAAAACAGGCAGCGCGGGCAGCACGGGCACAAGGCGGCCCTCCGCAATCTCTGGCATGGCCAAGGACATACTGTCCAGCACCACGCCAACCCCGTCCACCGCCAATTGCAGACCCATTGAGGAGCGATCCATCAAAATGGGCATATGGCGTTTTGCCAAGGTGATGTCATGGTGGTTGAGCCAATAATCCCACTGGCACAGCGCGCGTGGCGTGCCGATCAGGCGGGCGGCCTCCAACACGGTGGCGGGGTCATCGCTCTTTGGCAGCGTGACAAGATATTCAGGGCTGCACAGGGGCAAAACACAATCATCAAAAACGGGCTCACTATGATAGCCGATCCAATTGCCTTTCCCGTAGCGTAAATCCAACTCCATCATTTCCCGATCAAAATCGGTGGGGTCTGGAGCGGCATCGATATGCAAATCCCAATCGGGATGATCGGCGATGAAATCAGAGAGACGCGGCCCCAACCAGCGCACCCCGAAACTTGGGGTGACGCGCATATTGAGCTGATAGGTTTCACGCTTGCGCGTGAAATTGCGGTTTGTGTCGCGCAGCATCCGTAAGGCCACACTGGCGGATTGAAACAGCTGCTCCCCTTCCAAGGTCATGCTCAACACACGGCCCTGACGGCGAAACAGCTTGATGCCAAGATTTTGCTCCAGAAGCTTGATTTGCTGACTGACCGCTGAAGGTGAGACGGACATTTCTTCTGCGGCACGGGAAATCGTGCCGCGTCTGGCCACCGTCTCGAAATAGAGAAATCCGTTGAGATTGGGCATTCGAGACATCGCAAGACCCATGATGAGAGGAGAGGAGGGCGAAGACGCAACATAAAATGCGCCTTCGCTTGGATCAGACCTGCGGACGCTTATTTGGCCGCTTCGGCTGTTTGCTTTTGCGCGCCGAGGCCTTTGACCTCAATCTCCATCACATCGCCAGGCTTCAGGAAACGCTGTGGCTTCATGCCCATTCCCACACCTGATGGCGTGCCCGTGGCGATAATATCCCCAGGAACAAGCTTCATGAATTGGCTCATGTAGGAGATGATATGGGCCACACCAAAGATCATGTCATCGGTGTTTGAATCCTGCACAATCGCGCCATTGAGCGAAAGGGTCAGACCCAATTTCTGGGGATCGCCGACCTCGTCTGCCGTGACCAGATAAGGGCCCGTTGGGCCGAATGTCGGCGCGGATTTGCCTTTGATCCATTGGCCGCCTTTTTCAATCTGGAATTCCCGCTCGGAGACATCATTGATCGTGCAATAGCCCGCCACATAGGACAGCGCATCCGCTTCGCTGACATAAAGCGCCTCACGGCCAATGACCACGCCCAGTTCAACCTCCCAATCGGCTTTGACCGAATTGCGCGGGATAACCACAGGGTCAAACGGGCCTGATAGGGCAGAAGTGGCTTTGGAGAAAATGATGGGTTCTTTGGGCGGCTCTGCCCCCGTTTCTGCGGCGTGTTTGGCATAGTTCAGGCCAATGCAGTAGAAATTCGGAACGGACGCCAAGCAGGCCCCAATCCGCCCCGGATTGGAGACAACAGGCAAGCTGGACAGATCAATTTTTCGGATCCCGTCCAATGCTTCAAGCGACACAGCGGCCCCTGCAAAATCGGCGACATGGTTCGACAGGTCACGTATCTGACCCTCTGCATCCAAAATCGCTGGCTTTTCTTGACCTGCGGGGCCGTAGCGCAATAGTTTCATCGGTTATTCTCCTGCTTTTTGTGTTTGTATCTGATCCATTTCCGCGGCTGCGGAATGGGTTTCGATTTGTTGTCGGATGTCCTCGGCCAATTGCCACAGGTGGGCATCAATGGCATCGCGGGCGGCTTGGACGTCGCGCGCGCGCATTGCATCCAGAATGGCGTTGTGTTGCGTCACAACCCGCTCACGATTGCGGCGTTGTCGCGCAGCGAGGTATCGCGCGTGCCACAATCGCTGAAGATAGGCGCGATGGGTCTCCGCAAGCGCCAAATTATGCGAGGCGGCGGCGATCGCGGTGTGGAAAGACATATCAATCTCGAACATATCGAGCGGATCTTTCTCATAAAAATGCGCCGCCATGTGGTCCACGATGTGCTGGAGTTTCGTGAGGTCTGCCTCAGTGGCATATTTACACGCCAATTCGGCAGAGAGCTTTTCCAAGGCAATCAGAACCTCGGCTTGGTCGGATACGGATTTGAAATCCAACTCCGCCACAATCGGGCTGCGTGAAGGACGCAGCACGAGAAGACCTTCCTTTGACAAAATCCGTATCGCTTCGCGCATGGGCGTGCGACTCACACCCATTGCAGATGCGGTATCGCGTTCTTTGACTGGATCACCCGGTAACAGATCGCCGCGCAGGATGCTGCGCCGCAATTGCTGTGCGACCTGCTCGGCTAATGTCGCGTCATCATACACTGTTTGGCCCTCATATTCTTGCAGTGTTATCATGGTCAAGGGAGGTATCAGATACGAGAGTGACAAGAAAAATCTTCCTTTCAGAATTTGGTATACCAAAACTTGTTGATTGTCGATACGGGTTTGGCTACGGTCGATTCCCAGATGGTATACCATCTTGGTTGTGCAGCTTTCGTTTCGCGCAACTGGTGCAAATGGTGGCTCTAACAGCCCACCAAGGGAGGAAGAGATGAAACTTAACACTTTGTTTACAACAGCGGCGGCAACCGCGTTGCTGGCAGGCGCGGCACTGGCAGAGCCTGTGACTTTGCGCATTCAAACGCATTACGCGACCGAACACCCCACTGGCCAGCGTCTGGCCCAGTGGGTGGATGACGTTCAGACCATGTCCAATGGCGATATCACCATCGAGATGTTCTACTCCTCGCCCATCGTGGGGACGACAGAAACCTTCGATGCGGCCATCAATGGTATTCTTGATTGTGACGCGACAGGCGGTGCCTATCAGACAGGTAAGAACCCAGCGTTCCAATTCGTGGGCGACATTATGGGCGGCTATGAAACCGGATGGCAGCAGTATTCATGGCTCTATTACGGCGGCGGCTATGATGCGGCACAGGAACTGTATAACGAATTCAATATGCAGTTGATCGGTTGGTCGATTTACGGCCAAGAATCGCTCTCGTCCTCATCGCCGATTGCGACAATCGCCGACCTGCAAGGTTGGAAGTTCCGCTCCCCTCCTGGGATGCAGACCGAAATCTTTGAAAAGCTTGGCTCCTCGCCCATCGTGATGGACTTCACCGAAGTATTCACCGCGCTTGAAACGGGCATTATCGAAGGGGCTGATGCCTCTGGTCTGGCCAACAATGTGGGCTTGGGTCTTTATGATCTCGTAAGCCATGCGACCTATCCTGGGTTCCATTCCATGCCATCTGACCACTTGGCCTGTAACCTGGACGTGTGGAATGGCCTGACGGAATCGCAGCGCCGCATCATTGAGACGGCATGGCAGAAGTTGTCATTCCAGATCGCACTCTATAACGACCGCGCAAACGCGGCGGCAGCGGCAGAGCTGACGGCCAATGGCGTGACCTTGCACGATCTCTCTGCTGAGGATCGCGCAACGTTCCGTGCCGTTGCACAGGAGGCATGGGCCGATTGGGCGACACGGTCACCAGAAGCTGCGGCACTGGTGGACAGCCACGTTGCCTACATGACGGAGCTTGGTTTGATCAACTGATCTGACCACAGCGACCAAGATCATTTGCAAGCCCCTGACATAAGGGGCTTGCTTATCTTTCACGAAATTTTTGCCTCAAGGGGGGAAGGGCAATGGCTCAAGACAGCCTTTGGTTGGGACCACTAAGAAAACCCATGCGCAGTGCAGCTATTGGGTTTGGTGCGGTAACGGCCTTGATTTATGCCTATCTGATTTTCGGTCAATTTGCCTTCGAAGACCCTATTGGGATGCATGAGATGATCCGCCCTGCGGGACGTCCGCTGGTGGCGGTGATGCTGCTTGCGATGCTTGGCACATTCCTGTGCACATCCATTTATCTGTCAGACACAAAAGGCGCGATTGAGTCTGCGCCAGACGGATTCTTCGATGTGCTTTCGCTCATCACATCGCGCATGGCGATGATCATGACCGTGGCCATCGTGCTTGTAATGTTTTACGAGGTGGTGTCGCGCTATGTCTTCTCTCGGCCAACGCTTTGGGCCAATGAGTTGTCGCTGTGGATCGCCGCTTTTGTATTCTTGCTCGCGGGCCAATATGCAATGCAACAACGCAGTCACATCCGGATTTACGTCATCTATGACATGATGCCCCGCTGGGCACAGAAATCTTCGGATGTTTTGTCAACCGTCCTCATCGTGTTTTTCGCATTTGCCCTCGTTTGGGGGGGCTATGATGATGCGGCAGCACGTTTTGCACGGATGGAGACATTTGGAACGGCGTGGGATCCACCCATCCCTGGACTGTTGAAGCCTGCCCTTTTGTTGATCATTTCGCTCGTTGCCGTGCAGGCCGTGTCAAACTTGATTGCCGACTGGAAAAAAGCCCCCGAACATCTCGCGCATGACGAAATCGATGAAGTCGAGATCGAAAACATCCGCAAGACCTTGGAGCGATAAAAATGGAATTTTTGGAACTCTTTGCTTGGCTGAAGGTCGATAGCCTCGCCACCATCAGCCTTGTCTTGCTGCTTGGCATCTTTGCCCTTCTGGCAATTGGCATGCCCTTGGGATTTGCCTCCGCCTTTTTGGCGGTGGTGGTGTTGGCCATGAAATTCGGGCCTGAAATGATTTTTGCCGATTTTGGCCGTGGGCCGCTGTCTGTGGTGGCACAGGCCGTCTATCGGCAGATGACCAACTATGTGCTGATCTCCGTCCCGTTGTTTATTTTCATGGCGGCGCTTCTCGAACGCTGTGGCATCGCGCGGGATATGTATTCCGCGCTCAATGTCTGGCTCAGTCGCACCCGCGGTGGGATCGCGGTGGTGACGGCCATTATGGGCGTGATCATGGCGGCCATGTCGGGCATCATCGGGGCGAGGTGGTTCTGCGGGCTTGATCGCCCCCGCAGATGCTGCGCTTGGGATATAACCAAGAATCTCGCCATCGGGACGATCTGTGCCTCAGGCTCTCTCGGCACAATGATCCCGCCGTCCATCGTGTTGATCTTCTATGGGCTTGTCACGGAAACCTCGATCAAGGCGCTGTTTACAGCTTCCTTCCTGCCGGGCTTCATGTTGGCCAGTTTCATCATCATCTACATTCTGGTCCGCACCAATATGAATCCAAGCTTGGCACCGCTGCCAGAGCCAGAACCTGGAATGCCAGAGGGCAGCGAGAAAGCACTGCGCTTTTTGGGCTTCCTTGCGAAATTCTCGATATGGGCAGGCGGGTTTCTTTTGGCACGTGCTTTGTTCTTCACCGTCACGGGCGGCAACACGATCCGTGAAGGGCTTGACCCAATCCCCTTGGGAATGGTGTCAGACATTCCCTATTTGGCGGGTGTGGTCATTCTTGGCGCAATCACGGTCTACGGGATTGTCGGCAAAGAGCGTACCGCCGAAGGATGGGAAATGGGCAAGGGCCTGATTGCTCCAACGGTCGTCATTGGCGTTGTGCTTGGCTCCATCTACATGGGCATTACAGGCATCACAGAGGCGGCGGGCATGGGCGTTATGGCCGTGTTCATCATTGGGCTTATTCGCCGCGAGATGACCTTTGACATCGTCTGGGACAGCTTGATGCGGACATTGAAATCCACAGGCACCATCATCTGGGTGACCATTGGTGCCGCGTCCCTCGCCGCCGCTTATACATTGGCGGGCGGGCCGACCTACGTGGCCAATCTGATCATCGCTTCCGACCTTCCGACCATGGGTATCATTTTGATGATGATGCTGATTTTCCTGATCATGGGGATGTTCATGGATTGGATCGGGATCGTGCTGTTGGTGATGCCCGTGTTCCTGCCGATTGTGATGCGCCTGCCTGTTGAGGAAATCGGTCTATTCGGCGACCTTGATCCGCGCCATGTTGCGATTTGGTTTGGGGTGGTGTTCTGTATGAATATGCAGGTGAGCTTTCTTTCTCCACCTTTTGGCCCTGCGGCCTTCTACCTGAAATCGGTGGCACCTCCGCATATCACGCTGACCGCGATTTTCCGTGGCTTCTTGCCTTTCATCGCGCTTCAGCTGACGGCCCTCAGCGTGCTGCTGATCTGGCCACCCATTGTGACCTTGTTCCTCTGACCCAAGGGGACAGGTCGCTTAGTCTAGAGGCGCGCGCGAAGGGCAATGTCTTTGCGCGCGCTTGATCGTCACATCGGCCCTTAGCGAGGATAGGGTGTTTGCTCATGAAAACAGTGCGGCTTTCTCAATCGGACAATGTGGTAACGGCGCTTCAAACCCTCGAGGTGGGTGTGGAGGGCGCGCGCGAACTGATCCCGCGCGGCCATAAAATCGCGACAGATGATATCCCCATGGGTGCGCCTGTGCGTAAATATGCGCAAGTGATCGGTTATGCTGCCGAAGACATCGCCAAGGGCGCGCATGTGCATACGCATAATCTCGAATTTCGCAACGTGGATACGGCCTATGAATTCGCAACCAATCTGCAACCCGTGGCCCCTGCGGTCGAGCCGGATTATTTTATGGGCTACCGCCGCGCCACGGGCCGTGTTGGGACACGCAATTACATTGCCGTTCTGACGAGCGTGAATTGCTCCGCCACCGCCGCGCGCTTGATTGCGGAGCATTTCACACCCGAGCGTTTGGCCGATTATCCCAATGTCGATGGGGTGGTTGCCTTTGTGCATGGCACGGGCTGCGCCATGGGCGGCGACGGAACAGGCTTTGAGCTGTTGCAGCGCACGCTGTGGGGCTATGCGCGCAACCCCAATGTGGGGGGGGTGCTGATGGCGGGTTTGGGCTGCGAGATGATGCAGATCGATTGGTTGATCGAGTCCTATGGACTGAAACCTGGGCCGCTGTTTCAGACCATGAATATCCAAGACATTGGCGGTTTGCGCCGCACTGTTGAATGGGGGATCGAACAGCTCAACGCCATGCTGCCCTTGGTCAATGACGTGCAGCGCGAGAAATGCCCCGCTTCGGAATTGATGGTGGCGCTGCAATGTGGTGGGTCGGATGCGTGGTCAGGGATTACCGCGAACCCTGCCGTGGGATATGCGTGCGATTTGTTGGTGGCACAAGGCGGCACGGGCGTGTTGGCGGAGACACCCGAAATCTATGGGGCCGAACATCTGTTGACCGCGCGCGCCACGGACCGCGCTGTGGGCGATAAGCTGATTGAGCTGATCAAATGGTGGGAAAACTATACGTCCCGCAATG
>JAGYKZ010000080.1 GCA_018401385.1 Roseicyclus sp.
ACGCTTCGAAGCAGATCGAGGCCATGATAGTGCCTGGACGAAGTCCGATTGGGCGCGGCCCCACCGGGATCTGGCGCAGCGTTTTCGTGCCGCGCCTTGGGATTGGTCCTCAGCATGGCAAGATCTCCCGCTTGATTGTTTTGGTACCGTACAGTACGAATAGCAGGAGATAGCATCGATGAAAAGATAACGTGTGGTACAAAAATGTCTGAAGCCGATCCCAAGCCGACGCGCGGCAGACCCAAGACCATGAACGCCGAGCAGGTGCTTGACGTCGCGATGACAGCCTATTGGCAGAGCGATCCGGCCGATGTGTCGGTCAATGCGATCTGCCAAATGGCGGGCATCTCAAAACCCTCGCTTTACCGCGAGTTTGGCAGCGAGGACGGGCTGTCGCGCGCGGTGCTCGACCGTTATGCCGAACAGGTGCTGTCGGAGATGTTCGATGTCTTGCATAGCGGCCAAGGGCTGCACGATACGCTTGCCGCACTCATCAACTTTGCCAGCGATGACCCGCGCATGGAAACGGGGTGCCTGTTCTACAAAATGCGTGCCGGCAAGCACAGGTTGGGGCCAGAAACCCGCGCGCGCGTGGACGAGATAGACGCAAGCGCACAGGCGGCTTATGCCGCCTTCCTTCGGGCCGCGCGCGATGCAGGCGAATGGTCAAATGGCCTGTCGGCCGAGGCGGGCGCGAAATACCTGGGCGAACAGATCGCGCTGGCCATAACGCAACGCGCCTCGGGCGAGAGCCCCGCCCGCATCCGCGAGATGCTGACGCTGGCGCTGTCGGTGTTCACGCGCGCATGAGCGGATCGCCACGCGCCCTGATGCCCGACTACCTGCGCCTTGTCGCGCTCTTTGGTATCGCTGTGGTCAATGTCCAATTCATCGCCTTTTCGGCGCTTGGCAACCTGACCGATCCGCCGGGTGAGACCCTACCAGACGCCATCACCCTATGGCTGGTGAACGGACTGGCACTGCTGAAAACCTACGGTCTGTTTTCCTTCATGTTCGGCGTGGGACTGGGGTTCGTGATGCGTTCGGCGGCGCGGCGTGATCTGCCCTTAGGGCGTATCTACCGCAACCGAATGATCGGGCTGGCGCTTCTGGGAATTGCCCATGGCTGCTTGTTCTTCCCGGGCGATATTCTGACGATCTATGCCGTTATGGGATCGCTCCTCTACCTTTTGCGCGACTGGCCCGTGCGGCGCCTGGTGCAAATCGGCGCAGCATTGCTCATCCTGCAATCTGTTCTCGCCCCCGTGCTGCTGCGCGCTGTGCCACAGACACCGTCAGAGATTATCGCAATGGAGCGCGCCATCCTCACGGAGGGTGGGTTTATTGCAGCGGTCATTTGGCGCAGCATCGCCTATGCGTTCACGATGCCGTCTTTTCTTCTGATCCAAGGTGTATCAGCGCTTGGCTGGTTTTGCCTCGGGTTGGCGGCCGTGAAATCAGGCATGATCGATAACCGTGCGCATCCGCTCTGGCGACGTGCACGATGCTGGTGCTTGGGTCCCGGCGTTTGTCTCGGCCTGATCGGGTCGGCCATCTGGCAATGGGGGGCACCTGAGCTTGGGCTTATTCTGACAGTCACCACCGCGCCGATCGCCACGCTGGGCTATCTGGGCCTTATTGCCTATGTATCGCGCCGCCCAGGGCCAATCATGACACAGGCGCTGACAGCGGGCGGGTCAAGCCTGAGCATTTATTTGGGTCAGTCGATCATTCTGACGACTCTCTTTTCAGGCTATGGATTGGGCCTGTGGGGCGCATTGGATCGGGTGTCAGCCGTGCTCATCGCGCTGGCTGCAACCACCAGCCTTGTCGTAGCGCTGGCACTGTGGCGCATCATATTCGACCTTGGCCCCTTCGAGATACTGTTGCGCAGGATCACCTATGGCCGCCGTGGCGGATGATTACCCCGTGTGACAGGTAAATGGTGGCGCGAAACCGCGCAAACCTGCCCTCATACAGGCTCCTTCCCCTCACTTTCAATCAGCGGGATGTCGGTGCGCGCGGCCTCAGGCGCGCCACACAGCAGGTCCGTGGCCCGTTCAGCGGCATCTTGGAAAGGCTCCAACACAAGATCAGCGCCCGCACCAAACAGCTCCTCCGTGTCTTTGGGGTGATGGGAGGTCACCGCGACACGGCCACCAAAGCCCGCACTGCGGCTCAATTGGATCAGGGTCGCGCGCGTATCCTCATGGCTCAGACCTGTCGGGTAGATCGGCACGGTCGAGACAATCCATTGCGCTTGATGCAAAGGCAACTCCGCCACAAATTCAGGATCGGTGGCGTCTCCAAAATCCGCATCAAGACCCAGTTCGCGCCACCGCCGCGCAGCGCGCGGGTTGAAATCAACCCCAAGCACCCGAATGCCCCGCGCCCGAAGGCGCAATCCAATCGCTGTGCCATAGCGGCCAAGCCCAAAGATGATGACGCGATAGGCATCACCCCGATGCAGTCCCACATCTGAGGGCTCGCGCGAGGTATCCTGCCGCTCAAACACCGCCAAAAACCGCTCAAACATCGCGTAAAGCTGATGTGAATAGGTGATCATATAGGTTGACGCGGCAATCGTGACCAAACCCACCATGGTCACCAATCCCAATGCATCCTCCTGCACATGGCCCAGCGATACGCCCATGGCCACGAAGATCAGAGAAAACTCACTGATCTGCGCCACCGTCAGACCCGCCAGGAAACCCGTGCGCTTGCGATACCCCAGCGCCCCCATAATCACCAAGACGATCAGCGGATTGCCAATCAGCACAAAAAGCGAAAACACAATCGCGCCCGTGATATGTGCCCCAAGCAGGGACAGGTCCAAAGCCGAACCCAAGGCAATGAAAAAGAACAGCAGCAAGAAATCCCGCAAAGGTGCAAGCCGCGCGGCGATGGTTTCGCGATAGGGGGTGGAGGCCAAGGCAACCCCTGCCAATAGCCCCCCGACCTCTTTGCCAAGCCCCACCAAATCACCGGCCGCCGCGAACATCGCGGCCATGGCAATGGCGAAAATCACCAACAGCTCAGGCGCAAGGGCCAAGCGCTCCGTCAATGGATTGGCAACGTAGCGCACAAATAAAATCACCAACCCCACCATCGCCACGCCAGAAAGAAGCACCATGGGGACGGATCCGCCGCCATGGCCGCCCTCTCCCGCGCCGATCCCAATCGCCGACAGCACGATCATCGCCAGAACCACCACCAAATCCTGCACAATCAGGAAGCCCAAGGCGATCTGGCCGTGCAGGCTGTCAATCTCGCGCTTGTCGGACAGGAGCTTGACGATGATAATCGTGGAGGAGAAGGTCAGCGCCACGGCCACATAAAGGCTGGTGATCGCCCCAAGCCCAAGCGCCAATCCGATAAAATAGCCAAAGATCGAGGTGAAGGCCACCTGCCCCAACCCCGTCAGCAGTGACACCGCGCCCAAGGATCGGATCAGCTTCACATCCAATTTGATCCCGACAAGAAACAACAGCACCGCAATCCCAAGCTGGGAGAGCAGGCTGATCTGCGCATCGGAGCGCACCAGATCAAGCGCCGAAGGCCCCGCAATCAGCCCCACGGCGATGAAACTGACGATCAAGGGCTGGCGCAAGATAATACCGACAAATCCCACCACAGCCGCCAGAACCAGCAGAACGGCAATCTCCGCAAAAGGCGACTGAACGATCACTTCCATCACTTGTGGGGTTCCTTTGTCCGTGATGCTGCGCATTTATCACAAAGCACGGCCGCACCACAGTGCAAAGCCGTGGGGGGAAGTGTCGCAGTCCAAAGCGCGCCTTAGAACCGCATCCCCACAGACAGGCCCACGCGCCGGGTGGTCGTCTCGCCTTGGCGGGTGGCATTGGCCGTGAGGCTGAGTGTGGCGTTGTTTGGCAGGGCGATGTCATAACCCAGACCCAGATCAAGGCTTGTGTCTTGGTCGGCATCCCCCTCAACGGTGAAGGGGGTGGAATTCCCAAGGCGGTAGATCGCCTGCCCGCCCGCGCCAAAGGATTGGGTCAGCGCCGCCGTGGCCGACAGCGTGCCGATGCCAAGCGCGCGCTCGACCTCTGCGCCAAGGGTCAGCAGGGTTTGGGTCGTGGTCTGAGCCGCCCGCGTCAAGGCCGCCGTGCCGCCCGTCTCGGTGAAGCCATCATTTTGCAGCCATTGCTGCGTGATCCGCGCAAATGGCGTGGCGCTCCAGACCGCGCCGTCAAACCGCTGCGCCACTTCGGCAAAGCCCGTCAGCATACGGGTGGAATAACTGGCCTCAAGCGTCTGGTTCAGCGCCCCCACCGCCACCGTGCGGGTCGATTGCATATCGCCCCATGTGCCGATCAGGCCAAGGTTGACATCCATCTCGCCAAAGCGGCGCGCGGCATAGGTGCCAAGGCTGATGCTGTCGGTCTCGGAGGTGGTGCGCAAACCACTGGTGTCGGTGCGCGCTTGGCCAAAGCCCACCATCACCCCGCCCTGCCATGCGCCAAAATCCAGATCATGACCAATCATCACCCCGCCATTGCGCAGATCGGTGGTGATCCCATCCACATCACGGCTGGCCCCCGTGCCATAGAGATTGGCCCAAAGGCGGGAGGGCGCATCGCCATGACCACGGCTGGACGCGGTGACAATCCCGCCACCCGCGCCGCCCATCTGGCCCGAGAGGGTGTTCACCATCCCCTGCCCCTCGCCCAATTGCCCCGCCCCGATGGCCGCCAAGCCCGCGCCCGAGAATTGATCAAGCGCATCGCGCGCGGCATCGCCCGAAAGGGTGACAAGGGTGTTGGACACCTCGCTGCCCGCAATCGTGCCAATCCCGCGCGCGGTTGCGCGTTGGTTGCGCGTGCGGGCGACACTGTCAAAGCCGGTAGCATTGCGCACCAGCCGCAGGTCCACGAAATTTGCGCCATAAATCGCGGTCGGTGTCAGGAAGGTATAATCGGAGGCAACCGTGCCAAATGTGCCGCTGACCGTGCCCGTGGTCGTAACGATCCGCCATGTGCGATCAAGCACATAGGTGCCCGCCTCCCCCACATGGCGCAGCGTTGCGCCATTGATCGTGAAATCGCCCGTGACATTGATCAAATCGGCGCGGGCCGCATCGCTTGGGTCAACCTCGACCTCCAGGATGGACCCCGCGTTCAAGGTGACGCTGCTTGTGTTCAGCGTGCCGATGGAATTGCCCGCGGCCAAGCGCCCGCCCGTGTTGACCGTCACCACCCCCACCGTGCCCGTGCCACCAAGCGTGCCGCCCGAATTTATGGTGCTGGCCGAGGTGATCGACCCATCCACCGCCAAACGGCCCGCATTGATCGTGGTCGTGCCCGCATAGGTATTGGCCCCCGAAAGGGTCAATGTGCCGCTGCCTTGTTTGGTCAGGTTGCCTAGACGGCCTCCACCGCCATCCGAAATCACGCCTGAAAAGCTTTGATTACTGCCATCGCCAAGGGTCAGCGTGCCATTATTGGTCACCCGTACCGCGCCCGCGCCAGAGAGATTGCCGATCGAATGGCTGCCTGTCAAAAAAAGCTGCGCGCCAAAGGCCACGGTGACAAGCCCTGTCGAGGAAAGAGTGCCGCCCGAATTGAACTCAACTCTGCCTTCATTGACCGCGAATGTTCCCGAAAGACTGGTGTTGCCGCGAAGGTCAAGTCGCCCGCCCCCTGTCTTGATCAGCGACCCCGTGTCAAGCGTGATATCGGCATCGACATTGATCCGACCCGTTCCGCCAAAGGTGAGGTCGTGATTGTTGCCCATGATCGTCACCTCAGGGTCGCCAGCATCAAAAAGGCCGAAGATGCTCGCAGTAAATGATGAAACATTCACAATCGATGCGTTCGACCCAAGGACGATATTGGAATAAATCCTGCCTGCATCCCCCGAAAAGCGCAGCGCGCCACCGCCCCCAACGCCTGTGCCGTTCAGCGTGATCATGCCTTCACGCAAAGTCGTGTCTGCGCCCAATGCGACCTCAAGCGTTGCGCCATTGGCCACAACAGTATTGCCCGTTGTGCCCCCAAGTGCATTCACATTCGTGACGCGCAAGGTGCCCGCGGTGATCGCATTGTCGCCCGCATGGGTATTCGCGCCCGACAGGGTCAGCGTGCCGCCGCCCAATTTGGTGACATTGCCAGCGCCCGACACCACCCCCGATTGCGTCGCGGCATCGGTGCCGTTCACCGTCAGGTCGATATCACCCGCCGTATTCAA
>JAGYKZ010000081.1 GCA_018401385.1 Roseicyclus sp.
TCGCGCAGGGCATCGGCCAGCGCGCAGGCGCTTGTGCCATCGCGCACAGGTGCGGCGACCAAAAATTCCTCGCCCCCCATGCGGGCGAGAATACCGTCTTGCGGAAGATGGCGCTTCATCCGTTCGGCCAATTGCCGCAGGATCGTATCACCTGCACAATGGCCAAAGCGGTCATTGACCGATTTGAAATAATCAATATCAAGGATCATGACCACAAGCATGGCCGAGAAGCTGCACAGCAAACGGTCCAACTGAAACATCGCATAACGCCGATTGAACAGACCCGTCAGCGGGTCGATTGTGGCCATTTGCATCCCCGCCGAAAGCCCCGCGCGTAAACGGTCGGACTGGCGTTTGCGGCGCAGCTGCGTCTTGAGGCGCACGGCCATTTCCGCGGGGTCGAACGGGTCGTAGATCACATCACCCG
Source organism: Roseicyclus sp. (assembly GCA_018401385.1). GTDB lineage: Bacteria > Pseudomonadota > Alphaproteobacteria > Rhodobacterales > Rhodobacteraceae > M30B80. The sequence continues at coordinate 428 of JAGYKZ010000081.1, forward strand.
CCCCCAAATCCAAGGCAATCGCGGCGCGTTCGGCATCGTTGGCGGGCAAAACCATCATCATGCCTGCATGGCGTGTGGCGGGGCGCGAGCGCAAATCCGACAGCAGGCGCAACCCTTCGTTGCGATGGGAGAGATCACTGGCAATCACGAAAATATCGGGCACGGGCTGCTCTGAAGACAGCTCAGACAGCGCCTCAAGCCGCGTCATGCTGCGCAGTGTAAAACCCTTGAACCCCGCAAGCCCAGCGCGCCAGAACATACTGAGTTCGGGACGGGGCGCGATCAGGGCAATATGGGGGTCGCTGTCGGAGGCCACAGGCGTGGTTTCAAGGGCCAGATCCAACGCCAATGCCCCTTGTTTGCGCAAATCTGCCGCGCGATTGGAATCGCGCAGCAGCGAGCGCACCCGCGCCAACAGTTGGTTCTCATCCACAGGTTTGGTCAGGTAATCATCAGCGCCACAATGCAGCCCTTTAAGCTTGGCCGCGTGATCGAGGCGTGAGGTGATCATGACAATCGGAATGTCACGGGTATCTGTATCGCGTTTGAGGCGGCTACAGACCGACAACCCGTCAAGGTCAGGCATCATCACATCCAGAAGGATCAAATCAGGCTTTACCAGACGTGCAAGTTTCAGCGCCTCATGGCCAGAGGCGGCTTGGATCACCTCGCAACAGGCGCTTTGCAGCCGCACCTTGAGAACGATCCGATTGGTCGCGACATCGTCCACGATCAAAATCCGCTCGCCCATATCTGCCGGTCCTTCGTGTTTTGGCCATAACGCGCCCTGTGCCGTATCCTGTATACCGCCGCGCTAGCTTGATTCTTGTGCAGATAGATACAAAGAAAAGGGTTAACAAATTCCTACCATGGGGGAGGGACGGAAAGAATGAAGAAAGAAATTGCGCAGGGAAAAGCAATCGCCGCGCTGGTATGGCTGTCAGGCAATGTAGAATTGACAGAGCAGTTTCTGGGCGCCTCCGGCCTGAGCGTGGCCGATTTGCGCGATTCCATCACCACGGCCGATGACGGGTTTCTGACGGCAGTGATTGAATTTATCTCGCAAAATGACGCTTGGGTGCTTGAGGCGGCGCAAGCCATTGACCTGACCCCAGATGAATTTGTCACCATGCGCCATGTCTTGCTGGGCTCTGCTGGGATGCATTGGACCTAAACCCCGAAACAGGGCGTGGGTCACGCCTCTTCTTGCACCACGGGCTTTCCCACCAATTTGCGCAACAAAAGCCGCACCTGATGGCGCTCATCGTCCGAAAGACGGCTTTCGATCATCTCGATCATGTCGCGGCAGGCGGGGCTGTGTGTTGCCATCAACTTTTGGCCCGTCTTGGTCAAGGTCACAACCGTGACGCGCCGATCCGCTTGGCTGATTCTGCGCGCAACGGCATCCATCTCTTCCAATTGCCGCAATGCGCGCGATGTGGCGGTGCGATCAATGCCCACCTGTTGGGCGATGTCAGAAGGGTTGATCTGGCCGCGCTCTTGAATGGCAATCAGGATGCACCAATTCACCCGTGTCAGCCCTGTGCTGCGCAGCGAATCTTCGATACAGCGATCAAAGAGCCGTGCCGTTTTGGTGATACAAAAACCCAAACTTGAATGCAGATTGAAGTCTTGTGTGTCATCAGTCTTTCGTATTTGAGGTTCATGCATTTGGGATAGGTCGCTTTGATAGGTTAAGTGGAAATTTATCCCATTTTTATCTGTATTTATGGAAAAATAAAGAAGATGGCGTAAAAATATGCATAATATCCATTATCAATTGCTAATATTTGACAAAGATGGAACATTGTTCGATTTCGAGAAATCATGGGGATCATGGGCGCATTCGGCCTTGCGGTCTTTGGCTGATGGGGATGCGGCGCTGGTCGATGAATTGGCGGCGCGCCTGTCTTTTGACACGGAGAGGGGGGTGTTTCGGCCCGATAGCATCGCCATCGCGGGCACGCTTGCGCAAACCGCGCATCATTTGGCACCTGCCTTTGACGGTGCGCGCAGCCCAGCGCAAATCGCGCGTGATTTGAATCGCTTGGCCGAGGATGCGCCTATGGTTCCCGCCGTGCCGCTTGACGGGTTGATGACGCGGTTGCGCGCGGCGGGCTATGTTTTGGCGGTGGCCACCAATGGCCAAAAGGCCGAAGCCGAGGCGCATTTGGCCGCCCATGACATCCGTCACCATTTCGCCGAAGTTCTGGGCTGCGACAGTGGCCATGGTGCGAAACCCGATCCCGATATGTGTGCCTATATTGCCCGCAGCTGTGACATCACGCCTGAACGTGCGGTGATGGTGGGCGATAGTCTGCATGATTTGCGCGCAGGGCGCGCGGCGGGCATGGCCACGGTGGGGGTTCTCACGGGGCTTGCCGATCACGGCACGCTTGCCCCTCATGCTGATGTGGTCTTGCCTGATATCGGCCATTTGCCCGAATGGTTGGGGCATTAAGGGCGCGTTTGTCTGTTCGCGTCAAAAGGCCCGTGGGATTGGTCGGAAATTGTCGGGTATCCGTCCCCATGGGGCGTGCAGTCTGACGGGGCGATCCGCCCCAACAGATGGACCATATCCGATGCAGCTGACCGATCCCCCTCCGAAACGCCGCCGTGCGGGCGGTGCGCGCGCCAAGCATCACAGGGCGGATCAGGCCGTGATTGCGCAAATGCCGTGGCGTGTGCCGCGCAACCCAGATCTACCGACCGAACCATTGCGCCCCGAAGGGGTTGTTGCAATCCATCAAAACGCCATGCGCATCCTCAGCGAATTGGGGCTGGAGATGCTTCATCCCGAGGCGCGCCGCATCTTGGTTGCGGCAGGGTGCCGCCAAGAGGGCGAGACGATCTTTTTCGATCCTGAGTTTGTGATGGAAATGGTTGCCCGTGCCCCCGCCGCCTTTACGGTGACCCCGCGCAATCCAGAGCGCAAGCTGACCATTGGCGATGGGCATATCGTTTTTGGCAATGTCTCCTCCCCCCCCAATGCGTGGGATTTGGCGCGCGGCAAACGGGCGGGCGATTTCGCGACCTTTCGTGACTTCATCAAGCTGACGCAATATTTCAACTGCATCCATTTTGCAGGGGGCTATCCTGTCGAGCCGATAGATATCCATCCCTCTATCCGCCACTTGGATTGTCTGCATGAAAAGCTGATTGCGACCGATAAGGTGGTGCACACCTATTGTCTGGGCAAAGAGCGGGTCGAGGATGCCATGGAAATGGTGCGCATCGCCGCGGGCCTAAGCCATGCGGAATTCGAGGCCGCCCCACGGTTTTACACCAATATCAATTCGGTCAGCCCGCTTAAACATGACCATCCGATGTTGGATGGGGCCATGCGGATGGCGCGGCGTGGGCAGCCCGTTGTGGTGACCCCGTTCACCTTGGCAGGCGCGATGGCCCCTGTGACCCTTGCGGGGGCCGTATCCCTATCCATTGCCGAGGCGTTGGGGGCGATTGCCCTGTTGCAATATATTGCGCCGCAATGCCCCGTTATGATCGGCACCTTCACCTCCAACGTGGATATGAAATCGGGTGCGCCCGCCTTTGGCACGCCTGAATATATCCGCGCAACCCAGATGACGGGGCAAATGGCGCGGTTTTATGGGCTGCCATTGCGCTCTAGCGGGGTTTGCGCGGCCAATGTGCCCGATGCTCAGGCGCAGGCGGAAACCTTGCAAAGCCTCTGGGCGGCGGTGCAATCCGGCACCAATATGGTTTATCATGCGGCGGGTTGGCTGGAGGGGGGGCTGATCGCAAGCCCTGAGAAATTCGTGATGGATTGCGAAATGCTGCAACAATTCCAACGCTATTTTGACCCTGAACTGACCCAGACCGGCGATGATGATCTGGCCTTTGAGGCGGTGCGCGATGTGGGGGCAGGCGGGCATTATTTTGGCACGGCCCATACCCAAGCCCGCTACAGCACGGCGTTTTATCAGCCGTTTCATTCCGATTGGCGCAATTTCGAAGCATGGGAAAAAGACGGTGCTGTTTGGAGTGCCGCGCGCGCACATGGAATTTACAAGGCCATTTTGGCCGAGGCGACAGACCCGCCCCTTGACCCGAGCATCCGCGAAGAACTGGATGCCTTTGTCGCCAAGCGCAAAGAGGAGGGCGGCGCGCCCACGGATTTTTAGGCAGATAATCAGGGCTTTGTTAAGGAATGCCTCGCTATAACTTGGGCATGGAGTTGCCCAAGACAAGACGGGACGAGGCGATGCAGGGTTTTGTAAACCGCGCCTTTCAACAATATGTGCAAGATATGCACGGGTCCGCTGCGTGGGAAGAAATCCGCGTGGTTGCGGGCGCCCCGATTGATGGGTTTGAACCGATGCTGCCCTGTGACGCGCAATCGACCCGACATCTGCTGGATGCGATGGCCTGCCATTTGAACCTCAGCGAGGATGCATTGTGGGAGGATCTGGGGCTTTACCTGATCACCCATCCTCGGATGGAGGCGATACGGCGCCTGTTGCGGTTTGGGGGGCGGGATTTTGTCGAATTCATCTGGTCCTTGGCGGATCTGCATGATCGCGGGCGGCTTGCATTGGCATCGCTCAATCTGCCACAGGTTTATATCCAAAGCGAGATGCGTGGCGATATACTGCGCTTTGATCTGACGGTGACATGGGTGATGGAGGGGGGCTGTGCCTGATTTTGGGCGCGCTTCAGGCCATGGCGGATGAATATGGCACCCTGGCGGTGTTGCGCGTGGATCAGGGGCGGATCGTGGTGGAATGCCATGATCTGGGGTTCGGCCCCGGACGCAGTTTTACCTTGATCGGGGCGGACCATCTGCGCGAGGTGGCACGATGATACCGCGCATGGATAGGGTGCCGCCAATGGCAGCGCCTGCCCCCGATTGGTCAGTGTTTGCGCCTGTTTTGCCGATGCATTTGGCCTGTGACGCGGGGGGGCGTGTAACCTCGGTTGGGCCGACTACGGCCAAGATGTTGGCGGCGTCTCCCGACACTTTGCTTGGGCGCGCATTGTTCGATTTGGTGGTGTTCAAATCGCCAAAATCCGCCGATGATTTTACACAGCTGCGTGCGATTGCAGGTGCGCGCGTGCAGCTTTGTCTCGTGAATGCGCCCCACATCACCCTGCGCGCCGTGGTCAGTGCATGGGCGGATGGGGCGATGTTGAACCTGTCTTTGGGGCTGAATTTTGTCCAAGGGATTGCGCAATGGGATCTGCATCTTTCCGATTTTCCTCATACCGATCAGACGGTTGAGTTGCTTTACCTTCAGGAAGCCAACAATGCCGTGACCCGCGAAAGCCGCGCGCTGACCGAGCGGCTGTTCACCGCCCGCGCTTTGGCCGAGCGGGAGGCGTTAACGGACCCACTGACGGGGCTTGCCAATCGCCGTGCGTTGGAGCGCGCGCTGCCACGGCTTTTGTCGCGTGCCGACCGCCCCTTTGCCTTGATGCATATTGATCTCGATCGGTTCAAGGCGGTGAATGATGGCTATGGTCATGCGGCGGGGGATATGGTTCTGGCGCAGGTGGGGCGTATCTTGCGCAGCGATATTCGCGCAGGCGATTTCGCCGCACGGGTGGGCGGGGATGAATTTGTCATCATGCTGTCGCATATGACCGATCCCGCCACCCTTGGTGAACTGGCGACACGTTTGATCAAAAACCTTGAGACACCCGTTGTTGTGGATGGTGGTTTGGCGCGGATTTCCGCCTCAATCGGAATCGCGATTTCCACGGATTTTGGGCAGGATGCCCGCGCCATGCTGCGCGC
>JAGYKZ010000082.1 GCA_018401385.1 Roseicyclus sp.
TATCCTGTGGCCCTTGATCCGAAGCAAACCCGTGCGCGGCGTTTTTGGGTTGAAAACCTCAGTTGCGGGAGCTGTGCCGCGCGGGCTGAACAGGCGCTGAACGCACATCCCGCCGTGATGGAGGCCAAGGTCAATCTGGCCACCAAGGAAGCATATGTAACCACCTTGAATGATCTGTCGGTCGAGGATCTCGCCGCGGGGATGCGGGCGGCGGGATATCCTATTGTCGAACACGACACTGGCGGCGATGCGGACCGCGATGTGAGGCATGATGCGATTGCGCCTCCACAAGCACCTGATGAACAAACCGCGCTGAAACGTCAGGTCATCTTGGCCGCTTTGCTGACCTTTCCTGTATTCGTGCTGGAAATGGGGGGGCATATCCTGCCCACCTTTCATCATTGGCAAGTGGCAACCTTCGGAACGTTCAGCCTTCATGCGCTGCAATTCATCCTGACAACGATTGTTTTGTTTGGGCCAGGCGGGGTGTTTTTTCGCCTTGGTGTGCCTGCCTTGCTGCGTGGTGCGCCTGAGATGAATTCTTTGGTTGCACTGGGCACCATGGCGGCATGGGCCTTTTCCACCGTGGTGACCTTCGCGCCTGAACGGATCCCTGAAGCCAGCCGCTTTGTCTATTTCGAGGCGGCGGCGGTGATTGTCACTTTGATCCTTCTGGGGCGCTTCCTTGAAACGCGCGCGCGCGGTCAGGCAGGGGCGGCCATTCGCAGTTTGATGGAACTGCGGCCTGACACAGCCACCATTTTGCGCGATGGGATGCAGCAGCAGATTGCAACAGCCGATCTGCGCATGGGCGATCTGGTGCGCGTCAAGCCTGGTGAGAAAATTGCGATTGATGGCCTGTTGGTTGAAGGAACGGCACTGGTAGATGAAAGCATGATCACAGGCGAAGCCGTGCCTGTGGCGAAGGCGGCGGGTGACACGGTGGTCGGCGGCACGCTGAACCGCGCGGGCAGCGCTGTGTTTCGGGTGACGGCCACGGGTGGCCATACCGTATTGGCGCAAATTGTCGATATGGTGACCAAGGCGCAAATGACCCGTTTGCCGATCCAATCCTTGATCAATCGCGTTGCAGCGGTTTTTGTGCCCGTTGTGATCGCTGTGGCGGTTCTGACCACGGCCCTGTGGTGGGTTTTCGGGCCATCGCCCGTTCAGGCGATGGTCATCGGCGTATCGGTTTTGATCATTGCCTGCCCCTGTGCCATGGGTTTGGCCACGCCCGTATCCGTCATGGCGGGCACGGGGCGTGCGGCCCAGCTGGGGGTGCATTTTCGCGAGGGGCGCGCCCTGCAATCTCTGCGCAAGGTTGACCTTGTGGCCTTTGACAAAACCGGCACACTGACCACAGGATTGCCCAGTTTCGTGGGCAGTTTCAATGCCTGTGATGAGGATCATCTGATTGCGCTTGCCGCCGCGGTGGAGCGCGGGTCAGAACATCCTTTCGCGCAGGCCATCATGGACGAGGCCACTGGCCGTGACCTGTTGATCCCCCAAATGGACGGGTTCGAGAACACCATTGGCGCAGGTGTGCGTGCGCGTGTTGACGGGGCCGACATCGCCCTTGGGACCGAGGCGTATCTTGCCGAAGGCGGTGTGGTCGTGCCTGATATCCCGCGCGATGGGGCCAGTGTGATCCATATGGCCAAGGATGGCATTTATGTCGGCAGCCTTGCCTTTCGGGATGCGCCCAAACGGGACGCAAAGGCGACCATTGCCGCATTGGCGGCGCAGGGGGTCAAAGTTGCGATTCTGTCGGGTGACGAGGCGAGCGCGGTTGATGCGCTGGCTGATGACTTGGGGGTAACGGACCGTCTGGCGCGGCTCAAACCTGCGGATAAATTGCAACGCGTGAAAGACTGGCAGGATCAGGGGCTCTGTGTGGCGTTTGTGGGGGATGGTATCAATGATGCGCCCGTTCTGGCGCAAGCCGATATTGGCATTGCCCTTGGCAGTGGCACGGATATCGCGATGGAGGCTGCGGATGTGGTTTTGGTCTCTGGCGCGCCAAGCGGTGTGGTCAGCGCGATGGCGCTTTCCCGCGCGACCATGCGCAATATCGCGCAAAACTTGTTTTGGGCCTTTGGCTATAATGCCGCGCTGATCCCCGTGGCCGCAGGGGCCTTGGCGCTGTTTGGTGGTCCGCTGCTCAATCCAATGTTGGCGGCAGGGGCGATGGCGGCAAGCTCCGTGTTTGTGGTGATGAATGCGCTGCGCCTGCGCCATGTGGGAGGGGGGATATGAATATCTCGCAAACCGCCACCGCAACAGGGCTGCCCGCCAAAACCATCCGCTATTACGAGGAGATTGGCCTCATTGCACCTGCCCGTGCGCAAAACGGCTATCGCAGATTTTCCCCCTCGGATGTGCACAAGCTGGGTTTTCTGGCGCGCGCGCGTGAATTGGGGTTTTCGATCGAGGAATGCCGCGCGCTCTTGGCGCTTTACGAGGACCAATCGCGCGCGAGCGCCGATGTGAAGGGCATCGCGGAAAAGCATTTGCAGGATATTGATGCGAAGATGGTCAAATTGGCGGCGATGCGCGCGACCTTGGCCGATCTTGTCTCGCGCTGTTCGGGCGACCACCGCCCCGATTGCCCGATCTTGGCTGATCTGGCAATTGCACAAGGCGGGGAGGAGGCGTGAAAAACTGCGCGCGTCCTTCGATTTTGAGGTTGACGCTTGCCCCTGCTTGTCCTACTTCCGCGATGCTTTGGCGGAGTAGCTCAGTTGGTTAGAGCAGCGGAATCATAATCCGCGTGTCGGGGGTTCAAGTCCCTCCTCCGCTACCAAGCCCTTCCTTGAATATTCGGATATCTGATTGATGCCGCAGCGGCGCGGTTGCGTCGCCGCGTCTTGTCTTATCCCAATTCCCTGCCAAACGGGCGAATGCGGCTTTGTCTTGGCTTCTTCTTCCTCACGCGCGGCAAGGTTTTCGCGGGCTTCCGCCACCACATCTTCCAGGGCGCTGGCCACGAATTTGGGGTTGTTCACGCGGCCTTTCAGCCGCCGATTTCCCTTGGCTAACTTATCGGCTTTTGCAGACGCCTTTTCCTCCCCATCAATCAGATCGGCCACGGGCAGGCCAAATGTGCCGCCCTCAACTGCAACGGTGACGGCCCCTTTGGGCATCGCCGTCACCTACGTCAGGTCGAGATCCGGGCAAGACGTTCGATCATCCGCCGCGTTATTATCCCGCGGCTTGACCGCGCATCAAGATCAAGTTGCAGCAATGTACCTTAAAGTCCTACGGGGACGTGCATTTGCGCGCGCAGGGAGCGGATTTCTTCGATGAGCGAAATCCACCCATGTCATTTCGCGCGCGGCCTCGGGATCCAACCAATTCCGCGCCAGTGTCGGGCCAATCTGTATGCACGAGCATTTTGGGGCGATCTGCAATTTCTCGGCCCAAAGCGCCTCGGTGATGAAAGGGCATGGTGGGTGCAAAAGGATCAGACATTGGTCAATCACCCACGCCATGGTCGCGCGCGTTTCCTGATCACTTTCGGGTCTTCGGATGCGAACAACGTTTGGCAAATTCCACATACCAATCCCCAGACCTACCCCAGACAAAGGCATAAGGCCGTTTGCCGCATCGTTGAACCGATATGCGACAGCGCCTCGTCCAGGCCAAACGCGCCTGTGCGGTTTCGCCGATGATCCATTTTGTTGACCGTCTGGGTGACGCTGGCCGGATCAAAGCCCGGCACGGGCTGCAATCCGTTCATTTCTGCAAAACGCGCCGCATTCCACGGTTTCGTGCCGAATTGCGATAGCCCGCGATGCGGTCTTTCGACAGTTTCAAATCGCGCCCCATTGCGGCCATCGAGGTCAGCGTAAAGCGCAGCGCATCCGCGCCGAATTCATCGATCAATTCCAGCGGGTCAAGCACGTTGCCGATACTCTTCGACATCTTGCGCCCCTTTTCATCGCGCACCAACGCGTGGACGTAAACGTCACGGAAAGGGATATCATCGACCACGGCCAATTGCATCATCATCATGCGGGCGACCCAGAAGAAGATGATGTCGAAACCCGAGACGAGGGTGGAGGTCGGGAAGTAGCGTTCGAGTTCTGGTGTCTTTTCAGGCCAGCCAAGCGTGCCGATGGGCCAAAGGCCAGAGGAGAACCAGGTGTCCAGGACATCGGGGTCGCGTGCAAGATTGATGTTGATGTGGATGAATTCTTCATCTCTTGAGACGGACCAACCTTGGTCGACGCTAGGGTTCGCATTTTGCCTCCCAGAGGCGTCAGTTTTCGATCCATGTAGATCCTCGATAGCGAAGACGCGAACCGCGTCAAAACTACCGGATGACGAGTAGCCCGTGGCACCAAGAGTATCCGCAAGAGCGCACTCATCGTTCAACGCATTGTAGTGTTGCTCTGCTGCCTCAATAGCCAGTTCGTAATTCTCGGCGCAGAACAACTCGCCATCTGGCCCATACCACACAGGAATCTGATGCCCCCACCAGAGTTGCCGCGAGATGGTCCATGGCTCGATATTTTCCAGCCAGTGGAAATACACCTTGCGGTGCTGTTCGGGCATGATGCGCGTGCGCCCCTCGCGCACGGCCTCCAACGCGGGTTCCACGATCTTCGCCGTGTCCACAAACCATTGGTCGGTCAGCATCGGTTCGATCACGACCTTGGAGCGATCCCCGAAGGGTTGCGTGATGGTCTTTTCTTCGACCAATGGCACCAAGGCATCCGCGCCTTCCGCATCCGCTTTCAGCGCGGCTTTGCCAAGGCGCGGGTCATCGGCGCGCGTCATCACGGCCAGACCTTCGGCGGTAATCTCGGCCACAACGGCAGCGCGGGCAACATAACGCTCCATCCCGCGCAGATGGTCAGGGACTAGGTTCAGCGCGTCCACCTCGGCCTCAGACAGCGTCCGCGCGCCATTGGCCACGGCCTGCGCAATCTCGGCGGCTTCAGCATAAGGTGCGCCATCGGCGCGCAGATGCGCGCGCGTGTCCATCAGGCGATAGCAGGGGATATTGCCCCGCTTGGCCACGGCGTAATCGTTGAAATCATGCGCGCCCGTGATCTTGACCGCGCCCGAACCAAAGTTCGGGTCGGGATATTCATCCGTGATGATCGGGATCAGGCGGCGATGTTCCTTTGGCCCGACAGGAATTTCGCAGAGCATCCCCACGATGGGCTTGTAGCGTTCGTCATCGGGATGGACGGCCACCGCGCCATCGCCCAGCATGGTTTCGGGCCGCGTGGTGGCGATTGAGATATAATCGCGCGTCTCTCGGAAGGTGACGTTTCCGTCCGCATCCTTCTCGACATAGTCATAGGTCGCCCCGCCTGCGAGCGGATATTTGAAATGCCACATATGGCCTGTCTGGTCGATATTCTCGACCTCAAGATCGGATATTGCGGTCTCGAAATGCGGATCCCAGTTCACCAGACGCTTGCCGCGATAGATGAAGCCCTTGTGATACATATCGACAAAGACCTTGATCACCGCGTCGTGGAAATTGCCCTCTTCGCCTGCGGGGGCATTGGGGGCGCCTGACATGGTGAAGGCCTCGCGCGACCAATCGCAGGATGCGCCAAGGCGTTTGAGCTGTTCAATGATCGTGCCGCCTGATTTCTTTTTCCACGCCCAGACATGGGAGAGGAATTCTTCGCGGCTCATCTCGCGGCGCGATTTGCCCGTCTTGGCCAATTCGCGCTCAACCACCATCTGCGTGGCGATGCCCGCATGATCCGTGCCAGGCTGCCACAGCGTGTCAAAGCCACGCATCCGATGCCAGCGCACAAGCACATCTTGCAGCGTGTTGTTGAACGCATGGCCCACGTGCAAAACGCCCGTCACGTTGGGCGGCGGGATCATGATGCTAAACGCCTCGGCGTTTGGCTTCGCATTGGCCCCTGCCTTAAAGCATTCCCCTGCCTCCCATTTCGCGGAAATCCGCGCCTCGGCTGATTTTGCGTTGAATGTCTTTTCCATCTGATCTGCCTTTGGGCTTGCATCTGCGTGTCATATCTTCCGCCTCCCATACCCAATGGGGCGGAGGAGGCCAAGGGGCAGGGCGCGGCTTGAGGCCCGTTTTGGACAGAAAGCTGCGGGCTTTGACTGGACAGATTGATCTGGCCCGCTAC
>JAGYKZ010000083.1 GCA_018401385.1 Roseicyclus sp.
CGTGAAGGCTATGAAAGCGTTGAGCATACCAAGCGCTATACCACATTGGGTATGGCCACTGATCAAGGAAAAATAAGCAATATCAATGGCCTTGCGGTCCTTGCTGATGCGTTGCAAGCGCGAATCCCGGCAGTCGGCACCACCACGTTCCGCCCGCCCTATACGCCGATTTCCATGGGCGCGATTGCGGGCGAGGCGCGCGGTGAGATTTTTCAGCCGTTGCGCCGCACCCCGATGTTCGACTGGCACGTTGAACATGGCGCGGATTTTGAACCCGTGGGGCAATGGCGGCGTCCCTATTGCTATCCGCGCGCGGGCGAGGACCGTCATGCCGCCGTCACGCGCGAGATCAACGCCACCCGCGGATCACTCGGGCTGCTTGATGCCTCGACCTTGGGCAAGATCATCGTCAAAGGGCCAGATGCGGGACGGTTCATGGATATGCTCTACACCAATATGATGAGCAGCTTACAACCCGGCCGCTGCCGTTATGGCCTGATGTGCAATGAAAACGGCTTTTTGATGGATGACGGCGTGGTTGCGCGTCTCGATGAGGACACGTTCCTTGTGCATACGACAACGGGCGGGGCGGATCACATCCACGCGCATATGGAGGATTGGCTGCAATGCGAATGGTGGGATTTCAAGGTTTATACCGCCAATGTGACCGAAAGATGGGCACAGGTGGCCGTGGTTGGCCCCAATGCGCGCAAGCTGTTGGAAAAGCTGGGCACTGACACGGATCTATCGGCTGAGGCGCTGCCGTTTATGGCATGGACCGATGCGCAAATCGGCGGGTTCGCGGCGCGGGTGTTCCGCATCTCCTTCTCGGGCGAGCTGTCCTTTGAAATCGCGGTTCCTGCAAGTCAGGGCCTAGATTTCTGGGAAACCCTCATTGAGGCGGGCGCGGAGTGGGGCATTACCCCCTATGGCACCGAAGGGCTGCACGTCATGCGCGCCGAGAAGGGCTTTATCATGATTGGGGATGAAACCGATGGCACGGTGATCCCGCAAGATCTGGGCCTTGATTGGGCCATTTCCAAGAAGAAAGACGATTATCTGGGCAAACGCGCACAGGCGCGGAGTTTCATGGACAATCATGATCGGTGGAAATTGGTGGGCCTTGAGACACTCGATGGTGGGGTTCTGCCAGATGGGGCATATGTGATCCGCGCGGGCCGCAACGCCAATGGTCAGCAAAATGTTCAGGGTCGCGTAACATCGACCTACTATTCGCCAACCCTGAAACGCGGGATTGCGATGGCGCTGATCCACAACGGCCCTGATCATACGGGCGAGGTGGTCAATATAACCGATGGCAAGGGGGGGCAGATCAAGGCGCGCATCTGTTCGACCATCTTCTTTGATCCCGAGGGGGAGAAGCAAAATGTCTGATCTGAGCACCTTAACGCCTTATGTCAGCGTCACCGAGCTGCCCCTGCAAGGCATGATCACCCTGCGCGCAGACCTATCGCAGAAACCCGTGGCCACGGCGATTAAGGCGATTACAGGGCTTGCCATGCCCGCACCGCGCGCCATCGTTGAGGCGGGCGGATATGGGGTGGCATGGATGTCACATGATGAGGTGATGATCCTCTGTCCTTACGCGGAATGCGCGGCCCATGTGGCGAGCTTGGACAAGAAATTGGTCAAGCTGCATCATCTGGCCTTGGATATGTCGGACGCGCGCGCGGTGTTTGAGATCACCGCCCCAACGGCGGGCGCGCTGCGCGATTGTTTGGCCAAACTGATGCCCGCGGATTTCCATCCCGACAGTTTCAAACAGGGCCAATTACGCCGCAGCCGCGCGGCGCAGGCCGCCGCCGCCGTTTGGCTGACCAGTCCAAAAACAGCGCGGCTTTTCGCGTTTCGCTCGGTCAAACAATATGTGCATGACCTGCTGCGTGTCTCTGGCGCGAAAGGTGGCGAGGTGGGGTATTTCTGATCTCCCCCCTTGACCTTTGGGGGCTATGCCCTCCATCTGTGCACTAGACATTGAAACCGCGAGACGAGGGGACGAACCCATGGCGTTTACACTTCCTGACCTGCCCTATGCCCATGATGCGCTTGCCGCAAAGGGAATGTCGGCCGAGACATTGGAATTCCACCACGACCTGCACCACAAGGCCTATGTCGACAATGGCAATAAGCTGATCGCAGGCACCGAATGGGAGGGGAAATCCCTCGAAGATATCATCACAGGCACCTATCAAGCGGGTGCTGTGGCGCAAAACGGCATCTTCAACAACGCAAGCCAGCATTGGAACCACGTGCAATTCTGGGAAATGATGGGGCCAGGATCATCGGCCATGCCATCGGAATTGGAAAAGGCACTGGTTGAAAGCTTTGGCTCGCTCGATCAGTTCAAGGCCGATTTTGCCGCCGCAGGCGCGGGCCAGTTCGGCGCCGGCTGGTGCTGGCTGGTGCAGGACAAGGACGGCGGCCTGAAGGTCACCAAGACCGAAAATGGCGTAAACCCGCTGTGCTTTGGTCAAACGGCCCTTCTGGGTTGCGATGTGTGGGAACATTCCTACTACATCGACTACCGCAACAAGCGCCCTGCCTATTTGGACAATTTCCTGAACAATCTGGTGAATTGGGAGAACGTGGCCGCGCGGATGGGGTAAGGCCTTCGCGGGCAGCGTTCATTGAACCAGAAGAACCCCTCGCGAAAGCGGGGGGTTTTTTGTTGTTGCCGTGTTAAAGTGCAAGTCAAACTTCTCCTCTTGACCTCCCCCGAAATCCCGCTTCTGATGCGGCCTCAACCACCCGCAGCAAGGCGCGATGTCATGACGGAGGCCACCAAGGGCGTATTGGCGATGGTGGGGGCCTGTGTGATTTGGGGCTTCTCCGCGCTTTACTATAAACTATTGGCTGATATTCCCCCGTTGGAGGTTTTGGCACATCGCACCTTGTGGTCGGTGGTCGTCTTCGTGGGTGTTCTGGCGGTGCAATCGCGGCTTGGGGATTTGCGCCGCGCGGTGTCGGGGGGGCGCTCTTTGGCGCTGATTGGCGCGGCGGCTTTGATGATTTCTGCCAATTGGTTTTTCTTCATCTTTTCGATCCAGACGGGTCATTTGATGCAAAGCTCGCTTGGCTATTACATCTTCCCCTTGGTGGCCGTGGCGCTTGGCGCGCTTGTCTTGAAGGAGCATCTTTCGCGGTCCAAGCAAATCGCCGTTCTCTTGGCCGCTGTGGCCGTGGTGCAATTGACCATTGGTCTGGGCGTGGCACCGTGGATTTCGTTGATCTTGGCCTTCACATTCGGCCTTTATGGGCTGATCAAGCGATATATCACGGCGGGGCCTGTCGTCTCCGTCACGGCGGAGGTGCTGCTGTTGGGACCGATCGCGCTGGGGTATTTGATCTGGCTGGGCCGCGATGCGGGCGTGTTTGGGGCCGATCTGATCCAATCGGGCCTGTTGATCCTGTCAGGTCCGCTGACCGCGGCGCCCCTGATCCTGTTTTCCTACGCCTCGAAACGGGCGGCGCTGTCCACCATCGGGTTGGTGCAGTACCTTAATCCGACCTTGCAATTCACCATTGCGGTCGTGATCTTTGGCGAAGTGTTGACCCTGTGGCACGCGGTGGCCTTTGGCCTGATCTGGACGGGTTTGGCGCTTTACTCGGCCAATGCGCTGAAACCTCAGGCGGCGCGATAGGCCAAGAGCCGCGCGATGGCATCGGCGGGCGTGCTGACGGGCTCGACAAACCCCAAAAGTGATGGCTCGGCAAAGCCTTCGTCAATCACATGACCCAGTAGCGCAAGCAGCCTGTCCCAATAGCCCGCGCTGTTGATGGCGATGATCGGTTTGTCATGCAGCCCCAATTGCCGCCATGTCAGCACTTCGAAAAACTCGTCCAAGCTGCCTGCGCCGCCCGGCAACAAAACCACCGCATCGCAATTCATAAACATCACCTTTTTGCGCTCGTGCATATTCTCGGTCACGATGAAGCGGCTGAGGTCGCGTTTTCCCAATTCGCGGGTCATCAAATGCACGGGGATCACACCAAATGTGTCCCCCCCCGCCACCTGTGCGCTGCGTGCCACATGGCCCATCAGCCCCACATCGCCCGCCCCATAGACGAGGCGCATCTTTGCCTGTGCCAATGCGGCCCCTAAATCGCACGCATCTTGGGCATAGAGCGGATTTGCGCCATCACGCGCGCCGCAAAAGACACAAACAGAAAAATCGCGCATCGGGGGGTCCTTTGGTTTTTGCATCCCATGAGGGTTCTGTGATAGCCGCCTTTGCGGGGCGGCTCAACTGTCGCACTGCCGCAGATATGGCACAGTTTTATGACATCGGTCATCGCAACATCTTGCGGATGACCCGTGGATTGAGGCAATATTTGCCATAGACGCAGGGTTTTGGGGATAAATCAGATCGCTGGCGCAGATCGCAGGCGGGGACATAAGGTGAGAGAACATGGCGAACGGGTCTAAAATGGCAGGTGGTTTGTCGGGTGTGGGCTTGGGTGTAATTGCCCTTGCCTTGGCCGCATTTGGATTTTTGGGGTGGCAGGTCCTGACTGAGGAGCCCGCATCCGAAAGCGCCGCATCCGAAAGCGCCGCAGTTGAAACGACTGCGGGTGAGACCGCAGCAGCCGGAAGCGCCGTTGTGGCGTCTGCCCCCGAGGCGGCAGATGCGGCGGGCGATGCAGAAAGTGGTGCGGATGACAGTGCCGCAGAGGCCACAGAGACAGACCCGGCGGCAGCGGAGACTGCAACGCCACAGGTCGAGGCGGCAGATGCCCCCAGTGCCCCTGTCACCACAACGCCAATTTTGGATGTGATCCGCGTGGCCCCTGATGGCATGACCGTGATCGCAGGCTCGGCCATGCCCAATGCAGAGATTTTCTTGCTGCTGGATGGGGCGGACAGCGCCGATGCGGCGGCGGATCGCGCGGGGAATTTTGTGTTGCTCTCGAAGCTGCCCCCATCGGACTCCCCACGGCTTTTATCCGTTGAGGCCACGGATGAAACAGGTGCGCGGGTTGCGGCAGAGCAAACTTTGATCGTGGCCCCGATTGCGGCCCCGATTTCGGCCCCTGTGGATGTGGCAGAGGCGCAAGGCACTGCGGATGCGGCAAGCGCCGCCCCAACGCAAAGCAGCACAAGCCCTATTGTCCTGCAATCTGATGCCCGCGGTGTGTCCCTTGTTCAGGGCGGCGGTGATAGGGCCGTGGCCCTGAGCATCGACACCGTCAGCTATTCCAGCGCGGGTGACGTGCAAATAGCGGGCCGCGCGGATGCGGGCGCGGCCTTGCGCATTTACCTCAACAACGCGCTTGTGGCCGAGGCCACCGGCGGTGCGGATGGCACATGGCGCGCAGATGTCACGGGCGTTGCGGCCGGTGAATATGATCTGCGCGTGGATCAACTGGCCGCAGATGGCACGGTGATCGCGC
Source organism: Roseicyclus sp. (assembly GCA_018401385.1). Lineage (GTDB taxonomy): Bacteria > Pseudomonadota > Alphaproteobacteria > Rhodobacterales > Rhodobacteraceae > M30B80. The sequence continues at coordinate 5,413 of JAGYKZ010000083.1, forward strand.
GCTCCGAGACGCGTTTTGTGCGCGAAGATGCGGCGCAGATTGCGGAGGCCAGCGGGTCTATGGAAAACGCGATCCGCGTGGTGACGGTCGAGCGCGGGTTCACCCTATGGGGCATCGCGGAAAATATGCTTGGGTCAGGCTTTGACTATGTGCAGATTTTCGATGCGAACCGCGACCAGATCCGCGACCCAGATTTGATCTATCCTGGTCAGGTTTTTTCCATCCCTGCACAATAAAGCACGGGTGGAGGCATTAGATTTCAAGCGGGGCTCTGGTCATCAGCGCCCCGCTTCTTTAGGTTGAGGCTCAGTTTATCATTCGAGTCTCCAAACCCCATGACAACACCTGATGCCAATGCAACCGCGATTGATCCTGAGAGTCGCGCCTCTGGCTTGATTACCTTACGCAAAGTGGGGCCGTATTTATGGCCGCGCGATATGCCTTGGGTCAAATATCGGGTGGTTTTTGCCCTCTTGTCGCTGGTTGTGGCCAAGCTGATCGCCGTGGCAGGTCCATTTGCCTATAAGGCGGCGGTGGACGCGCTGGGGGGTGATGTGCCAAGCCCCGCATGGGCGCTTGGCCTTGGCGCGGTCGGCCTGACCGTGGCCTATGGGGTGGCGCGC
>JAGYKZ010000084.1 GCA_018401385.1 Roseicyclus sp.
CAAGCCGCCGTCAACGCCATGCGCGAGCAATTGAACCTGCTTGATATTCAAGGCGTGGTCGTCATCGGCGAGGGCGAGCGGGACGAGGCGCCCATGCTCTATATCGGCGAAGAGGTTGGCACAGGCACTGGCCCTGCGGTTGATATTGCACTTGATCCGCTTGAGGGAACGACCCTGACCGCTAAGGATATGCCAAACGCGTTGACGGTGATTGCGATGGGGCCGCGTGGCTCGATGCTGCACGCGCCCGATACCTATATGGACAAACTGGCCATTGGGCCGGGATACCCCGAAGGCATTCTCAATCTGGACATGACCCCTTCAGAACGGGTTTTGACATTGGCCAAATCGCGCGGCTGTAGCCCAAGCGATATTACGGTCTGTGTTCTCGAACGCCCCCGCCATGAGGCGATGATTGCGGAAATTCGCGGCACAGGTGCCGCAATCCGCCTGATCACCGATGGCGATGTGGCGGGCGTTATCCATACCGCCGAGGCCAATTTGACAGGGATAGATATGTATATGGGCCAAGGCGGCGCGCCCGAGGGGGTGCTGGCCGCGGCGGCGCTCAAATGCATGGGCGGGCAAATGTGGGGACGGTTGGTGTTCCGCAATGCCGATGAACGCGCCCGCGCCACCAAGGCAGGGATCACCGATTTCGACCGCGTCTACACCCGCGATGATATGGTGACCCAAGACGTGATCTTTGCGGCAACAGGCGTCACCTCGGGATCAATCTTGCCAGGCATCAAGCGTGAACCAGGTTGGCTGACCACCGAAACCATCCTGATGCGATCCAAAACGGGCTCGATCCGCCGCATGAGCTACCGTCACCCCACGGGGCGCTAAATGGCGCGCGCGCTGATCCTGATTGATTTCCAAAAGGGGTTTGATGCGCCCCAATGGGGCGCGCGCAACAATCCTGAGGCCGAAGCCAATGCCGCACGCCTGCTTGGGGCATGGCGTGCCGCGCGTGCGCCCGTGATCCACATCCGCCATGCCTCACGCGAGACGGGCAGCCCCCTCTCCAAGGAAAGAGCGGGGTTCGCATTCATGGATGCATTGGCCCCGATGGAGGATGAAGTGGTCTTCGAGAAATCCGTGAATTCCGCCTTCATCGGCACGGGGCTTGAGGCCCATTTGCGCGCCAAAGGCCATGACAGATTGGTGATTGCAGGGCTGACCACGCCCCATTGCGTCTCGACCAGCACCCGCATGGCAGGAAATTTGGGTTTTGATGTGGTTTTGGCCCATGACGCTTGCGCGGCTTTTGCGGGGAATATGCAAATGGATTGGTCAGACAGGCCCATGCAAAGCGACCCTGAACTCAGCCATCAGATCGCCATTGCCCATTTGCACGGCGAATTTGCCCAAGCGATCAGCTGTGCCACCCTCCTTCGCGGTTTGGCCTGATGGGGGCGGGTGCGCAAAATACCTGCCTTGATGTGGAAGCGTCCCTAGGGGCAAAGCATTGGATCGCGCCTGCCCCAGAGGTGATGCGCCATGCCGCCGCCATCAGCCGTGAAACCAACCTGCCCGAGGCGGTTGCCATCCTACTGGCACAGCGCGGCCTGTCCCCTGACCAAGCCGCAAGCTTTCTTAGCCCTGTGTTGCGCGATCTACTGCCCGATCCACGCATTTTGCGTGACATGGACAAGGCGGCGGCGCGTATCCTCGCGGCGGTTACGACACGCCAAAAAATCGCGATCTTCGCTGATTACGATGTTGACGGCGGCTGCTCTGCCGCTCTCCTTGTCGATTGGTTGCGCCAAATGGGCCACGGTGCCACGCTTTATGTGCCTGACCGTATCGATGAGGGCTACGGCCCAAATATCCCAGCGATGCAGGAGTTGGGGGCCGCACATGATCTGATCATATGTGTTGATTGTGGCACGCTTTCGCATGATCCCATCGCCGCCGCCCCTTGCGATGTTGTGGTGATTGATCACCATCTCGGCGGCGTGGACTTGCCCCGTTGCGTGGCCGTAGTAAACCCGAACCGCCAAGATGAAACGGGCGATTTGGGCCATCTGTGTGCTGCGGCCGTGGTGTTCTTGGTCTTGGTCGAGATGAACCGCCACCTGCGCGAAGAGCATGGCAAAACCGGCCCTGATCTGATCGCGATGTTGGATCTGGTGGCCCTGGCGACCGTTGCCGATGTGGCCCCGTTGATCGGTGTCAACCGCGCCTTCGTGCGACAGGGGCTGACGGTGATGGCGCGCAGACAACGCACGGGCCTTGTCGCTCTGTGTGATGTGGCCCGCCTTGACCGCCCCCCAAGCGCCTATCATTTGGGATTTGTTCTGGGCCCTCGGATCAGCAATGCAGGCTTCGGGCGCATCAGGAGGCGGATTTGAGGGCGCGGCTTTATCCCGCCACCGATATGAAAGAAGCATGAGCTTGCCAAGCGCTTGGAAGCCTGAACACAGACCGCCGCGACATCGAAGCCGCCGACGCATCTCACCCAGCCCTCAGGCAGAGGCGCGCGGGCGCAGATCGCCCTTTGGTTTGACGCCGGATGGCTGGCACCCGGGCGTGGTGGGCATTGTCGCAAACCGCCTGAAAGAAACCACCAACCGCCCCTTCATCGTCATCAGCGGTGGGATACAGGCAAAGGGTGGAGCCGCTCAATCACGGAATTGTGGTTGGGGCCTGTTAAAAACTAGCCGCCGAAGGGGTGATCAGAAAAGGTGGTGAGCACAAAAATGGCCCGCGGGCCTGAGCCTGAACCGCGCGCAATTGGAACCTGCGATGGAGCGCCTTGGCGTGCTTTGGCCCGCCAAGGCGCAGGTGGGGCCACACAGCAGAGCTTAGGATTGATACCGTGATCCTGCCCTCCGCTGCCAGCCCCGATCTGTTGGCCCAGATGGAACAGGCAGGCTGTTTGAGGCTTCGGCCCCTTTCACGCCGCGCTTCGCCCTGCCAGCCTGCGGATCCGAAACCACCAAGCCTGTGGGGAGAACCATCGAAATTCATCGCCACGGATGGCAGGCCGCCCGCTGAAGGCATTGCGTTTGGGGCCATGGACGGCCCGCCAGCCCCCGCCCTCCAAGAGCCCAGGATCAGGCGCAAGCTGCATCTGGCGGGCCGTTTGGAAGTGTGAACCACTGGCAAGGCCGCGTAAAGGTGCAATTGCGCCTTGAAGATGCAGCCTGGGCCGATACCAAAGGGGCCCTGAACCGAGGTCTCTGGACGGTCGGAAAAATTCGCGCGCTCAGTCCCCAGATCCCTTGCGCCGCCGCCGTGCATTTCCTAATAACCGCCCACACCACGCGTGGCCCGTTCGTCTATCGGTTAGGACGCCGGGTTTTCAACCTGGAAGAGTTGAAGTCCCCTACGGGCTGCCACCTTTTCAATTGCAAAATCAGCATTGGCGCCACTCGGGCTGTCAGCCGTACGTCATCGATCAGCCTTGCGGCATTCTGCCGACGATCGGATGCAGATGGGCATAACGCTGCGTTGTGCGCATGGCTTGAAGCCATCGATCAGCCCACCGTGCTTTCGTCAATGTGTAGCAACCATTTTAAATAATAAACACAGAAATATATGCATAAAAACTTTTTACCATAATTTGAGACAAAGGGCTGTCCTAGATAACCTTATTATGGGGTATCACAGGGACTATGAGAAAGAGTCGTATCCAGCCAATCGAAGCAAGACCGCTTGATTGAACGCTATAGCAGGAACCACGGCGCGGGCGGCGGCCAGCCTCGTCGGCGTGCGCAATTCTGCGGCCCTTTTTACTTCCACCCGTCTGCGCGAGGTTATCGTGAGCTGAGGCTGAGGCGGAAGCCTTGTTCGGCAAAGGATTGGGGTTGACGAGCTACTTCAGGGGGTCGCCAGAAGGCAAACGCGGACGCGGCGCTGCTGGAAAAATCCTGTATTTGGTCGCCAAGCGTGGTGGAAAAGTTTACGCGCGTGATCAGATGCGGCTGGGAAGACGCTGGTGCCCATCATTGAACGTAAGTGACGCGACAGCATCGTTTATTCAGACAGCTGGCGGGGCTTACAACGCATGATGTCCAGCTCGTTCAAGCACTTCCGTATCAATCATTCTGAACTCTTTGCAGACCGAAATCCCATATCAATGGCATGAGAGAATTTTGGAACCAAGCCAAGCGTCATGCGCAAATTCAACGGTGTCCCGAGGAGAACATTTGCGCTATATTTGAAAGAATGCAGTGGCGATTTCAACACACCTGACCCAAAGCACCAGTTAACGACGCTAAGACAATGGGTTAGGAAGATATGGAGCTAGTTAACTAGGACCCCAAATTCAAATTTGGAAAATATGTGGACAATAACACATTATAACGCGTATCAATTTATCGAACGTGTCTTCAATCGAACGCGTATTATTTTTATGCATCACGGGAAGCGCAAGGGTTTGTTAAGTGGTTTATGGCGTAAGCATTGACTTGGGCACCGCCATTACCACGGTGATTGGACAGTAAGATGGGTGCCTTGTCGATGGGCCATCGGTGCCTATCAAGTCTGCAAAAATGGTGCCAGCGGGTCTTGGCGGTCGGTCATGATGCGAAGGGCTGATGTTGGGCAAACACCCAGATCCGGTAGGGCTATGCGCCCCCTATCCGATCCTGGGGTAATTGCGGATTTTGACGCGGCGCAAATGTAATCGCCACATTTCTGCAAGTCGGTGAACCGGTTTTCCTTCATCAAGCCCGTGGTCTATGTCTGTGTGCCCTTCGGGGCCACGCCTGTGGAAAAGCGCGCGATCAAAGCCCTCGGTCGAGAATGCAGGCGGGCGCAAGGGTCGGACTGGTGGGAGAGCCGATGGCGGCGACCCTTGGCGCGGAACTACCTGTATCGGAGCCTGTCGGCTCGATGATCGTGGATATTGGCGGCGGTACCACCGAGATTGCCGTAATATCGCTTGGCGGCATTGTCGAGGCGAAATCTTTACGGATTGGCGGGGATCATTTTGACGCGGCAATTTCCAATTATATAAAGAAAAAACACAATTTGATTGTGGGTTTTACAACCTGCGAGAAGATCAAACATGAAATCGCCGCAGCGCTTCCACAGAGCAAGGAAAACTCCCGCGCGACCATGGTGCGCGGTCGGGATGCGGTCACTGGGCTTCCGCGCAAACTTAAATTGGTCGATAATGAAATTAATAAAGCGTTGGAGCCGTTGATCGAACAAATCTGGAATGCGGTGATGCTTCTTTTGGATACCATCCCACCTGATTTAGCCGCCGATATTCACGAACATGGCCTAATATTGACGGGCGGCGGTGCAGCTATCCGTGATTTGGATAAGGCCTTGTCCAACCTTACAGGCGTCTCTGTGGTGGTGGCCGAGAATCCAAAATATTGTGTCGCCTTTGGCACGCAGATGGCAATGAACCTTGGAAGGAAATTTGCACACAGAATCCAAACAGATCCATAGGCCGCACAGAGCGAATACTCTGCCCAGGCAGTATGGAACTTCACATTCAAAAGGGTATGAAAATGTTAGAGATGATTAAAAGCGACACTCCCCTGGGTGGCAATGACACGACCATCATTCATGCAGGCATGAAGATTGAGGGCAAGTTGACAACCTCGGGTGATATCCTGATCGAGGGTTCGGTTTTTGGCGAAATTAAAGCCAATGACGTAACCATTGCCAAAGGCGCCGCGGTCAACGGAACAATCAACGCTAGCACCGTCGTAGTGCACGGGTCGGTTGAGGGCACGATCAACTCGCTGAAGCTGCAAGTCAACACCGATGCAACAGCGCGTGGTGAATTTACCCAGTCGATCCTCTCCGTGGCACCAGGTGCGTCTTTCGAGGGCAAAATCCATCAGAAATCTTCCTCCGTTTCGGCCATGCCGCAGGCGCTTGAGAAGAAAGAAAACAAATCACTCTGATATGAAAAGCCTACGCGCGCAAGCGGGGCGGCGCAACA
>JAGYKZ010000085.1 GCA_018401385.1 Roseicyclus sp.
GTGTCGCGCAGTTTCTGCCATTGATCGGGGTTTTCAGCAAAAAGACGGATCAACTGCCCCGAAACCGAAATTGTCGTGTCCAAGGACGGGTTGATGTAATCGCGCATCAGCTGCGCGCAGGTTTCAAAGCTGATGCCGCGTTCGGGGCCGACCTCGAAAATGCGCTTGGCCCAGCCCCCATCCATCAGTTTTTCAGGGCGGCCTTATTCAATCAGGAAATCGCGCAGATCCTTGAGGTCCTCAAACGCTTCTTTTGTCCGCGCGTTGTCGGCACCGAACAGGTTGAACGTTGCCGAGGCCCATTTGAGCATCTGCGCGCTATCCACCACTGGCGGCAGGCCGACTAATTCGGCAACGATTGTCACGGGCAGGAAACGCGCGAAATCGGCGATCGCGTCAAACTCGCGGCGCTGGCAAAGTGTATCGACCAACCCGTCAGCCGCGTTCTGGATACGGCCTTCGACCTCTTTTAAGGCACCGGGCAACAGCGGCTCAGAGGTGATGGCGCGCGTGCGGTCATGCGCTGGTGGATCAGAATTCAGCGTCGAGCCGATCAAGATATCGTTCACCTTTTGCAGTGGCGATACCCCGCGCGCATTCGAATAACGCAGCGGTTGGCGCAAAACTTCGCTGACTTCGCGATAGTTTGGCAATGCGTATAGATCATGCTTTTCAAGATAGACGACTGGACCCAAGGCACGCAGTTCTTCGTAAACGGGATAGGGGTCGCTGATTGACGCGTCAGAATAGAAATCTATCGCAGAAACAGGGATGGCCTTTGTGGCCTGATCTATCTTGTTCATTCGGCCATTTCCTTTTCGGGCAGGCGCAGACCGTGTAGGTCCATCAGGTCGGCCTGGTTGAATGCACCCATCCCCCCATCGATAGCGATATCGGTTCCCTTGATCCAGTTCGATGCAGGCGACAGCAGGAATGCGGCAATCTTGGCGATTTCGTCGGGGCGCCCTGGGCGACCGGCCCGCGCGACGTTGCGAGCCATTTTCGCGCCGAACGCTCTTTGGAAATCGCCAAGGATGCCAGTGGCAATGCCACCTGGGCTAAGCGAGTTGATCCGAAAGCCGCGGTTCACAATCGTCTCGGCTTCGGCAAGGGTCCACAGGATAACCGCCTCTTTGGTCAGATTGTAACAGCGTGTGGCGTCAAGTTTTTCGTCAACAATGAATTGCGCCAGCTGATCACGGCGTTTTAGCCGCCCCAAGCGTTTGACCTGTTCGACACCATCGCGCCAACCGTGGCCTGCGCGGCTGGCCATATTAACAATCGAGGCATCGGGGCGCAGCAACGGCAAAACAGCATATGTCAATGCGCGCGTTCCAAGGAAATTGACTTGTAGGATCGTTTCCTCCAGCCCGTCACGCGGCGGCAGGCCCGCGTTATTGCACAGCCCATCCAGCGGTTCGCTGACCGCTTGGGCCGCCTGTTGAATACTGTCGGCATCATTCAGGTCCAGCGGGATAAAACGGTCGATATTTTCGACGGTGTGCTGAATGTCAAAACCGATCACTCGGTGGCCTTGGGCGGTCAGAATGCGGGCAAGTTCCGCACCGATACCACTTGCAACGCCAGTCACTGCGTAGGTCAGCTGCTGCATGAATTACCCTCCCAAACTGTGGGCAATCTATTGGCGGCAGGCCTATCAAGAATAGACTTGAAAAAGCGCTACGTATTTGATCTGCTTATCACCATGAAGGTGCAGCACATCCAGATCCTTGTCGCGATTGCCGAACACGGCAGTCTGCGCGGCGCAGCCAAGGCGCTTGGCAAATCGCAGCCCGCGATGACGCAGGCATTGCGCCAAGCCGAAGATGATCTGGGCGTTTCGATTTTCGCGCGCACGTCGCGCGGCGTAGAGCTGACCGAGGTGGGCGAGCGTGTTCTGGTGCGTGCCCGAACCATTACCTCGGAAATTAATCGTCTTGACGAAGAAGTCACGCAACTGCGTGGTGAACAGGCTGGCGCAGTGCATGTGTGCGTATCACCCTTGGCGGCGGTGCGGATCATGCCGCGGGCGCTGACCTTGTTTCGCAAGACCCATCCAAAGATCGACGTGCGCCTGACCAGCGGCCTGTTTCCCGGCGCCCTGAAACCGCTGCGTGAAGGGCGCACTGATATTGTGATCGGTCCAGCCCCGCCCGCAGGCATGCTGCGCGAGATTGCGATTGAACATTTGGTTGATACACCTATTCAGGTGATCACAGCGGCAAATTCGCCCCTTCTATCTGCACGATCACTGGGCGATCTGGCCGAGGCGCAATGGATCATGATTGGCGCGCCAACTGGACCGGGCGATATTTTCCGGCAGCCGTTTCTGGACCATGGATTTGCGCCACCGCACGCGACAACCACATCCGAGTCATACTTTGGCGCGCTTGCCCTTGTCGAAAGCCTTGGGGCTGTCTGCACCTTTCCCCAATTGCTGTTGGATGATGTGCAAAAGACATGGCGCATTGCGCCAATCCCCATCCAAGAAACGATCACGCCGTTAAAAATATCGCTCATGACGCGGGCAGGGCACCCGCTGACACCTGCGGCAGATGCACTGGCGAATTGTATTCGCCGTCGGGCATCGTCGATATTGCGATAAGCTAGATAGATCGCGATCAGAGAATTGGCTTTGATCATTATCGCCGATCAGGGTTATCAGACCCCAGCAGAAGGTGCGGGAGGTGCCTTCTAACTCACTAAGGGAGGAGGCCCCACAATGATCACACGCAAATCGCTTTTTGCTTCGCTTTTAGCTGCCAGCGCTTTGGCTGGACCTGCTGCATCACAAACCGAATTGACATTCAATATATTCTTTCCGCAAACGCATTTTGCATGGCCAGTGTTTCAGGCGTGGGCGCAGGATATCTCGGCAGCGACCAATGGGCAGGTCAGCATCGCATTTCCACCGCAATCCGTCGCGCCGCCGCCAGGCATCGTCGATGCGGTGCGCAACGGCGTGGCGGACGGTGGCTTCATCTTTAACGGGTTCATCGGCCAGCAGTATCCTGGCACGATGTTGACGCAAATGCCGTTCATTGATTTGGGCAACAGCGAGGCGATGTCGGTTGCTTTTTGGGAAACCTATCAGGAACATTTCCTAGGGGTCGAGGATGTGCGCGGCGTGAAAATGCTGTCGGGGTTCCATCTTGGGCCGACGTATCTGTGTTCCACGACCGATGCACCGATCACAACGATCGCAGACTTACAGGCGCGGCGCGTTTGGGCACTGCCTGGCACCATCGCCGACACGCTGGCAGCGATGGATCTGGCGATCACCGCGTCACCAGCGGTGCAACTACAGGAATTGACGTCGCGCAACACTGTTGATGCGCATCTGGGCGTGACCATGGAAACGATCGTCGCCTTCGGCGCGGCACCCTATACGAAATCTTGTGTCGAAATGGCCCCCGCACTGCAATCGGCCAGCTTTTCGATCTTTTTCAACCAGCGTAGCTGGGATCGGCTGTCAGACGAACACCGCGACGCAATCACGCAATTGTCGGGTTCGGCGCTGGCCGCACGCCTTGGCGCGGCGACCGACGTAGCAGACGATGAGGCGCGCACCCAGCTAGAAGCGATGGGCGTCAGCTTTGCACCGATCGACGCTAATCTGCTGGCGGAAATGCAGGCGGCATCATCCAGCGTTGCGCTATCTTGGTCCGAGGCGCTGAACGCGGCCTATGATCTGGATGGCATGGAGCTCATCGCGAAAACCCATGACCGCGTCGCACAGGTGTTCGCTAACGAATACGTCTCTTAGAAAAAGCGCCCTCTGCACCGCAGCCAGCATCCGCATATAGTGGGCATGATGCGCAATCCGTAGATTTACAGTTTTGGCTGGAGCAGTTTGGCAGGTTCTGGTTTGCAATGACTGTCTTGACATGCCGAGGTCGTGATGCGATACGCCTTCGCGCAGCCCCGATCTCTTTGATCGGCCGAGATGATCCAAATGCCGTTGGATCTGGTGGTTGGTATGTCTGCTGTCACCGCGATCGCACACAATGCGGTCATCGCTTGTTGAACTTTTTGCTGCGTATTTCCGCCAGCGTTTGTATCGCAGCATCTTTTTATCGTCGCGACCTTGTCAAATTGCCGCTATCTTTGGTGATACTGGGCTGGCGGATGGGACCTGACCTGATACCCCTGAAAAACCAAGTGTGGTGTTGTGCCTTTCTTGAGATGATCTGGGATCACGTGGCTATGGCTGCCTGACATTTGGTTATCTGTTTGGCCCCTTTGCCGCCATGGCAGATGAACGTCGGAACACACCGCCACATTCCCCAAGATTATGAATAGAAAGTCTTGCCATGGAACTTGCTCTTCTCGGCTTTGCGATCCTGCTGTTTTTGGCCTTCATTGGCGTCCCCCTTGCCTTTGCAACGCTGGCTGTGGGCTTTTTTGGCCTGATGTATCTGCGCGGCTTTGATGCGGCCCTGTCTGTCTCGTCGCAATGGATCGTCGATACCTCGATCAATTATCATCTTTCGATCATTCCGCTGTTCGTGCTGATGGGGGCGTTTATCCACCGTTCTGGCATCAGCAAGGACCTGTTCGACGCTTCTTATGCTTGGTTCGGGCGGTTTCGTGGCGGCCTTGCGCTGTCGGGGATCCTGTCCTGTGCGGGTTTTGCCGCTGTCTGCGGATCATCGCTAGCCACCGCGGCGACAATGACGCGGGTTGCGGTGCCGCCGATGCGTGCATTCAAATACAATGACGGCTTTTCCGCAGGCACAATCGCGGCAGGCGGCACTCTGGGCATCATGATCCCGCCATCTGTGCCACTGGCAATCTACGGCATCGTCGCTGGTCAAGACATCGGCCTGTTGTTCATCGCAGGCATCCTGCCGGGAATCTTGCTGATCTGCCTGTTCATGCTGGCCGCCTATATCGTGACGGCGATCCGCCCCGATTTTGGGCCCGCAGGCAAGGCTATGGGCCTGAGAGAGACACTGCGCGCATCCACCGCGACATGGCCGGTGATCATTCTTTTCGGCATCGTGCTTGGCGGTATCTACACGGGTATCTTTACCCCAACCGAGGCCGCGGGGGTGGGATGCGCGGGCGCGTTTTTGTTCGGTCTGGCGCGCGGCCATTTCATGGATCGTCAAAGCCTGTGGGCCGTATTTTCCGAGACGGTCACAACGACAGCGATGATCTTTGCCATCGTCTTTTCGGCCCTTGTGTTGGCGCAATTCGTCAATCTCACGGGGATGCCTTATGACTTGCAGGCGTTAATCTTGGGCTGGGAATTGGGCCCGATCGGGCTGGTCCTGATGATCTGCGGAATCTGCGTGCTGCTTGGCATGGTGTTTGAGTCAATTGGCATTCTATTGCTGATCATTCCCGTTTTTCTGCCGTCGCTGGGTGCGCTTGGCGTAGACCTGATCTGGTTTGGTATCCTTGTCATCATCGTGATCGAACTTGGCCTGATTTCGCCCCCGATCGGGATGAATGTTTTCACTGTGAAATCGGTCGCCCCCGAGATTCCGCTTGGGTCAATCTTTCTGGGGGTGTCCCCCTATATCGTGGCGATGGTGATTGGCGGTGTGCTGATCATCTTGTTCCCGCAGATTGCCACGCTGCTACCCCAAGCGATGAGATAAGGCAGATTTGACCATGACCGACATTGTTGAAACGCAGCTGTATATCAATGGCGCGCCCTGCGCGGCATCGGACAGGGGCTTTTACGATATCTTCAACCCTGCGCGCCCCGCAGAACTGGTCGGCCGCGCCGCCGCTGGCACGCCGCAGGATGTCGATCGCGCGGTAAAGGCAGCTCATGCTGCATTCCCAGCTTGGGCGGCGCTAAGCTACGCCGAGCGTGCCGACATACTGCGTAAGGTTGCCGCCGCAATCACCCAAGACATGGC
>JAGYKZ010000086.1 GCA_018401385.1 Roseicyclus sp.
GGTGTTTGTGATGGGCACCAATGACCTGGCCAAGGATACCGGCACAAGGCTACAGGCGGGGCGGGTGCTGTTCCTGCCATGGCTTGCGCAATGTCTGGCCGCCGCGCGCGGCCAAGGGTTGCAGATCATCGACGGGGTCTGGAATGCGCTGGATGATATGGCAGGTTTCGCCGATGAATGCGCGCAGGGGCACGATCTGGGGATGGACGGGAAAACCCTGATCCATCCCGCGCAAATCGACCCGTGCAACCAGATATTCACGCCATCGCCCGCAGAAATCGACTGGGCGCAAAAGGTGGTCGCTGCCTTTGATCTGCCGCAAAATGCCAGCGTTGGCGCGCTGCGCCTTGACGGGGGCATGGTGGAACGGTTGCACGCGGATATGGCCCGCATGGTCTTGGCGCGCGCAGGGCTGGACGTGGCCCCATGAGCTGCGCCAATCCCGATCTGATCCGCACGGTGGCAGGCGGCTTGCGTGTGCTGTGCCTTGATGCGGCGCAGACAGCGGGGTTTGGCCCGCTGGACCGTTTGCCGCGCAGCTTGAAAATCATCGCCGAGGATATGCTATGGCGTTTGCCGCGCGATCAGGCGCTGGTCGCGCTTGATGGGTTGACGCGGCGCCAGCGTGATGCGGTGATCTCATTGGCGCCAGGGCGGGCCTTGCTGCAAGATTTCTTGGGCATCCCGTTGATGACAGATTTTGCCGCGATGCGCGATATGCTGGTCAGCCATGGCCGCGAACCACGCCTGCTGGACCCTGTGATTGCGGTTGATTTCGTGGTCGATCATTCGCTGAACGTGCTGTTTTCGGGCAGCCCGCAGGCGGCGGCCTTGAACCGTGCCGCCGAAATGGACCGCAACCGCGAAAGGTTTGCCTTTATCAAATGGTGCCAGCAGGCATTTGCCAATTTCCGCGTGATCCCGCCAGGGCGGGGGATAATGCATCAGGTCAATCTGGAATGGCTGGCCAGTGTGGTGCGGCTGGTGGATGGCATCGCGCGCCCCGATACGATGATCGGCACCGACAGCCACACAACGATGGTGAATGCTTTGGGCGTCTTGGGCTGGGGCGTTGGCGGGATTGAGGCGGAAATGGCCATGCTGGGCCTGCCGCTGGAACTGCGCTTGCCGCGGGTTGTTGGGCTGCGTCTGACGGGCGATCTGGCACAGAGCGTCACCGCGACAGATCTGGTGCTGGCGCTGACCCAAGCGCTGCGCCAGATCGGGGTGATTGACGACTTTGTTGAATTCTTCGGCGATGGTGTGGCGCGGCTTCCCTTGGCTGATCGGGCCACGATTGCCAATATGGCCCCTGAATTTGGCGCAACTTGTGCCTATTTCCCGATTGATGACGCCACTATCCGCTATTTGCAAATGACAGGCCGCAGCAATGCCGATGTGGCGCGGGTTGCCGCCTATGCGCGCGCCATGGGCCTGTGGCAAGACCAAGGCGCGGCGGCGCTGGATTATGACGTGATCCATGAGTTTGATCTGTCCAGCGTCATGCCCTGTATGGCAGGGCCAACGCGCCCCGATCAGCGGGTGCCGCTGGCTGCTGTGGGGCAAAGTCTGGCCGAGCGTGCGCAGGCGCTGGGCCTTTCGCTGGGCGTGGGGGATCGCGCGCAATTGGGTGATGGATCGGTGGTGATTGCGGCCATCACCAGTTGCACCAACACATCCAACCCCGCCTTGATGATCACCGCAGGTTTGCTGGCGCAGCGCGCCAATGCGCGCGGTTTGCGGCCCAAACCTTGGGTGAAAACCTCGCTCGCGCCCGGATCGCGGGTGGTGACGGATTATCTGGATGCTGCTGGACTGACCGCCGATCTGGATGCGCTGGGCTTTCACACCATCGGCTATGGCTGCACCACCTGCAACGGCAATTCAGGGCCGCTGGACCCGCAGGTCGCGGCGCAAATTGACCAGCAGCAATTGCTGGGCGTTGCGGTCTTGTCGGGCAATCGCAATTTCGAAGGCCGCATTCATCCGCAGGTCAAGGCGGCCTATCTGGCATCACCACCCTTGGTGATTGCGGCGGCCTTAGCGGGCCATCTGCGTGATGATCTGGCTAATGCGCCACTGGGCCAAGATGCGCAGGGCATTGATGTTTACCTGCGCGATCTGTGGCCCGACCCCGCCGAGGTGGCCGCGCTTGTCACGCGCCATGTGACGGCGGATTTATTTGCCGCATCCTATGGCGCGGGCATGGACGGATCGGCGCAATGGGCCGCGCTGGATGCGCCGCGCGGGCTGTGTTTTCCATGGGATCAGGCCAGCGATTTCATCCGCCCTTCGCCCTTTGCCGCGCTGGGTGCCAGCGATCCGCTGTGCGATCCGCGGCTGGCGGATATGCGCAGCCTGCTGGTGCTGGGCGACCGTATCACCACCGATCACATTTCACCCAATGGCGCGATCCGCGCCGACAGCCCCGCAGGCATCTACCTGCAAGAGCGCGGTACAACACCTGCGCATTTGGGCAATTTCGGGCTGCGGCGCGGCAATGATGCGATTTGTCTGCACGGAATGTTCGATAATCCACATTTGGAAAATGCCCTTGCCGCGCCGCATCGGGGCAATCTGACGGTGATCGCCCATGATGGTCCGCACTTGCCGATTGTGACCGCTGCGGCGCAATTGCGCGCGCAGGGGCGGGGGATGATCATTGTGGCGGGGCGTGATTATGGCGCAGGCTCGTCGCGGGACTGGGCGGCCAAGGGGCTGCGCCTGCTGGGGGTCAATATCGTGCTGGCGGTCAGTTTCGAACGGATCCACCGCGCCAATCTGATTGGCATGGGGATCATTCCGCTGGTCTTTGATGGTCCGCCACCTGCCGATGCCCAGCCCGAGGTTGGCAGTTCATGGGCGGTCAGTTTTGACGGCAGCGGTGACTGCGTGAAATTGCAATTGCGCCAGCCCAGTGGCGCGCAAATCGCCGTACCAGCGCGCCTGGCGCTGCAATCACCGGCCGAGCTGGCGCTGCTGCGCCGTGGCGGTGTGCTGTCGCAGCTGTGCGCGGATCTGCTGGGGCAATGAAACCCGCGTGATCAGCGTGCGGCGGTCAGGGTCAAGACTCGCTGCGCCAGTTGATCGCGCGGCGCGGTTTGGCCCGTCAGGTCACGATCTGGCGCCTTGACCAGCCGCTGCGCCGTGCGCGCCCAAGCGATACTGGCACAGAGCGCGCCAATCACATCGCGTACTTGCGTGGCCCAAAGCGGGGCAAAACGGTGTTGCTGCGCATCATTCACGGTGCAATTATCGGTCATAACTTCCCCTTTCGCGGCCCTTGTGTTGGCGACTTGAGTGCTATGCGCCAATGCTGCGCTGCTGCGCAACCGCTAGATCTGCATAGCCGCTATGCCAATCGCATGGCGAACAACGCGACACCATGCTGGAGTGGCTGGCGTGGCGACCTGTCGGGTCCTCACGGCAACGGTTTGGCCGCCGCCAGGCATAATGCATCGTTATGGCAATGCGGGGATTTCGACAGCAGGCATTCTGCCCGTAAATGCGTGCAAAAAGGCGACCAGCTAATTGGCCTGAGTGTCAGGTGAATTCTGCGCCCAACAATTGGTCAATCTTCAAATTGACTTAATCGCTAAGATTGTCCACCAAACTATTTTTGAAATAAGGATAGGTGACAGCGACATTACGCAATGTTGGCGTTCAAAAAGCGAATTTGTCGACTTCTTGGCCTGTCACCAAAAAGCGTCTTTCGTCCTTTGATCCACGCAATTCAAACTTGCAGGAGTTGTTGTCTGTAAAGACAGGGCCGTTTCTGCAAGCAACACAGCCTGCATCGACAAATAATTTCAACCCCTCAATCTGGGCCTCTGTCATGGCTTTTATATCGCCGCGCAGGAACCGATTAAACGGCGAATTTGACGTGTTCAGAGTGCGTTCGAATGCGGCGATGGATAGAGCCACATTTTCAGCGCGAATTGGGTCTGGGTCTTCGGTTAAGGCATTGGCAAAATGTTCCTAATAGCCTTCAAATTCCTTACGCTGCTGAATTGCGTTTTCTAGCGTCATGTTCATCTCGACATCCGCTTGAAACGGCCCACGAGACTGCCCCTCAAAGTCAGGTTTACGCCCATCCCAAGACTGGACCTCAAGATATCCCAATTTCAAGATCGTCGGCGTGATGAATGCGCCAACATGACCTTTATTTCCAACCGCGCGGTCAATGCGATCTGTACAACCCAAGTCGGGGTTATAGCCCCGGCGCAGCTGATGATGCCCAAAAATATCCGCGGCTCAAAGAACAGCATTTGGCCCAGCACGGCAATGGTCGCTGGCCAGCCTGCAACTCAAACTGGTAAAGATTGATGCCCGCATAATCCGTCATGCCCGCGCCATTACCTTCCAGCTGGCCGAGGTGGCCGTCACCAGCTAGATGGTACGCACCATCCTCACCACGATCCGCCGATCGCAAGCGCCACCGCTATGCGCATGACCGCGATACACGCCCAAACTGAACGAAAGCGACAGAACAAGTCTGTCCGCTGCGCCGAAAAAACAGCCGCCGAGCCAGAACACGGCGGCTTCGCGGTCTGGGCCGCCCTGTCCCAACAGCTTGCGCGACCGCAAACGCCGGTCAGGGCGAAAGATGCTTGTCCAGCGCGTAAAATTCGGCGATCAACATACCAGCCAGGATGCCACTTGGGGAACATAGGCTTCAACCTTCAGAAATCGCACACCAGAAAAAGGTCTCCCTAATGGATCCCGTTGTTCCTGCTCAAGGCCTCCTAGGGAGGTTCAATACCTTTACGCGCGAGAATAGCCAAGGTTTTCTTGTGTCCTTTGTCGTAGCCACAGCCGCCCAATTTCTGTCAGAGCATTACGGAGCGCCCGCCATGCTCATGGCGTTATTGCTAGGTATAGCATTCAACTTCCTGGGCGAAAATGGGCCATGCAAAGCTGGGGTCGAATTTACTTCCCGCACGGTCCTGCGCCTTGGTGTAGCGTTAATGGGCGCTCGGATAAGTCTCGACCTTATGGTCGGCCTCGGGTATGAGCTAATTGCGCTCGTGGTCGTAGGCGTAATTGTAACCATCTTCTTCGGGCTAGTTGGCTCGCAGTTTCTAAATAGGGGTTGGCGCTTTGGCCTACTGACAGGTGGATCAGTGGCGATTTGTGGTGCCTCCGCCGCGATGGCAATTTCGGCAGTTCTACCCAAAAACGAGCATTCCGAACGCAACCTGATCTTTACTGTTATTTCTGTCACAATTTTGTCAACGATCGCGATGGTGGTCTATCCGATCCTGTGCGAACTTTTCGAGTTGAGCCCCGAGGTATCGGGCGTGTTTCTTGGCGGAACCATTCACGACGTGGCACAAGTGGTTGGCGCTGGCTTTTCTGTTTCGGACCAAACGGGCGAAGTCGCAACTCTGGTTAAGTTGATACGCGTGTCCATGCTGGCACCGGTCGTGCTGGTCATTTCCATTCTGGTCCGCCGAAGTACTGCAGCGCGGGAAAGTAACGAGAGACGCCCACCGATTTTACCCCTATTTGTCCTCGGATTCTTAATCTTTGCCGCGATGAACTCGATGGGTCTGATCTCGACCACTGTCGTGAACGCCATGTCCAGCTTGTCTAGCTGGGCTCTTTTGGTTTCGATTGCCGCTGTGGGCATGAAAACCTCACTCAAGGGGGTCCTTGATGTAGGCGGCCATGCCATTATTCTGATCATCGCTGAGACGATTTTCATTGCTGCGTTCGTGCTGATTGGAGTATCATTTCATTAGCAGGAATCAATTTTGTGATTGTGGTCGATAGAAAGTATTCCATTAAATATCCGTGAACGTGCATGGCCCGCCTTGCCCCCTCCCATGGTTCCTTCTCAGCCCAATCTGTATACGGGGGGGCTTAGCGCGCC
>JAGYKZ010000087.1 GCA_018401385.1 Roseicyclus sp.
GGTGTCACCAAATTCCGCCTGCGCGACTGGGGTCTGAGCCGCCAGCGCTATTGGGGTTGCCCCATCCCAGTTGTCCATTGCGACAGCTGCGGCGTTGTGCCTGAGAAAAAGGAAAACCTGCCCGTGGAGCTGCCGCGCGATGTCAGCTTCGACATTCCAGGCAACCCGCTGGATCGCCATCCCACATGGCGCGAGTGCACCTGCCCCTCTTGCGGCGCGCCCGCCAAGCGCGAAACCGACACGATGGACACATTCGTGGACAGCTCATGGTATTACGCCCGCTTCACCGCGCCGCGCGCCACCACGCCCACCGATGCGGCCGAGGCCGAATATTGGATGAATGTGGATCAATATATCGGCGGGATCGAACACGCGATTTTGCACCTGCTTTATTCGCGCTTCTTTGCCCGTGCGATGCAGAAGACGGGGCATTTGCCCGCAAAATGCGCCGAGCCGTTCAACGCCTTGTTCACCCAAGGGATGGTGACCCATGCGATCTATCAGACCCGCGATGGCAAAGGCCGCCCCGTTTATCATTTCCCCGAGGAAGTGGAATTGCGAGACGGTAAAGGCTTCCTGAAGGATGGCCGCGAGGTGGAAATCATCCCCTCCGCCAAAATGTCGAAATCCAAACGCAACGTGGTCGATCCCGTGGCGATCATCGCGCAATATGGCGCTGATACCGCACGGTGGTTTGTCCTGTCCGACAGCCCGCCTGAGCGCGATGTGGAATGGACCGCCGCAGGGGCCGAAGCCGCGTTCAAGCATTTGGCCCGTGTCTGGGCCTTGAGCGAGAAAATCGCCACCATGCCGCAAGAGGCCAAAGGGGAAGGCGATGATGATCTTCTGCGCGCCATGCATCGCGCGATTGTCGATGTCACAAGCGGGATTGAAAGCTTCGGCTTCAACGCGGCCATTGCAAAACTTTACGCCTTCACCAATAGCCTGACCAAATCCAAAGCCTCCTATGCCGCGCAACGCGAAGCGATCCTGTGCTTGGCGCAGCTCATGTCACCCATGACGCCTCATTTGGCTGAAGACATTTGGGCCCGTCAGGGTGGCGCAGGTCTGGTCGCCACCGCCCCTTGGCCCAAGCCCGATGAGGCGATGTTGGTCTCGGACACCGTGACCTTGCCGATCCAAATCAACGGCAAGCGCCGTTCGGAGCTGACGGTGGCCAAGGATATGCCGCAAGACGAGGTTGAAAAACTTGTTCTGACGGATGAGGCTGTGGCAAAGGCGCTCGAAGGCCGTGCGCCCAAAAAACTGATCATCGTTCCAGGGCGGATCATCAATGTCGTTATCTAAGGGCTGTTAGATGAAGCTTTCCACCTCAGATGCGGCGCGGTTCATCACCCGCCCTGATACGGGGGCGGCGGGTGTTCTGATCTATGGCGCGGATGCGATGCGAGTGGCGATCAAACGCCAAGACCTGCTCACCCATCTATTGGGTCCAGATGCCGAGGGCGAAATGCGCCTGACCCGTATGATGGGTGCATCGTTGCGCAGTGATCCCGCCGCCCTTCTGGACGCGATCAAGGCGACAGGGTTTTTCCCCGGACCGCGCGCGGTTTTTGTCGAGGATGCCACCGATGCGGCCGCCCCTGCCGTGACCGCCGCGTTGCAG
Organism: Roseicyclus sp.; assembly: GCA_018401385.1. Lineage (GTDB taxonomy): Bacteria > Pseudomonadota > Alphaproteobacteria > Rhodobacterales > Rhodobacteraceae > M30B80. The sequence continues at coordinate 1,628 of JAGYKZ010000087.1, forward strand.
GATTGGGCGGCAGGTGATGCGCAGATCATCGTGACAGCGGGACAATTGACCCCACGCTCTGCCCTCCGCAAATTGTTTGAAGGTTCGAAAACCGCCTATTGCATCGCTGTCTATGACGACCCCCCCACCCAAGCCGAGGTGGAGGCGGAGCTGAAAAAAGCGGGGCTGTCCGCCGTTACCCAAGATGCCGCCCGCGATCTGGGGGCCTTGGCCCGCGCCCTTGATCCTGGTGACTTTCGGCAGCTTCTGGAAAAACTGGCGCTTTTTAAGCTGGGCGATGAGATGCCTCTTTCCTCCGCAGATGTAGCGGCCTTGGCCCCTGCAACGATTGATGCGGAAATTGACGAAATTCTTCATGCCGCCGCCGAAGGGTCGCACGCGCGGGTGGGTGCCTTGATGGCGCGACTTGGTGGGCAAGGGGTGACGGCTGTGTCCCTTTGTATCGCGGCGCTGCGCCATTTTCGGGTGCTGCATCTGGCCGCGTCACATCCGCAAGGACCAGCGGCGGGGTTTTCACCCAAAACTGGCGTGTTTGGCCCACGCCGTGACCGCATGATCAAACAGGCGCAAGCTTGGGGGGTGATGCGGCTTGAGGATGCGCTGCAATCCTTGATTGAGACGGACCTCACCCTGCGCTCCAGCTCACAAGCGCCGCAACTGGCGGTCATGGAACGCAGTTTGATCCGATTGGCCATGATGCCGCGCAACACGCGCTAGGCGGCCGCCCGTGCCGCCCACAGCCCCATGGCAAAGCAAGCGGTCAAAAGATAGCCCCCCGTTGGCGCATCCCAATCGACCATTTCACCCACGCAATAGACATTGGGCAAAGCGCGGAGTTGCAAATTCTCGTCCAGCGCCGTCCACGCCACCCCGCCCGAGCAGGAGATGGCCCGTTCCAGACCCAATGGGCCGTCATGAGAGATGGGCAGCGCCTTCAGACAGGCCGCCAAAGCCTCGGGGGACTGTGGCAAGGGTTTGCACATTTCAAACAAAAGCGCACGCTTCGCCCCATCCAGTCGCAGCGATTTGCGCAAGATATTAGACAGGCTGTCCTTGCGCGCAAACCCATGTGCCAGACGTTTCTGCACGTCCAAGACGTCAAGATCAGGCACCAGATCAAGGGTCAGCTCTGCACCCTCGCGCATTTCCCGCGAAAGCGCATAAATCCCGCCCCCTTCCAAACCTTTGGCCACAATCATCGCCTCGGCGCGAAGGGTTTTCGGGCCTGCGGTCAGCGCCAAAGATTTCAGGGGATGCCCGAAATAGGGCTGCATATGCGCGGACCACGCGACCTGAAATCCCATATTCATGGGTTGAAATGGAACCATCTCAACCCCGCGCGCAGCCAGATAAGCGCTCCATTCCCCACGACTGCCCAGTTTCGGCCAACTCGCCCCGCCCACAGCCAGAACTGTGGTGTTCGCCGTGATGTCAACAGGGCCGTCTGAGGTTTGAAATCGAAATGCGCCATCCGCGCCCCATCCCACCCAAAGGCAATTTCGCCTGATTGCAACATCGACCGCTGCAAGCCGGGCCAGCCAGGCACGCAACATGGGCGATGCTTTCATGGCCTTTGGAAAGACGCGATGTGAGCTGCCCGTGAAGATCGGTTGTGCTAAAATATCCCGCACAAATGCCATCATATCCTCAGGTCCAAAGGCGCGGATCATCGGGGCCAGATGATTAGAGGAGGGACCAAAGGCGGCGATGAAGGCCGCGCGTGGTTGATCCATCGTCACATTAAGCCCAGATTTTCCAGCCATCAGGAATTTGCGCGCGGGCGAGGGTTTGCCCTCCATCACAACCACGCGCCGCCCTGAATGGGCCAGGTGATCGGCTGCCATCAGGGCGCTGGGGCCTGCTCCAATAATCAGCACATCGACACGGATGCTGTTCACGATCGGTGTCATACGATCCCGCCGGGTGTCATGGCTTTGATTGCGTGAAGCACCTCTCGCTTGCCCGCAATCGCCGCCGCAGCCAAGTTTTGCGCCTCAGACCATAATGCATCTTGAGGAACGATTTTATCAATCAAACCAAACGCGAGCGCTTCTTGTGCTGTAAATTTCGCGCCCGCGAGCAAAAGCAGCTTGGTGCGGGACGGTCCAATCAGGGCAACCAAACGTTTCGGGTCCGAAGGTTGTGGCAGAAAGCCAAGCTTGGCCACGGGGTAGAAAAACGTGGCGTGCTCAACACTGATCCGAAGATCACAGGCCAAAGCCATACCCATCGCGCCACCCGCCAATATGCCGTTCAAAGCCGCAATGGTCAAACAGGGCAATTCGGCCAGTGTCGTTGACAGTGCTTCCCACAAGGGTGATGTGGCCAGCCCCGCACGGGCCGCGTCAAGATCAGCGCCCGCACAAAAGACCTTTTCACCCGCACCTGTGAGGATCAATGCGCGCAAATTTGGCTGATGATGCGCCTCCCGCGCCATGCTGACCAATTGCGTCAACATATCTTCGGTCAAGGCATTGGCCTTGTCTGGACGATCCAAGGTGATGCGCCAAAGTGGTGCGATATCGGGCGCAATGCCTTCTGGGAAGCTTTCGCGTCTGATCATTGTGAATGTCCCTTCACCCTATTGCAAACCCAACCTTTGCCGCAGGGCAGGGTCACGCAATCGCACGTCTTGACCGAGATGCACATCTGCCGCCTCCGTGGTCATCCACAAAAGCGCGCGCGCCACCCATTCGGGCGGGATATGGTCGTTCCAATCGATCTGTGAGACGGGGTTGATGCCGCTCGCGCGAATGTCGCGTTGCATCTGTGTGGCCACGGTCCCAGGTGAAAGACCAAGCGCGCGAATGCCCTGCGCGCGATATTCCAAATCAAGGCTTTGCGTCAGCATCGCGACCGCCGCCTTGGATGCGCAATAGGCGCTCCACCCTTCATAGGCGTCTTTCGCAGCCCCCGAGGAGATATTGATCACCGTGCCGCCACCCCGTTCGATCATCTGGGGCAGGTAGGCTTGCGTGGTGGCAAAAACGCTGGTCACATTGACCCGCATCAAATGATCCCATTGCGCCAGATCTGCCTCTGCCATAGCCGCAATCGGCGCGATCAGTGCAGCGTTGTTGATCAACACATCCACAGCTCCAACCGTGGAGGTGATCTGCGCAAAGAGCGGGCCAATCTGGGCAATATTGGCAAGGTCAAATGGGAAAGCATGGGCGTTTGCGCCAATCTCCTCCGCCAGCGCTTCTATCGCGGGTCCGCTGCGTGCAATAAGGGCGGTTTTGGCACCTGATTGTGCAAATAGCCGTGCTGTGGCCGCGCCAATTCCACGGCTTGCTCCGGTGATGACGACTGTTTTTCCTGAAAGATCGGTGTCAAACATCAACTGGCTTTTCCTTGTGTCGCGGCGTTTCAGCGCTTGACCTTGCGGACATGGAGCGAAACATTGAACCTCTGTCTGGGTGTCGCCTTTGAGCTTGCGAATGTCAAAGATCAATTCAAATATCCTTCGGGTTTTCCTGCTGCTCACCTTGGTGATGCCTCTGCCCGCGCGCGCCCAAATCCCCCCACCGTTTGCCGAAGGCTTCGCGGATTTGGTGGCCTTGGCGGACCGTGCAGGCCACATGATCCAATATGAGGCCGCCGCAGATTTGGGCGATCACGTGGTGCTCCAGAACCTGACCATTTCCGAGCAGCATGATACGCAGTCATCTGTGAACACGGCCCTGTCCACGCCGCGCGCGATTTTGCAATTGGATGAGGCGGGGCGGCTGACCCTTCGGTTGCCACAGCCCATTACATTTCAGGCCATCCCAACATCGGGGGAAGATCGGGATCTGGTCGTGGATCTGCCCCCGCTGCCCCCTGCAATCCTGACCACTGCCACGGGCATCACCTTGATCTGGGATCAGACCCGCAAAGAACTGAGCGGCAGCGCAGAGGGCGGTGTCGTGTTCACCATGGGCGCATTGGAGCTGCGCAGCGCCAGCTTCGAGATATCGAGCCTGATGGATATGGAGATTACCCATCATTTCAATTTAGGCGCTGTGCAGGGCGGCTTATCGACAGGCGCTTTGGCCCAGTTTGGGCTTGAGGATGTCACGCTGACGATGTCTGGTTGGGGCGCGCGTGCCCGTGCCGATTTCAGCGCGGCCACGGCCCTTGTATCCACCGCTCCGATTTCCTCTTTTGCCCATTTGCTGGGGTTAGGAAACGCCGCGCGACTGGGTCTCGCGCTGCAAGATGGGGTGC
>JAGYKZ010000088.1 GCA_018401385.1 Roseicyclus sp.
CGGTTTGGCCCATGTGATAGCCGTTAAACGCATCCCACAAACCATCGCGGATCATCGTGTCAATATAGGCAAGATCACCCATTTTCTGCCCTTGGCGCAAACAGGCGGCATGAGGGCTGAGGGACATATTTTCCTGACCACCCGCAGCCACAATCGCGGCGTCACCCAGCATGATATGCTGCGCGCCAATGGCCACCGAGCGCAGACCAGAACCACAGACCTGATTGATGCTCCATGCGGCGGCTTCCTGCGGGAAACCTGCGTTGATATGCGCTTGACGTGCAGGGTTTTGACCTTGGGCGGCGGTTAATACCTGACCCAAAATGGTTTCTGACACTTCTGATTTATCCACCCCTGCGCGGGCCACAATCGCCTCAAGCACCACACGGCCCAATTCATGGGCCGGCGTGTTTGCGAATGATCCCAGAAAACTACCTACCGCTGTGCGTGCAGCAGAAACAATCACCACGTTGGTCATTAGACGTCCTTTCCTGACCTATCCTTTGCCAACCCCGTGGCGGAGAGGAGAGGGCCGCGGGGCCGAAATTCCTTCCTCGACTCCCAGTGATACGGCGTGATGGGCCACCCGACAACAGACTTTCTTGTCGCGCCAACCTGACAGGCGGAAAATTGACAGTCTAGCGCGGTGCGGGCCTGACGCGGCGCGGGGCCGCCACGTTGATCATGCCGCCGCGCTCAGATTTGGTCCAAGGCTTTTCGAGGCTGGGCACGGCGTAAACATAACCTTGCAACCCATCAAACCCCGCGCGCGACAACCAGTCTGCATCCTGCGGCCTTTCTACACCTTCGGCCACGACCAACATATCGAAATGACGCGCCACCGATTGGATTGCGCCGCATAGAACCTGATTATCGGGGTCCTCTGCTACATGGTCCAAAAATTGGGCATCCAACTTCAAAATATCAAAAGAGAACTGCCGCAAATAGCGCAAGGCGGTGTTGCCAGCGCCAAAATCATCCAGCGCAAAGCTGACCCCTTTGGCGTGCAAGTCGCGCATGAAAGACGTCACCAGTTCAGGCATCTGCATCGCGCTGGTCTCCGTGATTTCCAGGATCAGGCGATCCAAATCATCGGGATGCTGTGCCATGTGGGTCGAAAGGATGCGGTGAAAGGGTGCATAGCCGATGGAACGGGCCGACATATTGACCGCCAATCGCAGCTCTGGCGCCTCGTGAAGCGCCGCCAACCCCATCGCAAGCGCGGCGCAATCAAGCCGGCGGCCCGTCTCGCTTTCCTCCACCTGCTCGATGAAATCGCGCGCAGGGATCAAACGGCCCGTGTCATCAAAAACGCGGATCAACCCTTCATAAAAGGCGATGGCCTTGCCATGGGTGCGCATGATTGGTTGAAACGCCAAGGCGACATCCCCGCGCGCCAAGGCCGCCTCAACCATTTTCACGGTTCCACGATGCATCTGACGCATCGCGGCATCCCAAGGGCTTGCCAATTCAGGATTTGCCAAATCTGTGCGTGGCACGGTCATGGTCGCCTCCAACTGCTGCCTTGCAGATATGCGGTCAGAACTCTTAAGGTCAGGTGAACATGGCGCAACATAGGCAGGCCTGATGACCGACACGCTCCCCCGTTGTGACTGGTGCCTCGGCGATCCCGATTATATCGCCTATCATGACGAAGAGTGGGGCCGCCCCGTGCGGGATGGCCAAAAGCTGTTTGAGAACCTCAGCCTCGAGGCATTTCAGTCAGGTCTGAGTTGGATCACGATCCTACGCAAGCGCGAGAATTTTCGCGCCGCTTTCGCGCAGTTTGCCCCAGAAACCCTCGCAAACTGGGGCGAAGCGGAGGTGACGCGGCTTTTGCAAGACAGCGGAATTATCCGCCATCACGGCAAAATCGAAGCCACCATCAACAACGCCAAGGCCTATCTGGCGCTGGAGGCAGAGATGGGGTTTTCTTACTTTATCTGGGGATTCGTAGACCATCGCCCCCAGATCAACCGCCCGCAAAGCCTTATCGATGTGCCGACCCAAACCGCAATATCGCGCGCGCTGTCTGGGGCGTTGAAACGGGCGGGGTTCAAATTCTGCGGTCCCACCACCGTCTATGCGTTCATGCAGGCAAGCGGGCTGGTCAATGACCACCTGCAAAGCTGTGCCTTTGCATCGAATGCCACACCGGCCTGAAAAGCGCGGAATTGTCTCTTGGAGGTGATGGGTCTTCCCTGCTAGGGAGGCCACAACGGATAATAGAGGGTTTGGCATGGCCGCACGGCGCGCATTGGTGACAGGGTCTTCAGGGTTTATCGGGTATCACCTGTCGCAACGGCTTTTGGCCGATGGCTGGGAGGTTTTGGGCCTGGACGCCATGACCGATTATTATGATGTCACCCTCAAAGAACGCCGCGAAGCGATGCTGAACCAATCGCCCAATTTCCGTGTGGTTCATGAACGGGTTGAGGGCGAAGGCATCATGGATGGCCTGATGTCCGAATTTCAGCCTGACGCTGTGATCCACCTCGCCGCGCAAGCAGGTGTGCGTTATTCCATCGACAATCCCGAAAGCTATGTCGAAGCCAATTTGATCGGAACGTTTCGCGTTTTGGAGGCCGCGCGTCACCACAAGCCCGCGCATTTGCTGATCGCCTCGACCTCTTCCGCCTATGGCGCGAATGAGACCATGCCTTATGCGGAAACGCAAAAATGCGACACGCAGATGTCCTTCTATGCCGCTACCAAGAAATCCAACGAGGTGATGGCGCATTCCTACGCACATCTGTTTGACATCCCGACCACGTTGTTTCGGTTTTTTACCGTCTACGGGCCTTGGGGACGACCCGATATGGCCTTGTTCAAATTCACCAAAGCCATTCTCGAAGGCAAGCCGATTGACGTCTACAATCACGGCGATATGGCGCGAGATTTCACCTATGTCAGTGATCTGGTCGATGGCATTGTGCGGCTGATTGATGCTGTGCCCAGCCGCCCCACATCGGCATCTGAGATTGCCGAAGGGGATAGCCTCTCGCCCGTTGCGCCTCATCGCATCGTGAATATCGGCAATTCGCAGTCGGTGCCGCTCATGGAATTCATCGCGGCCATTGAAGCGCATTTGGGAATGGAAGCACAAAAAAACTTTATGGATATGCAAGCAGGAGACGTGCCGGCCACATGGGCGGATGCAAGTCTTCTGATGCGCTTAACGGGCTACAAACCACAAACAACGGTGCAAGATGGGGTTGCGGCATTTGTTGACTGGTATCGCGATTATTATCGCTGCTAGGACTGAGGCACGATTGGCCAAAAAGGGACGGTAAACCATGCGTATTGCAATGATTGGTACAGGCTATGTGGGCTTGGTTTCAGGTGTCTGTTTCTCCGATTTCGGACATGAAGTGGTATGTGTCGACAAAGCCCCCGAAAAAATCGCCAAGCTGAACAAGGGCGAGGTTCCAATCTATGAACCTGGCCTTGAGGATCTGATGGCCCGCAATGTGGAGGCGGGGCGACTGGCCTTTACCACGGATCTTGCGCAAGCGGTAAGGGGGGCGGATGCGGTGTTTATCGCTGTTGGCACGCCCACGCGGCGCGGGGACGGTCATGCTGATCTGACCTATGTCATGGCCGCCGCCGAAGAGGTGGCAAATGCACTGACAGGCTATGCCGTGGTGGTCACAAAATCGACAGTGCCCGTGGGCACCAACCGCAAGGTGCAACAGGTAATCGCAAGCACCAACCCAAAGGCCGAATTTGATGTCGCCTCAAATCCTGAATTCCTGCGGGAAGGGGCGGCGATTGACGATTTCATGAAGCCCGACCGCGTGGTTGTCGGCGTGCAATCCGAGCGCGCCGCTCAGGTCATGGCCGAGATTTATCGCCCCCTTTATCTGCGCGACTTCCCGATTGTCACCACGGATCTGGAGTCGGCGGAGATGATCAAATATGCGGCCAATGCTTTCCTTGCGACCAAGATTACCTTCATCAATGAAATTGCCGCACTCTGCGAAAAGGTCGGTGCAGATGTGAAAGAAGTGTCCAAAGGCATGGGATTGGACGGACGGATTGGGAATAAATTCCTGCACGCAGGCCCGGGCTATGGCGGCTCCTGCTTTCCCAAAGACACCCAAGCGCTTGCGCGGATTGGTCAGGATTTTGCGGCACCCCAACAGATTGTGGAGACGGTGATCCGCGTGAATGATGCGGTTAAACTGCGCATGATTGAAAAGCTGCGCGATCTTTGCGATGGCCGTTTCAATGGCAAGAAAATCGCCGTGCTTGGCGTGACCTTCAAACCAAACACAGATGATATGCGCGATGCACCTTCGCTCACCATTGTCCCCGCCCTTGTGGGCGGCGGCGCGACAGTGCGGGTGGTGGATCCGCAAGGTCGCCGCGAAGGGGAGCATCTTTTGCCGAATATCACTTGGTGCGATGACCCTTATAATGCGGCAGCCGATGCCGATCTTTTGGTGATCCTGACCGAATGGAACGCGTTTCGCGCATTGGATTTGGCGCGTCTGTCAACGGCCATGGCAAAGCCCCGCATGGCGGATCTGCGCAACATCTACAGCCGACAAGATGCCGAAAAAGCAGGGTTCGAAATTTACACCGCTATCGGGCGTTAGGCCAAGCCTGCACGCAGGCAATCATGCAAATGCAACAGCCCCACAGGGCGTTTTTCGGCATCCAACGCGAATAGGGCCGTGATCTTGTGCGCGGACATCACCGCCATAGCCTCGGCTGCCAAAAGATCAGGGGCCGTGACGCGTGGCGATGTCGTGGCCACCTCTCCCGCAACGCAAGACATCAACCGCGCCATATTGCGCCGCAAATCCCCATCCGAGATCACACCTTCGAGGCGACCGTCGCTGTCCAAAACCCCCACAATGCCAAAACTTTTTTCCGTCATCACCAAAAGCGTCTCAGGCATGGGCATCTGTGCCGTCACCAGAGGCAGCGCCGCGCCCTGATGCATCAATTGGCTGACCTTGGACAGCTGGGCACCCAATTTACCCCCAGGATGGAAGGTGCGGAATTGCTCGGGACGAAAACCGCGCTGCTCCATCGCGCAAACGGCCAAGGCATCCCCCATCGCAAGGGTCAATGTGGTCGAGGTGGTGGGGGCCATGCCAATCACACAGGCCTCGGGCGCGGCGGGCAAGGTCAAACGATATTGGGCCGCCCGCATCAAGGTGCTGTCTTCCCGCCCCGAAATCCCAATCATGGGGATCGAGAAGCGCGCCACATGGGCCACGATATCACGCAGCTCGGCGGTTTCGCCTGAGTTGGAGATCAAGATCACCAAATCCTCAGGCGTGATCATGCCCAAATCGCCATGGCTCGCCTCGGCAGGGTGCACAAAGGCAGAAGGCGTGCCTGTGGAGGCGAGGGTTGAACTAATCTTGCGGGCGATATGGCCCGATTTTCCGATCCCTGACAGGATCACACGGCCCTTCGTGGCCAGCATAGCCTCAACAGCCGCTTCAAAATCCGCAGGAAGCTCTGCGGCAAGCGCTGCAACCGCATCTGCTTCGATGTGCAGAACCTTTGCCGCCGTGTCGCGAATGCTGGCGCGTGTTGCGTTATGGGTCATCGGCCTCTCTGATATCTTTGCCAATCTTAGGGTTTCCCTGCCTTAGCCAAAAAAAAGGGGCTTGCACAGGGTATGCACGCGATTTGGGGCTTTTTGAGCGGGGCGGTGCCTGTCACAATCTCACAGCAAGAAAACCCAGCGAAAAGGGGCGTCACATGAACCGCCGATTTGGCCAATGGCCTGACCCGAACCA
>JAGYKZ010000089.1 GCA_018401385.1 Roseicyclus sp.
GGTTTGCCGTCATCGCTGTCTTTGGCCATCGGCGGTTATCCTTTTCGTTCAAGCTCGGCCAAGGTCGGCTGACGCTTGCACCTGAAAACATTGTAGTGCGAATCAGTGATTCGCATAGGGGATCAGCGTTTTTTCTTCTCCCACGCACGTCCCTCTATCAAGTCACGCAGGCGGTTTGAATATGTAGATGTGTCTTCGCTGACATCCGCGTGCTCCGTGCGGCGCGGTTTTGTGGCATTCTGTAGCGTTTTTAATGCTTGGGTTAAACGCCAAGATAAATGGGGGTCGTCTTCCGTGCGTTCAATCCTCTCCAAGGCTTCGGCCATCTCGTGGTCGATTCCCTGCCAAGCGGCCAGTTTGGCGAATTCCTCGGCAAGGCAATCTTTTGCTTTACCCTCTGCGCCTGTTGCCGCGTCCTGTGAGATCATGGCCTGTGTAACCCGCACATGGCCCATGGCGCGTAGATTTTCAAGAAGCGCTCTTAAACCATAGCCCTCTAATTCTTGGTTAAGATTGTCTGTATCGCGGCAGGCTGTTGTCATCAGATGTGCTGCAAGGCGGCGATAATCTTCGCGCTCGGGGCGCAGGCGATCAAGCTGTGCTTCGAAATTGTCAATCAGACGAGGATAATGGCACAGCAGCACCAAGATCACTGACCACCGCAGATCCTTGTCCGAAATCGCCCCAGACGCCAACGCCGAAGCGCGAGTTTCGGCCAAGGGGGCAAGCGGCAGATCGGCGCGCATATAGCCCAGTTTACGCCTCCCACGTTCGGATTGTGATGTGGGCTGCGGCGGCCTTTTTTGTCGAAAAAGCTGCCATTTGAGATCCTTGAACGCCGTGTCATAGTGACGGCGCAAATCAGGGTCCTTGATTTGGTCTGTGGCGCGGCGCAGAGATTGGTCCAATTCGGCGCGCCGTTCGGGGCTGTCGAACACACGTCCTTCGGTTTCGCGCTGCCACAGAAGGCTGACCAAGGGACGGGCTTCATCCAGCAGGGTTTGCATAGCACTGCGCCCTTTGGCGCGGATCAGGTCATCGGGGTCTTGTCCTTCGGGCAGGATACAAAACCGCAAAGATTTTTGCGCACCCAATAGCGGCAGAGCAAGGTCAATCAGGCGCAGTGCGGCGCGCAGACCTGCCTTGTCACCATCAAGCGCGATGATCGGCTCAGAAGAAATGCGCCACATCAGCTGCAATTGATCGGTGGTGATGGCGGTGCCCAGGGGGGCCACGGCCGCTTCAAACCCAGCACGCCACAGCGCGATGACATCCATATACCCTTCAGCAACGATGAGGGGATGCCCGTTGCCGGCCGCTTCTCGGGCGGGGCCATGGTTGAACAAGGCGCGCCCCTTGTCGAAGAGGGGGGTTTCGCGACTGTTAAGATATTTGGCCCGTGCGTTCGGGTCCATTGCGCGCCCGCCAAACCCGATGCAGCGCCCGCGCGGGTCGCGGATGGGAAACATGATCCGATCTCGAAACGCATCGTATGGCGCGCCGCCATCATCGGGTTTGCTGGCGATCCCTGCGGTGATGATATCCTCGGCAGGGATGCCTTTGGCCTGCAACGCCTCAAAGGCCCCTCGCCGTGCCGAAGGGGCAAAGCCCAGTTCAAACCGCGCAAGCGTGGCTTCATCTAAGCCCCGCTTTTCGAGGTAATCTCGCGCATCACGGGCCGCGCCCGATTTAAGCTGTAGCTTGTAGAATTGCACGGCGGCCTCGGTGGCCTGTGCCAATTTTTCGCGCGCGTCTGATTTTTCTTGCGCGCGTGGGTCACGCTCGGGCATGGGCATACCTGCCTCGCGCGCTAAAATCTCTATCGCCTCCATGAAGCTGACATTTTCGGTGTCTTTCACAAAGCTGATCGCATCGCCTTTGGCCTGACAGCCAAAGCAATAATAAAACCCTTTGCGATCATCGACATGAAAGGAAGCGGTTTTCTCTTGGTGAAACGGACAAGGTGCCCACATATCCCCCTTGGCCGCATTTGATTTGCGGTTGTCCCACATGACTTTGCGCCCGACCACCTGTGACAGCGAGATGCGGGTGCGCAATTCATCCAAAAATCCAGGCGGCAAACTCATGGGGCGAGTATCTGCGCGAACGCGGGCGCTGTCCAGATGCCCCTCCGCGATCCTTTGTGGACAAGCCTGTGGGCAAAATCACAGCGCGGCTGATTTGCGCGCCGCCACCCCTTGCATTGCATGGGTAAGTTCGGTCAGTGCCGATTGCGCCATGGATCGCATCACGAATATCTCGATTAGATCCCTGCCCGTGTGCGTTACGAATAACGCATCAATATGGCCCAACAGACTGCGGGCTGCATGGTTTGGCCCGAAGGCAGATGGGCGCAGATCCAATGGACAAAGCCGTGCCAAGACATCGGCCAGATCAGGCCCTGTCAGTGTGAACCGCGCCAATGCCCCGCCTTGATCCGCCAAGAGCGCATAAGGGGCCAAGGGGGTGAGGGCTGTCTCCGCTCCCACAAGCAGCGCGTGGTCTAGCCCATTCCAGATCAGCCGCGTTTGATCTTTTGTCACGACCTCCCCCGGCTTTGGGAACCGCAGGCCAAAATCTGACTTCAGAATTGTGTTCAGCGCATCAAGGCTGTTTGGGTGGGGCAATATTGCCGTGATGCTTTGGGGCGCATCAATGGTCAGGCGCATGGCGCCGCAGGACATATTTCGGGGGCCCGTCACGGGTGGGTTTAAGGATAGATCAGTCACGCATCCGCCCTCCCTCAGGATCAAAGAAGACTGGCGGACAAACCTCGCATAGGGTTTCTTGGCCGCGCAGATGATCCACCATCTTCACCTGATCACCATGGCGCGTGCGCCCCTCCACAAAAAAGCCAAGCGCAATTGGATGCCCCAATGTGGGCGAGAAACAGGCAGAGGAGACATACCCTTTGGAGGTTTCGCGGCTGGGTTTCGCATCGGGCTCAAACAAATGCCCCCCCGCCAGAATTTTTGAGGTGCCATCCACAGGGCGCAGCCCAATCAGGGCAGGCCGCGCGGGGTCAAGCAAGCCCTCGCGTGCGGCCCCCGCGCGCCCAATGAAATCGTTTTTCTTCTTCGACAAAAGCCCCGCCATCCCCAAATCGCCAGCGGTCACGCGGCCATTGATTTCGGCATGGGTGATAAAGCCTTTTTCAAGCCGCAAGACATTGAGGGCTTCCATCCCATATGGCCCGCCTCCCATGGCCTCGGCGCGGGTGAGAAGCGCATCGTAGAGACTTGCGCCATAGGCCACCGGAACTGCGATTTCATATCCTTCTTCTCCTGAGAAAGAGATCCGAAAAATACGGGCGGGCACGCCCAACACATCCCGCGCCCTCAAACCCATAAAGGGCAAATCTGCGCGTGTGAGGTCCATGGTCAGACCGGCAACAATGTCAAAGGCCTTTGGCCCCGCCACGGCGAATTGCGCCCATGCCTCGGTCACGGAGGTGAGGCGCACTTTCCACTTGGGGCAAAAGACCTGTGCGACAAATTCCAGATGCGCCATCACTTCGGCTGCGGCGGCGGTTGTGGTGGTGATGACATAGTCGTAGGCACCTACCCGCGCGCAGGTGCCGTCATCCATGACAAACCCATCTTCGCGCAGCATCAAACCATAGCGCACACGGCCCTCTGGCAGGCTCGACATCATGTTGCTGTAGACGAAATCAAGGAAACGCGCGGCATCAGGGCCAGACACAGCGATTTTGCCCAAGGTCGAAACATCGACCACCCCGACCGAATTGCGCACATAGCCCACTTCGCGGTTGCAGGATTGCAACCATGTGGTCTCGCCATCCTGTGGAAAGTAGGAAGCGCGATACCACAGGCCCGTGGCCACCATCGGCGCGCCGCGCGCGACATTGGCGGCATGGCTGGTGGTCAGGCGTTCGGGCGCAAACCCTTTGCCTTGCGCCCCTGCGCCAATGGCACCAAGGGAGACGGGCACAAAGGGTGGGCGATAGGTGGTCGTGCCTGTCTCGGCGATGCCGCGCCCCGTGGCATCGGCCAACACGGCAATCGCGGTGGTGTTGGAACTGCGCCCCTGATCAGGGGCCATGCCTTGGGTTGTGTACCGCTTCATGTGTTCGACCGATTGGTATCCCTCCTGCGCGGCAAGGCGGATATCTTTGGTGGTCACATCATTCGCAAAATCAACCCAAGCCCGCTTTTTGCCTGGAACCACCCAATGGGGTTTGGCGGCGTCATGCGCGGGGGGCGCGCTTGGGCAGGGGATATGGGATGCGGTCCGTCCCAATTGGGACAGGGCGTGAATGGCCGCAGTAAAGCCTGAGGTCAGACACTGTGCCGTGCTGAAATGCCCGGCTGCGCTGCCCGTGGGGTGCAACGCGGGGACCGCGCCTTTTGGGGCGAGAAAACAGGATTTCTCTGCGTTCCAAATCGCGCGCGCGCCCATGTGGCAGGCAAGATGAATATTGGGGTTCCATCCGCCGGACATCCCCAAGGCACCAATATCCAGATCGGTGGTTTTCCCTTCCTTATCTCGAACGGTCACACCCGATATGCGTTTGCGCCCTCGGGTCGCCACCACCTCTGCACCGCAGTAGAGCGGATAGTCCCCAAGCGTGGGCGCATCGGGACGCGGGTCAATGACCGCAGCGATGACCGCCCCCGCCGCCCGCAGGGCCAGCGCATCGCGATGTCCCTGATCCGTGCTGACAAACAGCGCGATTTTGCGCGCAGGCAAAACGCCGTAGCGTTCAAGATATCTGCGCATTGCGCCTGCCATCATAATGGCGGGGCGATCATTATCAGCAAATGCAATCGGACGCTCAACCGCGCCTGTCGCCAAAATTGCCGCGCGCGCGGTGATCCGCCAGAAACACTCGCGGGGCACATTGCCACTTGGCGCGCGGTCAATCCCCACGCGCTCAATCATCCCATATATGCCGCCATCATAGGCGCCTGTGACTGTGCAGCGTGGCATGATCCGCACATTGGGCATGGCGGAGAGCTGCGCTGATATTTGTGCAAGCCATGTTTGCGCGGGCATATCGTCAATCACCGCATCCTCGACCAAAAGCCTGCCGCCGAGTTCTGTATTCTCATCGGCGAGGATCACATCCGCGCCCGCTTCAGCCGCGACCAACGCGGCGGTCAATCCTGCGGGGCCAGCGCCTATGACCAATAGATCACAATGCGCAAAGGCCTTTTCGGATGGTTCTGCCTGCATCTCGCGCGACAAGCGGCCCAAACCCGCAGCACGGCGGATCAATGGCTCGTAAACCGCTTCCCAAAAGCGGCGCGGCCACATGAACGTTTTGTAGTAAAATCCCGCGCTCAAGAAGGGCGCGGCCAGATCATTCACCGCCAAAAGATCAAACTCAAGCGGGCCAAGGTGGTTTTGGCTCTTGGCTTCAAGCCCCTCATAAAGGGACTGCATTGTGGCGCGGGTGTTGGGAATGGCGACCCCATATGGACCGCGCGACAGTTCAACCAACCCATTTGGATCATCCGAGCCAGCGGTCACGATCCCGCGCGGGCGGTGATATTTGAAACTGCGCCCCACCAATGCGACATCATTGGCCAATAGGGCAGAGGCAAGACTATCGCCCTCGAACCCTTGATAGGTTTTGCCGTCAAAGGTGA
>JAGYKZ010000009.1 GCA_018401385.1 Roseicyclus sp.
TATTGCCTGCCGCGATCACATCGGGCTGCAAGGCTTCAAGCGTGCGGATTTTACGTGCCTTGAGCTTGCCCGAAATTTCAGGCTGCATCAGGTTGTAGGTGCCTGCCGATCCACAGCATAGATGGCTATCTGCTGGCTCAAGAACTGTGAAGCCCGCAGCGCGCAACAAATCCTTCGGCGCGGTTTTCACCCTTTGCCCATGCTGAAGCGAGCACGCCGCATGGTAAGCAACGTTCAAATCCTCGGGGGCTTTGGCGTCAGTTAAATCCAACTTTTGGAGGAGTTCGGAGATATCCATCGCAAGATCTGAGATGGTCTTGGCATCCTCGGCCAGCGGATCATTGCGGAACATATGGCCATAATCTTTGACCGTTGTGCCGCAACCAGAGGTGTTGATCACAATCGCGTCCAAACCTTCACCCCGCACCTCGTGCATCCAGGCCACAATATTGGCAGCCGCAAAGGCATGGGACTCGGTCTCGCGCCCCATGTGATGGGTCAATGCCCCACAACAGCCCGCACCTTCAGCCACGACAACCTCACAGCCCAAACGGCGCAACAGGCGAATTGTGGCATCGTTGATATCGGTGTTCAGCGCCTTTTGCGCACAGCCTGTCATAAGCGCGACCCGCATTTTGCGCGCACCCTGCGGCGCAAAACGTTGCGCATCATCATTGCGGCTGACAGGCGGGATATGCGCGGGCACCATATCCAACATCGCCTTGAGCCGCGCATCGGGCATCAAAAAGGCAAAGGGCCGACCAATCTTCGCGCCAAGCAAAGCCACACGAAACCGCGTGGGATAAGGCAGGATTTTTGCCAAAGCAAAGCGCAATAGACGGTCCATCAATGGGCGCTTATAGGTGCGCTCGATATGGGCGCGGGCGTGATCCACCAAATGCATATAATGCACACCTGACGGGCAGGTGGTCATACAGGCCAAACAAGACAGACAACGGTCGATATGTTTCACTGTTTTTGCATCCGCAGGGCGCGCCGACTCAAGCATATCCTTAATCAGGTAAATCCGCCCTCTGGGGCTGTCCAATTCATCACCCAAAACCTGATAAGTTGGGCAAGTGGCTGTACAAAATCCACAATGCACACAAGCGCGCAGAATCTGGTTCGAGCGCGCGGTGGCGGGATCGGCAAGCTGCTCTGGGGTGAATGTCGTCTGCATGGCGAAACACGTCTTTCCTTATGCGGCGGGCATGGCCGTGGCCATCAACCCCGTGTTCAAAATTCCTTTTGGATCGAATTTGCGGCGCAGCCCGTCTGATAACGCGGCCAAAGGCGCAGGTTCGGGGTGGAAGGTCGGAATGCGCGCGCGCGTTGCCTCAGCCGCGCGGATCAGCGTGGCATGGCCCGCAAATGCGCCCAGACTTGTGCGCAGATCATGGCCCTCGGTGACCAAGGCCCAAATCAGCCCGCCGCCCCAATCATAAATGACATCCCCCTTGATCTTCGCGGCTATCACAGGCCCGTCACTGGGTTTGCACGAGATGCGCCACACATCGCCCGCCTGACCCGCAAATGCGGTGACATCGCGCTGGTCTTTCCACATCTGCCGCACAAGCGCAGGATCAGCGATCACATCCACCGCGCCAAACTCTGCCAAAACGCCGCGCAGCGCATCGGCGCGATAGGCCACGCTTTTGGCGAACCCTTCAAGGCGGATCATGGTGCGGGACGTGCCGCCGCGATTGGCACTATGCGCAGCCCCCGTCACCTCGTAGGGCGAAGCGAGGGCGCGCGACAGCGCCGCAACGGCAGTGTGATCGGTAAGCCCCTCAAGCATCAGACAGGCGCAGGTTTCGACCTCAGGCAGCAGTTTGAACGAAACCTCCGAGAGGACGCCAAGCGTGCCGAAACTGCCCGCCATCAGTTTCACAAGATCATAGCCCGTAACGTTCTTCATCACGCGTCCGCCATTTTTGATCACCGTGCCTGTGCCATCCACGAAACGCACGCCAATCAAACTGTCGCGCGCCGCACCTGCTTGGATGCGGCGCGGTCCCGAAACATTGCCCGCAACCACCCCACCGATCGTGGGCGTGCCGTCTGTTCCCAAAAGCGCGCGGTGATCCATCGGCTCGAACGGCAGGCGCTGGTTTTCGGCGCGAAGAACCGCCTCAATCTCAGCCAGCGGCGTGCCTGCTTGTGCAACCAAGGTCAACGCACCGGGTTCATAAAGGGTAACACCTGTCAGCGCTGCGGCTGACAAAACCTCGCCCGCCGCAGCCCGCCCAATCGGACGCGTGCCACCACCACGGATCACCACAGGATGCTGCGCTGCGGCCAACAGTTCGGCCAGTTCAGCCTCGGATTTTGGTTGCAGCATAGCGCATCGCCCCTTTCATCAGGCAAAGTCCCCCCAAAGCCAAATCAGGGGATGAAATTTCACTTAGGCAGCTTGATCGCGGCGGGTTTCCGTGACCGACAATGGGAACACCTTGGCGGGGTTCAACAGCCATTTGGGGTCAAACACATCCTTCACCCAAAGCTGCGCTTCCAAATCCTTATGGCTATATTGCGTCAGCATCAGGTCGCGCTTTTCAATGCCGACGCCGTGCTCACCCGTCAGACAACCGCCCACCTCAACGCACAGCTTGAGGATATCCGCGCCAAAGGCTTCGCAAAGCTCCAGATCACCGGGCTTATTCGCGTCAAACAGGATCAATGGGTGCATATTGCCATCGCCGGCGTGAAACACATTGGCGACACCAAGCCCGTATTCTTTGCTCATCTCACCAATGCGGCGCAGCACATAAGGCAGGCTTGAGACAGGAATCGTGCCATCAAGGCACATATAGTCATTGATCTGACCCATCGCGCCAAAGGCAGATTTGCGGCCAAGCCAAATCCGTGCGGCCTGATCCGCGTCTGCCGCCTCGCGGAGTTCAACGGGATTGTGGCGCTTGGCGATCTCAAGGATCACATCAAGCTGTTCACGGATTTCCGCCTCGGAGCCTTCGACCTCGACAATGAGCAGCGCTTCGCACATCGGATAGCCTGCCTTGGCAAAGGCCTCTGTCGCCTCGATGCACGGGCGATCCATGAATTCGATGGCCACGGGCAAAACGCCCGCTTTGATAATGGCGGATACACATTCCCCCGCGACCTCATTGCTGTCAAAGCCCATCAATACAGGACGCGCTCCTTCGGGTTTGCGCAGGATACGCAGCGTGGCCTCAGTGACCACGCCAAGCTGGCCTTCGCTGCCGCAAATGACACCAAGCAGGTCAAGCCCGGCCGCATCCAAATGCGCGCCACCAATCTCGACCACAGTGCCATCCATCATCACCATCGTGACGCCAAGCAAGTTATTGGTCGTCACCCCATATTTCAGGCAATGCGCGCCACCCGAATTCATCCCGATATTGCCCGCAATTGCGCAAGCCAACTGGCTGGAGGGATCGGGGGCATAGAAAAAATCTTTCTCTTCGACCGCGCCTGTGACGCTCAGATTGGTGCGCCCCGTCTGCACGCAGATAAAGCGATTGTCGTAATCGGTTTCCAACACCGCCGTCAGCCGCGCGACCCCCAAAATCACGCTATCGGCCGTTGGCAAAGCCCCACCCGCAAGCGAGGTGCCAGATCCGCGCGGCACCACGGGCACGCCCTCCTGATGGCAAATGCGCAGCACCTCAGAAACTTCGGCTGTGGATTGCGGCAGAACCGCCGCCAAGGGGGGGCAGCGATAGGCCGTCAGCGCATCGCATTCATAGGCGCGCGTCTCATGCGGGTCATCAATCACCGCGTCATGGGGCAGCACATCACGCAGCCGCGCAATGATCCGCGCGCGTTTTGCCAAAATGGCGGGGTTTGGTATTGGCATTTCCATGATCGACCCTCCCAGCAGTATTGGTAATATTTCTATACCAATTTGACCAATCGCGCAAGCAAAAGCCAAGCGCGACCGAATTGCCCATGGACGGCACGCCTCAAAAGAGGCAGCAAGACGGAATGGATTGGATAAAAGTCATACACATTTTATGCGTCATGGGCTGGATGACGGGCATTTTTGCTGTCCCCCGCGCCATTATCTTTTGGAAAAAAGAATATGCGAGTCTGGGTGAATTTGGGCCAACAGCGGATCTGACGATTCGCATCTATCGCTTCTCCCTTGGGCTTGGCGTCATTGCGATTGCCAGTGGACTTTGGCTTGGTTGGTATTGGAGCTTTGCCCCGTGGGTCTGGGTGAAACTTGGCCTCGTGGCTTTGCTTGCCTTGCATTACGCGTGGACAGGAAGGTTGATCCTACGCGCCCTAAAGGGCGAGTTTCGCGAAAGTGATCTTTACTTGCGCATATTTAACGAAGTGAGCGTGTTTGGAGCGATTGCTGTTTTGATCGTTGTTGTCTTCAAACCCTTCTGAACCGCCCTTCCCGCAGCCACGCAGCCAACAGCGCGCCAAGCCCAAACAACAGGTAAACCCAAACGGGCAAAAAGGGCCGCGCACGTAAATCTTGGGTAAGATAGGCATCGCGGGCGTAAAGACCCATCCAGCCGCGACCAACGGCATTGCGACCCTCAGGGACGAGGCGCAGGTCTGGCAATCCATCGCGCATAAAACCCATGCCCCCGCCGCGCGCGGCAACGCCTGTTTGCAGCTGTGCTGTGGTGGCGACCACCTTTGCAAATTCACGCGGATGCGCAGGGCCGATGCCCACGACAATATCGGCCAGACCATCTGCATCAGGATCACTGAGGCGATACAGCCCATCGTCTGGGGCGAGGGCCCTGCCCTCCAGCAGCCCCGCCTCCGTCTCTGATAGCGGCACACGGGTGGTCCTGCCGTCAGGGGCGGTGACGATCACCTCCCGCGCAGTTGGTGTCATGGTTTGACGGGTGATGATGATTTCCCCGTCTCCCGCCTCCGCGCGCAGTGCTTCTTCCTCCAGATCAGGTTCCTTCATCATCCAATGGGCCAAGCGCCGCAATAATTCCAATTGTGGCCCTCCCCCCTCAAAGCCGCGATCCCACAGCCACGCGTGATCCGAGGCCAAAAGCGCCACACGTCCCTGTTCCACGCGGTCGAGGATGAGAAGCGGGGCATCCTGCACACCCTGCAAAACCACCTCCCCGCTGGTCGGGGTCACCTCAATCTGGCGGAACCAGCGCCCCCATGGCTGATCGGCGGTCGCCAGCGGCAGATGTTCTGCCTCCAACCCCCGCGTCACGGGATGGCGCGCACCCAAATCAGTGATGCGCGGAAGGTAAGGGGCCTCAATAACGCGGGCGGTCGGCTCGGCAGGCAGGATATCTGCAAGAGGAGAGCGGTAAATTGACCCTGCCCCCGCAAAATCAGGGCCCGCCGCCACCAAGACCGCGCCGCCATCGCGCACATAGCGCGCCACGTTTTCAAGATAAATCAGCGGCAAAATCCCGCGCCGTTGATAGCGGTCGAAAATGATCAGATCGAAATCATCAATCTGCTCCATAAACAATTCACGGGTCGGAAAGGCAATCAGGGATAACTCCGACACAGGAACATTGTCGCGTTTTTCAGGGGGGCGCAAAATGGTGAAATGAACCAAATCCACCGCTGGGTCAGATTTCAACAAATTGCGCCATGTGCGCTGGCCCATGTGCGGCTCACCCGAGACCAAAAGCACCGAAAGACGGTCGCGCGCACCGTTGACTTGGGCATAGGTCACATTGTTGCGCGCGGTCAGCTCACCCGCCTGCACAGGCACCTCGAACCGCACCACATTCTGACCCGCATGGGCAAGGTTCAAGGTCAGTTCTAAAGATTGCCCCACAGGCACGGTCGCGCGCTGGGCCGCACCCCCGTCAATCGAGTAGATGATTTCTGTCTGGGTTGGATCAATGCCATCTGGCAAGGGACCGAAATCTTGAACACTGAGACTGATTTTGACATCCTGCCCCAAGATTCCATAGGCAGGTGCGCTCTCGATGCGCAAGGCGCGATCCCAATCCGCCTCTTGCCCTGAAATCAACGCATGGACTGGCACGCCCAGCTCTGGCCATGCCTCCAGATCATGAACCTGCCCGTCCGTCAGAAGAAACGCCCCCGCGATACGGTCACGGGGGTGTTCCGCCGCAAACTCCGACAGCGCGGATAAAACACGCGTGCCTTGATTGCCCTCAGCATCCGCGACCCGCCGCACGCGCGGCTCCACACCTTCGGCCTCCAAAGCGGCGATAAGGGCGCGCAAGGTTTCTTCGGTCTGGCCCTGCCGTCCTGCAAGGTTTTGCGAGGCCGTTTCATCCACCACCACCAAGGCCAAGTCGCTCAATGGGGCACGCAATTCCTCCTGCCAAACAGGGCGCAGCAGCGCCAATAGGATGATCCCAGCCGCCAAGCCCCGATAGGGCCAGCCCCGCAAACCGCGCCATGCGCAAAACCCCAGCGTGAGAGCCAAGAGAACTGCCGCGGCCCACAGAATGCTTGGCGGCAGCAGAGGGTCAAAGAGCACGTTACCCATCCCTCAATTTCCTAACCGTTGCAGCAAAGCAGGCACGTGAACCTGGTCGGATTTGTAATTGCCCGACAAGATATGCATCACCAGATTAACCCCAAAACGCAGTGCGATTTCGCGTGTTGCCCGCAACTGGCGCTCCTATCGGCACAAGCGGCCTCGTTGATCCATCGGCCCATGCTGTGTATTCAATCATTGCCATCCGATAATCAGCAGATCGACCGCTATTAAAGCGCAATGGCGAAAGGTGGCGCCTTTTGAAATGTCAGGCTCGCAGCAATAAGCCCACCCAAACATCGCAGAGACAATAAATTACCTGAAAATCATTAATCAGGTAAAAGGCACGCGTCAGAACATGGTCCTCGGGAATAGGCGCTAGCGGCGGGATATCCAAACCTTGCGCCAATTCCTGCAAGCGCCGCGCTGCGGGGGAGGATGTGCCAAAGCCACCGATATCCCCATCGCGCGTATCAAAGACGATCATCCCGCCACCGCGCAAATAGGCGTTCAGGCGTTGATACACCTCGGCGGATGGTAGAGTTTGCGTTTCGGTAACAGGCCAATACAGCATCGGGAAAAAGGCCAGTTCGTCACGGTTCAAATCGACACCCACAGGCGGGCTTGGCTCAATCGTGGTGCGCGCCCATAACGTATCAGACAGGCCCTGCAACCCCGCGCGGGACATCTCATCCACCACCGCCTGTCCCGTCTCCACATAGGCCAAGCGCAGGTCCTCGGTGGCCATCAAACCAAAGATTTCGTCAGGCGAGAGGGTTTGCGCATCACTCGGACCAGACCACGGCACAAACAGCAGCAGCGCCGCAACACCCGCCGCAGCGCGTATACGACCCGTCAGCCAAAGGCTTGCAATACTGTCCAAAGCAAGCGCCAGAAAAGCCAGTGCAAAGAACCAACGCGACAAATCAAGTGGCACTGGTGGCGCGCCCCGCTCAACCGTGACAAATGCGGGCCAATTTGCGCGGTCCAAATCCGCAGGCCCCGTGATGACATTCCGCGCCACCCGTCCGATGCTGGCCTCATAAATCCCAGGCGGCAGATCAGCAGAGAGGGGGGTGTCCCGCATCGCATCCCCGCGCACCGTGATCTCGCCTTGCGCTTGGTAAAGCGAACCAAACCCATCCAGCAAAGCAGCAGAGGTAAAGGTCAGCCCCGTGTAATCCTGCCCGGTGGCACTGGTGGGACGGGTTGAAACGGAAAGGCGCTCCAACATTTGCACGAACAGGCCAGACAGGGGCAGGTTTGACCATTCCGCATTGGCCGTCACATGAAACAGCACCACGCGCCCATCACCCATTTGCATTTGCGTCACCAATGGGGTGCCATCCTCCAGCGCCGCCACGGTGCGGCTTGCCAAATCGGGGCTTGGCTGTGCCAAAACCTGTTGGTTCACACGCAGATCATCGGGGATGGACAGGCCAAAGAATGGTGAGCTTTCTGGGAAGGGTTGAAGCGCTCTTGGATCAGCCCATGACATGGCCCCGCCCAATGCCCGTCCGCCCTGACGCAATTGCACGGGCATGAAGCGATCATCCTGCAAATCTGCGGGCGCTGTCCCTGCCAAACGCGGGCCAGCAAAGCGCAGAAACAGCCCGCCATTTTCAACCCACTCCGCCAAAGCACGCGCTTCTTCCTGCGGCAGGGTCGCCACATCCACCAATATGATCACATCGGGGTTCGCGGGCAAAAGCTCCGTCAATCCGCCCTCTAACAGATCGACATAAGGGGCCAGTGCCTCACGCAGATAGTGAAACGGCGACAACAGCGCCTGCCCCTCTTGCGGGGCATTTGTGGCAACAAGACCCACCTCGCGCCGTGACAGCCTGTCATCCACCAAAAGCCGAGCGCCCGTATGCGCTTGATCACGCAACTCGAACCGCGTGATGCGATTGCGCAGCTCAGGCGGCAGGGACAGGGGCACAACCGCCAATCCCGCGCCTGCGCCAATGCGCGCCTCCGCTTCGACCAAAACGCGTATCGCGCCAGTCGGGTCAGGCCCAAAGCCCTGCACCATATGGTCCGCCGCCGCCATCAATGGGCCATCTGCACGCAACACGGACAGGGAAAGATCAGCCCCCTGCATCTGCAAGGGACCAAGTGCGGCAAGGCGCTGCAATGGCTCCTGCGGCTCGATCACACGCAACACTGCTGATTGGTCACGCAAGGTTCGCGCCAAAAGCGCGCGCGCGCCATCATGGGCCAGACCATCTGAATACCAGATCACTTCGGACACATTGCCTTGCCCCGACACCCAGTTTTGCGCCGCTGCAAAATCGGGCGTGAAAGGTGCGGGATGTTGCCCTGCCAGACGCCCCAACCATTGCCCAGCAGGGGCAAGCAAGGTCTCCAACGCATCATCGGGCACATCCGTTAAGGCAACCACCGCCACGGGGCGACCCGCACGGGCCGCATCTTGTAACTGGCGTTCTATCCGTTCGTTTTCCGCCGCCCAAGACATTGCACTGGCCCATGAACCATCCCGCAAGATCAAAAGGGCTCCTTGTCCCGCCACCTTTGGGGCGGGATTCAAAATGGGCTGCGCAAGCGCCACGATCAAACATCCCGCCGCCAGCAATCGCAAAGCCAACAGCCACCATGGCGTTTTGCGGCTTTCGTTTTCCTTGTCCTTCAGGCCCAGCAGAAAAATCAGCGCAGGAAAATAAAGCCGCTTTGGTGCAGGTGGCAAAACACGCAGCAGCCACCAAAGCGCAGGCAGCAAAAACAGACCCGACAAGACCCACGCCGCGCCAAAGCCTAAAGCCCCAATCATGCGCCCATCTCCGAGAGAGCATGATAAAGGACCATCAAAGCCTCGCTTGCGGGGCGATCAGTCTGGTGGCTCAAAAACGGCCAGCCACGCTTTTGCGCCACCGCCATCAGCGATGCGCGATGCGCGGCAAAGCGGGTTTGATATTCCGCGCGCAGCGCTTCGGCGGATTGGGTTTCAAAATCCGTTTCGGGATCGCGCCCTTCAAACAACATACGACCCGCAAAGGGGAAAGCCGCTTCACTTGGATCAACCAAATGCAACACCGCCCCCGAAGCGCCAGCGGCCGTGGCGGCATTTATAATATCCGCAAGCGCGGCTTTGTTTTCCAGGAAATCGGACAAAATTACCAATTTCGCACCCTTTGGAATCGGTTGCGCCATGATCGGTTGCCCTGCGCGATCTTGCAAAAGCAGGGCCGCCAATGCCTCGCGCTGCAATATACCGCGCTGCGGGGGCTGCGCAGCATCAAGCCAGCCCGCCCGCTCCCCCGCGCGCAAAGCAAGCTCGATCAAGGCCAACGCGATCACATCGGCACGATTGCGTTTTTGGCTCATAGGGTCTGCGCCAGAGGTGTAGCGCAGTGAGGCGGCAGGATCGGACCAAATCAAAAGGGTCTGCGCAGCCTGCCATTCAGTTTGGCGGGTGAAATACTCATCCCCCCGCCCCGATCTGCGCCAATCGATCAACGTGGCGCTGTCACCCGCTTGGACGTGGCGATACTGCCAAAACTCATCCCCCGCGCCCGCGCGTCTGCGACCATGTTCACCCATGTGCAATCCGGCCGCCAAGCGCTGCGCTTCAAGCAAAAGCGCGGGCAACCGCAGCGCCAAATTGGCGGCTTGCACAAGCGGTGCGGCACTATGAGGGGCGGTGCGGGGCATTTAATCTATGCGGCCAAGATGGTGGTCTATTTCCCGCGCAAGCATCACTGACAATTCATGTCCTTCCGCCCGTGCCGCAAAGCCCAGCGCCATACGATGCACCAAAACCGATGGGGCCATGGCGCGGATATCTTCAATCGTGGGCGCATAGCGCCCCGCCATCAGCGCACGCGCGCGGACCGACACCATCAGGGCCTGCGCCGCACGCGGCCCTGCACCCCATGCCAGATGAGCCGCAATGCGGGCAGGGTCCGCTGAGTCATCGGGACGACAGGCGCGCACCAGATCCAGAATAAGATCACAGATACGATCCCCCACGGGCATCATACGTACAAGCCGTTGCGCGGCGATCAGGTCTGCATCCGTGAAAATCGGCATCAGGCCAACGTCCTCAGGCCCCGATGTTGCAATTAATATATCGCGCTCTGCCGCGCGATCAGGATAGGCGACATCAATGCGCAAGAGAAAGCGGTCCAATTGTGCTTCGGGCAAAGGATAGGTCCCCTCCTGCTCAATCGGGTTTTGAGTTGCAAGAACCAGAAAAGGCGCGGGAAGGGCGCGGGGTGCACCCGCAATGCTCACCTCACGCTCCTGCATGGCTTGGAGCAGGGCGGATTGCGTGCGCGGACTGGCACGGTTGATCTCATCGGCCATCAACAGCTGACAAAACACAGGGCCCTCGATGAACCGAAAGCTGCGCTTTCCATCAGCGCCCAAGTCGAGAACCTCGGAGCCCAAAATATCGGCGGGCATCAGATCGGGGGTGAATTGCACGCGATTTGCGCGCAGGCCCATGACCTTTGCCAACGTATCAACCGCCGCGTTTTTCCCAAACCGGGCAACCCCATGACCAGCGCATGGCCATTGGACAGCATCGCCGCCATTGCCAGCCGACCACCTCATCCTGACCGATGATCCCTTTGCAATCTCCAAGGCGCAGCCTTGAGCCGCTCACCAAGCCGATCAATCTCAGATGTTAGGTTTTCAGGCTCCGCCATAAACTCCCGCAGAATGCTTATCTTGAGGGTTGTAATAATTTTGTCCAGTAAATCTAACTAGGCGCCAACCACAAATGGCAAAAAGCCCATGGGAGACAAATGATCGTGACCAATGACGCCTGAAACCCCGCTTGCCGCAGCCACAAATGCCCAAAAGACGGTTACCACCCGTGGATCAGTGAATCCTCCATTTTGTGGCGATATTGATATGGAAATCCACCGCGATGGGACGTGGTTTTACAATGGGGCACACCCATCGGCGGCCCCGCATGGTGCGTTTGTTCTCAACCATTCTGAAACGCGAGGGGGACGATTTCTTTCTTGTCACGCCCGTTGAGAAAGTTGGGATTAGGGTCGTGGATGCCCCGTTCATAGCGCCAAGACTTTGTCGTGACAGGCACAGTGCAGGGTCAAATGATACCTTACCACAAATGTCGGAGATGAGGTGACGGCCGGACCTGATAACCGATCCGCCTGAGACCCGTAACAGGGTGGTGAGCCATCCCCTTACGTCATGGTGCGGCGTGGTCTGGAGGCCTTGATTGATCGCAAAAGCTTTTATCGCTTGGTCGATATCGGCGAAGCACATCGCAGCGGTGATGAGGATTGGTTCGGTGTGTGGTCTGAGGGGATGTTTTTCCCCTTTATTCCCGTCTCAGAACTGACGGCCTAAGGGGGGTAAACGCAAGCAGACCATATGACAATTGAGGGAAAGTGGCGCGCCGTAGCGGTAGAAGATGAGAACTGGAAAGTGGTCTTGATGCGGTGAGTGAGATTGCAGGAACTTGGTTGAGTGCCACCCCGGCTGAGAGATCATCGCCGATAAGGTCGACTTGCCTCGAGCCGCCCGAAGTCGGCCGAGTTTCAGTCCCCGAACTGGATCGACGCGACGACGGATCCCGTTCTGAGGAACGGGGTCTCCCCCTCGGCCCGGCGGGGCAACCCGGGTTCGCGCACTGCCGCAAGGCAGCGCAGAGTTTCTCCTTAATATGAAGCGGAAACCTCGCTCGCCGAACATCCAATGAATACTTGATTAGGTACATGGTCAGAAATATCGTGAGAATCCTTGAGCTTTGAGAAAGGTAATGGCTATGGAAAACATCTCTCCTATCTGCCGGCATCCTTTGTCCTACGGTGCGTTCCTTCTTGCAGTCGCAAGCCCGGACCAGCCATGTTGGCGATCCTCGGGACCTCGATGGGAGCAGGCCGCCCCGCGGGCATCCGGACTGGCGATGGGGGTAGTGGGTGGCTCACTTACATGGGGCGTGCTGGACGCT
Source organism: Roseicyclus sp. (assembly GCA_018401385.1). Lineage (GTDB taxonomy): Bacteria > Pseudomonadota > Alphaproteobacteria > Rhodobacterales > Rhodobacteraceae > M30B80. The sequence goes on from JAGYKZ010000009.1 coordinate 12,390, forward strand.
GCTGGACTGTCGGCAATTCTTGCGACCTACGCCTCGGCACTTGTCGTTATCAAGGTGTTCGGGGGCTTCTACCTATTATGGCTTGCCTACAAGGCATTTCGAGCGGCAGCGTCCCCGCAGATCTCGGAGATATCGCGAGGCGGCACGGGGCCAGCGGTCGACATGGGAGTACGGGACGGCGCGGTTACATCCAGCCATGACGAACCCGAAATCGGTGTTGACATGGATCGCAGTCGTTCACTGGGCCTCACGCCCGATGCGCCGCTTTGGGTCGCTGCCGCCATCGTGACTGGAACGATCATTCTGTCGGCGGTGATTAACCTCTCTCCACAATGCGCTGGCCTTTTCAACTTCGATGATGATCGATTCTATACCCCGCTCGGCGGGGCATCACAAACAGGACATTCTTTTGCCATCGCAGGCCTGCGGATGTTGACGGACCGCAACTGACCCGATGGGCGCGTCTGGCGATCAGGGATGTCCGCGCTCGAACTGAAGCTCTCCACCCGTGTCAACGCGGATCAGCAAGAAGTGGACAAAGCCCATGCGCATGTTTCAAGTGGATGCGTTCACCGATCGCTTGTTTTGTGGGAATCCGGCAGCTGTTCTCATTCTCGATGGCTGGCTTCCTGACCAGCTGATGATCGCCATAGCACAGGAGAATAATCTCGCGGAAACCGCGTTCGCGGTGCCAATCGATGACGGCAGTTGGAAGTTGCGTTGGTTCACGCCTGCGCACGAGGTCGATTTTTGTGGCCATGCGACGCTCGCGACCGCGCATGTGCTTACCACGGAATACGGCTTCAGCGGTCCGATGGCGTTCGAGACGCGCGTCGGCCAGACTTCGCGTTGCGCGGGACGGCGATCTCTACCGCCTCGACATACCGCGATTGAACCCTGAAGCTCTCGATGCTGCCGTCCGCGCTAGATGGGGTGTTTGCGCAGCCGCCCGTTGCGTATTCCGCAACTTCGAGAATATCTTCGCGATCTAGGCTCCGGAAGCAGCGGTGCGCGCGCGTTCATTCCAGATTACGCGCGTATAGGTGGGATGGGGCGTCGGCCTCGTGATCACGGGACAGGGCAATGGGGTATCGGGTGCGGCCTTCGTATCGCGCTACTTCGCCCCCCGGGCGGGTATTCCCGAGGACCCTGTGACCGGTTCGATCCACGCGACACTGGTCCCTATTGATCCGAACATTAGCTTGGCGGCCTACGACACCAAGCGTTCCAAGCATCCTCGCGCGGTGGCTGGTTTGGATTGCGAGCTAACTGAGGATCGCGTTTTGCTGAGGGGACAGGCCGTTACCTTCATGAATGCGGCGATCCGACTTCCATTCTAGACCATGGAAAGCATACGCAGGAGAACTGGGCTGTTGGGCCATCCGTTACAGCGGCCGTGTTCTGTCCTCTTTTTGTTTCTTCGCTTTCTGGAGAGTGAGAGGTGCCGGTTTCCCGGTGACGGGTTGAGGGCTGGGAGAGTGGCTCCCGGCGCCTGTAACGGGAGATAGCCGATGGGCGTTGTGGAATTCTGGATCCGGGTCGCACCGGCGCGGGCTGGTGGCGGACCGGTGGATGTGGAGCCGGGGTGAGCGGAACGGGCGGGTGTCGATGGTGAAGCCGCAGGATGACGGGCGGTATCTGTTGCGCGACGATCTTTGGGCAGCGTACCGAACACCCACGAGTGCAAACCCGCATCACAACCACACAGGTCGGGAGATCAAGCCCGGCGTAAAAATATGCGAGATAAAGATATGGCGCGCTGGGGGAGGATTGGAACCCCGACCCCTTGATTCGTAGTCAAGTACTCTATCCAACTGAGCTACCAGCGCGTGGAGGTGCCTCTTAACGCTCATGCTCATGCAGCGCAAGGGTGAATTCACCCTAAAGGGTGTGAGGGCAACCAGATTTTGAATTCCGTGCCCTGGGCATCGCTGCGCTCCAGCGTCAGGCTGCCACCATGGCCGCGCACCAATTCCGCGGCAATAGCCAAGCCAAGCCCCGAACCGCCCTTGCGCGCACCTCCCTGAAACGGCTTGAACAGGTGTTCGCGGGCTTTTTCAGGCAGGCCTGGCCCCGTATCTGATACGCGGATCTCCCAACCATCCGCGCGGGCATTGGCGCGCGCGGCAATCGTGATAACCCCAGATTTGCTCTGCGCCAAAATGGCTTGGCGGGCGTTGCGGATAAGGTTGCCCAGCACCCGAAACATTTGTTCCGCATCACAGCGCAACGTCAGACCAGCCTCCACATCAAGATCAAATCTAATGGCTTCGCCATCGGGACCAAGCGCCTCGCTTTCCACCACATCACGCAGCAAACTGGCCGCATCCACCCGCGCCAAAGCGGGGGGAGGCTCCTGCGCGCGACCGAAGGCCAATGTGCCCTCACAAAGATTCACCGCCCGCGCGAGCGATTGTAGAAGCTTTGGCGCGGTGCGCTTTACGGTGGGATCATCAATGATCTCAAGGCGATCTGCCATCAGGCTGGCTGTGGTCAGGATATTGCGCAAATCATGGCTGATCTTGGCAACGGCCGCGCCCATCTGGGCCAAATGATCTTTCTGCCGCAACGCTGCTGTCAATTCAGTCTGCATTTTGTTGAGCGCCATTTCCGCATCGCGCAGCTCATGCAAGCCTGCATTAGGGGTAATGATCCGCCGCGCATCCTCAGGCGCATCCGCATAGGCGCGCACCTGCCCCACCAGCCGATTCATGGGCGTGACCAGAAAATAGCGGACCGATACAAACAAAAGCGTCGCCGTGAATGCCGAGATCACGGCCGAGAGGACCAAGATACGCAAACCGAAATCAATCATGGCCGCGCGTAATGGTGCGCTGTGCATGGTTACCTCAATCTCTAACCCTGCATCGCGCACGGGGGCGCCAATGACGCGGATGGTGCGTTCGGTGCGATTGCCCAGTTGCATCATCGCATCGCGGATCAGGTCAAATTGCGCAGGAGCGCGCAGATCATAGGTGGCGGCAATTGGTGGAATTTCAGGGGCACTCAAAACCAACTCACGCACTTCATCGCGGCGCAGAACAACGTTTAAAACCTCAGCATTGCGCAGCAATTCATCCTCTAGCGCATTATCGACCATGCCATCATTCGCCAAAAGCGCAAGCGAGGCGATCTGCGCCCGCTCCAACCGCGACAAAAGATAATCTTCGCGGAATCGTGCAACCGAAGGCACAAAGATCAACACCTCTGCCAGCATCACGAAGCAAAGGGTCAAAATCAAAAACCGTCCCGAGAGTGTGTTGAACACGTGGTTTTCCCTCATCGCCCTGAGCGTCACAAATAGGTGTTTATCCGCAAAATTGTAACGCCCCGCAGAAATCATGCGCAATATTGCGCGCATAACAATAAACTTACACAAGAGCGCAATTAACCGCGCGCATTTATTGACACGCCGCGCAGCTTTGCGTATTGCGCAGACCTTATACGGATTCTTTTGGTCGTGATCCTTGCGCGCAGCCCTGCGCACCGACCAGCAAACTGGAGCAAGCCGATGTCGAAACGGACTTTTCAGCCATCTAACCTCGTGCGCAAGCGCCGTCATGGCTTTCGTGCGCGTATGGCGACCAAAGCAGGCCGCAAGATTTTGAACGCGCGCCGTGCGCGTGGCCGCAAATCGCTGAGCGCATAAACCGCGTAACAATTGCATTGAGGGGCGACCCTCAACGCGCCCCTGCCGAAATCTCGTCAGGGGCTTTTTGCTTTCACGCAGCTTTTTGGACATGAGCGATGGAGATTTTGCGCAAACGTGCTGATTTCTTGAAGGCCGCCAAGGCGGCACGTGCGCCTGCGGCGGCGTTTCTGCTCCAAGCGCGCAAACGCACTGTAGATGAAACTGTGGATGACGGACTGATCCGCGTGGGCTTCACCTGTTCAAAGAAAATCGGCAATGCCGTGATGCGCAACCGCGCCAAACGCCGCCTGCGCGAGATTGCCCGTTTGGGCCTGCCCATTCATGGCAAGGCGGGATGGGATTATGTTTTGGTGGGTCGCCCTGATGTGACCTTGGATCACCCGTTTGAAAAGATGCAAACAGAACTGGCCGAAGCCTTGGTCCGCATTCACACACCACGGGGGCGGGACCGGTGATGCGCGCGCTGGCATGGCTGCTGTCCCTGCCCATTCGGGCTTATCGCCTGATTTTCAGCCCATGGGTCGGATTCAATTGCCGCTTTCAACCCACTTGTAGCGCCTATGCTTTGGAGGCATTGGAGCGGCATGGTCCGTTTAAGGGAACCTATCTTTTGCTGCGCCGCATTGGCCGCTGCCACCCCTTGGGCAGTTCAGGATATGATCCCGTCCCCCCAAAAGACGGGGATCAAAGCCGCTCGAAATAGATGATGACCTCACCAATCGTCACGCCAAAGCGCTTCATATAGGCGCGGTTCAGCAAGCGATCCTCGCTCAAAAGCCACATCCAATCATCGAAACTGACCCGCAAGGTTTCACCATCCCCAATGGGCAGGTCAATTGTATAGATCCAGTTGAACGTGTCGCCGCGTTCTTCGCCCGTGGCCATGCCGATCACACCTTCCGCAGTGCCCTGCCAACGCTGATCATCAAGTTTTTCCAAGACCCAGATACGCTGTTCGGTGCTGCCATCTTCGTAGACAAAATCCTCGACCAACCGAAGGGTTTCGCCATCCCATGTGCCGTTGATCTTCACCTCGAAACGCCGCCGCACCTCACCCAGCACATCTTGGAACTGCCCATAGGCCACAAGATCGCCCACGAAGAATTCCTCAAGGTTGAGCGCGCGGGTGCTCATCTTTGGATCATCCAGCGCAGGTTTGCCCGTGCAAGCCGCCAATGCCAAAAGTGCCGCCAATGCCAGTTTTCTCATGATGACCCACCTTGTGCTGTCTGAGGAGAAACTTAGAACGGGCAGGCAAAAGGCAAGTTTACTTGACGCTTCGGCCCTGTCTCGCCTATGGCAGGCCCAACCAAGGCCCCACAGACGTGAAAGAGAAACCATGCTGGACGAGACCCAAGACATCCATCCGCTCTTTCACGGCGCGCCCTCAAGCACCGAATTTAAAAAGCTGCGCAAGCGTATCATCCGCGAGACCCGCGACGCCATTGAGCGCTACGGCATGATAGAGCGCGGCGCGAAGTGGCTGGTTTGCCTTTCGGGCGGAAAAGACAGCTACACGCTTTTGGCCGCTCTGACCGAATTGCAATGGCGCGGCGTTCTGCCTGTTGAGATATTGGCCTGCAACCTCGACCAAGGCCAACCGGGCTTTCCCGCAACAGTGCTGCCTGAATTTTTGACCAAGATGCGCGTGCCGCATCGGATCGAATATCAAGACACTTATTCGATTGTGATGGATAAAGTCCCGCAAGGGCGCACATATTGCGCGCTGTGTTCACGCCTGAGACGCGGCAACCTTTACCGCATCGCACGCGAGGAGGGCTGTTCTGCGCTGGTTTTGGGCCACCACCGCGATGATATCTTGGAGACCTTCTTTCTCAATCTATTTCATGGCGGAAAATTGGCGACCATGCCCCCGAAGCTGCTCAATGACGAGGGTGATCTTTTTGTCTATCGTCCGCTGGCCCATGTCAGCGAAGCGGATTGTGAAGCGTTTTCGCGCGCGCTCAAGTACCCCATCATCCCTTGCGACCTGTGCGGCTCACAGGACGGCTTGCAACGCCAAGCCATCAAACGCCTGTTGGATGAGTGGGAAACCCGCGCACCAGGTCGGCGGCAAAAAATTTTTTCCGCCCTGATGAACGCCCGCCCCTCGCATTTGTTGGATCCCGACCTGTTCGATTTCGCGGGCCTAACACGGGCGATGGAAAATCAGTCACAGGACTAGGCCAGATTAGCGCATTCCATCGGATATTCGCCCCAAACCCCTTGACCTTTGCGCCGCTTGCCTATTGAACCCGATTGTCAATAAATCATAGGGCATAGCGCGATTATGGAAGATCAGAACAAAAACCTGATCCTGGCCACGGGTTTGAGCTTTCTCGTCATTTTGGTGTGGTTCCTGTTGTTCCCACCAGAAGAACCACAGATCACGGAGGCAGATCCTGCGGCTGTCTCGGAACAGGCAAGTGACGCATTGTTGCCACCAAGCGCCAATGTAAGCGATCCGCAAATGATCGGTGCCGAAGACACCCGCGCGGTCGCGCTCTCGTCTTCGGCGCGCGTAGCGATTGAAACCGACACTTTGTCTGGCTCCATTTCGCTGCTGGGCGGGCGCATTGACGATCTGTCCCTGAAAAATTACCGTGAGACGATCGAGGAAGATGCGGATATTGTGCGCCTTCTGTCGCCTGTCGGTGGCCCCTCGGCTTATTATGCGCTTTATGGTTGGGCACCGGGCGGCGCGCTTGATTTCGACCAAGTGCCTGGTCCCAACAGCGAATGGCAGCTTGTGCAAGGTGATGTGCTGACCCCGACAACGCCCGTTCTCTTGGAATGGGACAATGGCGCGGGTTTGATCTTTAGCCGCGCAATCACGGTGGATGAGGATTTCATCTTCTCCGTCACGCAATCGGTCCGAAATACGACTGGGAACACCGTGCGCCTTGCGCCCTATGGCATCGTGGCCCGTCACGGCTTGCCCTCAGATTTGCAGAACTTCTTCATCTTGCATGAGGGTGTGGTGCGCAAAACAGACGGCACGTTGGACGAAATCAGCTACGAAAAAGTGACCGAGTTGACCGTGGTGCCCAGTGAAGGGGCCGCGGCCGAATTGGTGGAGGTCACGGATAACGGTTGGATCGGGTTTACCGATAAATATTGGATGACCACACTCATCCCAGGTGCAGGACAGGCGTTCACCGCTGCCACGCGCTATGTGGCCTCGGCAGATATTTACCAGACCGAGGCCCGCTTGCCTGCCGTTGATGTGGCGGCGGGTGCATCTGCGGAAGTCACCACCAAGCTATTCGCAGGGGCCAAGGAGTGGGCCGCCATCCGCGCCTATCAAGATGAGCGCGGGATTGATCGCTTTCTCGACTCGATCGATTGGGGTTGGTTCTACTTCCTGACAAAGCCGATGTTCTGGCTGTTGCACTATTTGAACGTCATGATTGGCAATATGGGCCTTGCCATCATCGCGCTGACCTTCATTGTGAAAGCGGTTCTGTTCCCACTGGCCTATAAATCCTATGCCTCCATGGCGCGGATGAAAGAGCTTCAGCCAGAAATGGAAAAGCTGAAAGAACGCGCGGGTGATGACCGCGAGGCCATGCAAAAGGGCATGATGGAGCTGTATAAGAAGAACAAGGTCAACCCTGCTTCGGGCTGTCTGCCGATCTTGCTGCAAATCCCGATTTTCTTCTCGCTCTATAAGGTGATCTTTGTCACGCTGGAGTTGCGCCATGCGCCGTTCTTCGGCTGGATGAAAGACCTGTCTGCGCCAGACACAACCTCGATCTTCAACCTGTTCGGCCTGTTTCCATGGCCCGCACCTGAACCTGGATCCATCCTCGCGCTGATTTTCATTGGTGTTTTGCCGATCCTGTTGGGCATTTCGATGTGGCTACAGCAAAAGCTTAACCCAGCACCCACCGACCCAACACAGGCCGCGATTTTCGCGTGGTTGCCCTTCATCTTCATGTTCATGTTGGGCCATTTCGCGACTGGCTTGTTGATCTACTGGATCGTTAACAACACGCTGACCTTCATGCAGCAATACGCAATCATGCGGCATCAAGGTTACACCCCAGATATTTTTGGGAATATCCGCGCCAGTTTCAAACGCGGGGAGAAGGACGCCAAGTGAGCGTCACTCTCAAGCAAATATGGCGGCACCCGATCAAAGGGATTGGCGCAGAGCGGATCTCGGGGGCCTTTTTGGCCCCCGATTTCTCTTTGCCGCTTGATCGCGCTTTTGCGGTGATTGAGGAGGGTGCCGCGGCCAAGCATGGCCAATGGCAGCCATGTCGGAATTTTATCCGCGGCGCGAAGGCCCCGCAATTGATGGCCATCAGCGCAGAATGCGGCGAAGATGGGACCATGCGCCTTAGCCATCCCGATCTGCCTGATTTCACCTTCGATCCAAAGCACGATGATGCAGGGCTGATCGCGTGGTTGCGCACAATATATCCCCCCGACCGCCCCGCACCTGTGGGGCTTGTGGCGGCCCCGCAAGCGGGGATGACGGATGCCAACTTCGCCTCAATCTCGGTGCTCAATCTTGCTTCCCTGCGCGCGCTTGAGGCGCGGGCAGGTGTCCCCTTGGACCCGCGCCGCTTTCGTGGAAACCTTTGGTTGGATGGTTTAACCCAATGGGAAGAATTGGACCTGATCGACGCAACTCTCGTGATTGGGAGCGCTCGATTGAAAATCGTGGAACCTATCACCCGTTGTCGCGCGACCGAAGCAAACCCCGACACGGGCACGCGCGATGTGCCCATATTGCAGATGTTGCAAGATGGTTGGGGTCACAGCACGTTTGGCGTATATGCTGAAACGATCGACCAGGGGCATATTGCCCAAGATGACGAAGTGGAGATTATCTGGTGAGTGCTACCCTGCCCTTCCCTTTGGCCGAGGATGCCGATGAGATCAGCCTTGAAAACGGGCGGCTTTTGTTCGCCCGGGGTGCAGAATTCGTCAAAGGTGTGGTTGCAATGGATGGTTTGCCGCCTGCGGATCGTTTGGAGATTTGTTTTGCAGGGCGCTCGAATGTCGGGAAATCCTCGCTCATCAATGCGCTGACGGGGCGTAAGAACCTGGCGCGAGCCTCAAACACGCCTGGACGGACACAAGAAATCAATTTCTTCACCCTTGGCGACAGCCATTATGTGGTCGACCTTCCCGGATATGGCTTTGCCGAGGCCCCCGTGGCCGTGGTCGAAAAATGGCAAAAACTGCTCAAGGCGTATCTCTCAGGGCGCGCCTCGCTGCGCCGCGCCTTTGTCTTGATCGACACCCGCCATGGCGTAAAGGCTGTAGATGACGAGATCATGACCCTGCTTGACCAGTCTGCGGTCACGTTTCAAGTGGTGCTTACCAAAGCCGATAAGGTGAAAGAGGCCGAGCGCGAAAAAATCTTGGCACAAGTGCGCAAAGCCCTATCCAAACATCCCGCCGCCTATCCCGAACTGTTGATGACATCTTCTGAAAAAGGATGGGGTATCGAAAATCTGCGCGCGCTGATCGCAGGGCTTGCGGGCTAACAGCCACCTTCACAGCAAGGCTTTCCTGCCTTATGGAAGGAACGCAGCGCGCCTGAAGCGGCGTGGGATCAATTTGGAACGCCAAAAATGAAGAAGCAGACAGCCAAAATGCGTGATTTTCTCTCGACCGCCCGCACCTTGAACGAAGCCCTGCCCTATTTGCAGCGCTATCACGGGGCGATTGTGGTGATCAAACTGGGCGGGCACGCGATGGGGTCGGATGAGGGGATGGCCTCATTCGCGCGCGATGTCATGCTGATGCGCACCGTTGGCGTGAACCCCGTGGTCGTGCATGGCGGCGGGCCAATGATCAACCAGATGCTTGAAAAGCTAGGGGTAACTTCGACCTTCACGCGCGGCAAGCGGGTCACGGATGCCCCGACCATGGATGTGGTTGAAATGGTTCTATCTGGTCAGGTCAACAAGCGGATCGTGCAAGCCATCAATACCGAAGGCGGACGCGCGGTTGGCCTGTCAGGAAAAGATGCCGCGATGATCACCTGCACGATGGCGGACCCCGATTTGGGTTTCGTAGGCGAGCCGAGCGAGGTGCACACCACCCTTCTGCGGCAACTCTTTGAGGCTGAGATGATCCCCGTGATCGCGCCCATCGGCGCTGATCGGGCGGGCCAAAGCTACAACATCAATGGCGACACGGCGGCAGGTGCCATTGCCGCGGCCCTGAAAGCGGATCGCCTGCTTTTGTTGACCGATGTTTCAGGTGTGAAGAATGCCGATGGCGAGGTTGTCACCGAATTGACCGCCGCCGATGTCGAGGCGATGACCCAAAGCGGCGTGATCGCAGGCGGCATGATCCCAAAAACCGAAACAGCGCTGTCAGCGGTGCGCGCAGGTGTGCGCGCGGCAGTGATTTTGGACGGGCGTGCGCCAAATGCCTGCCTGTTGGAGTTGTTCACGGATCACGGTGCCGGCTCTATCATCCGCGCCTAGTTTTGCTTGCGCTGCGCGGATCAATCAGCGCAGGCTGTGGCATGGTTTTGACCGATCTCATCCAAAGCGCGCAGGCGCGGCACCTGACCATCTTGGGGCATTTCGCACCCAAAGCTGCGCATGGCCTTGACGCAGGGGTTAAGGCGCTTGTGTTGTTGGGGCCAGATGAACCTGTCTTTTGGCCCGCGTTTAAAGATAGCCCTGAATTTCGCGATGGCGCACCCGATCCGATGGATCGTTGGTCTGCGCGGGTGATCGGGGCATGGGCGGCAGAGATGGGTGCCACAGCCTATTTCCCCTTTGGCGGACCACCCTATGCCCCCTTCTATCAATGGGCTTTGGCAAGCGGTGCGATCTGGCAAAGCCCGATCCGATTGCTGGTCCATGCGCGTGCAGGGTTATGTGTATCCTTTCGCGGCGCGGTTGGCCTGCCATATGCCCTCCCAGAACCACCCGCGCAGAATTCACCCTGCGACAGCTGCACAGCACAACCTTGTCGCAACGCTTGCCCCGTTTCTGCATTTGATGGGATTGGCTATGACACCGCAAGCTGCCATGACTATCTCAATACAGATGCAGGTGCGGATTGCATGACATATGGCTGTGCCGCACGCCGCGCTTGCCCAATATCACAAGGATTTGGCCGCCTGCCAGAACAGGCCCATTTCCATATGAGGAGCTTTCACAAATGACCCTGACCCTCATCCTCATTCGCCATGCGAAATCCGACTGGGCCGATGCAGGGCTGGCCGACCACGATCGCCCGCTCAACACGCGTGGCGCTGAGGATGCACCACGCATCGGCAATTGGCTTGCAGAACAGGGGTTGCGTCCAGATCACATCCTGTGCTCCACCGCCACGCGCGCGGTTGAGACATGGGCGGGCATCTCTGAACGGATGCAGGCCAAAGATATCGAGGTGTCTTATACCCGCGCCCTCTATCTGGCCATGCCACCTGAGATGCTCAATGTGATCAGGGTCAGCGAAGGTCGCGTTCTGACCGTCATCGGCCATAACCCTGGAATTGGCAGCTTGGCCCGCTCCCTTTTGCAAAACGAACCCGATCACGCGAAATTCACGCGATACCCCACCGCCGCGACATTGGTCGCCGATTTCAAAGCAAAATCATGGGCAGATATAGAAATAGGCGCGGGGCTCGCCCGCGCCTTTCTCACACCGCGTGATTTGCCCTGAACGGGATCAGTGCCCCAAAATCTGACTCAGGAACAGCTTGGTGCGATCATTCTGTGGATTGGTGAAGAACGGCTCTGGCTCGTTCTGCTCCACGATTTGGCCCGCATCCATGAAGATCACGCGGTTGGCGACCTGACGGGCAAAGCCCATCTCATGGGTCACGCAGAGCATCGTCATGCCTTCTTCGGCCAGTTGGATCATCGTATCCAACACTTCCTTGATCATCTCAGGGTCCAGTGCCGAGGTCGGCTCGTCAAACAGCATGATACGCGGACGCATACACAGGCTGCGTGCAATCGCCACACGCTGCTGCTGTCCACCTGACAGTTGGCCCGGATATTTATGGGCTTGCTCGGGAATCTTGACCTTTTCGAGGAAATACATCGCGGTTTCCTCGGCTTCGCGTTTTGGCACTTTGCGCACCCAAATCGGGGCCAATGTGCAATTTTCAAGAATGGTCAAATGCGGAAACAGGTTGAAATGCTGGAACACCATACCCACCTCAGACCGCACCTTGTCGATGTTTTTAAGGTCGGTCGACAGGGTCGTGCCATCGACAATGATCTGCCCTTTTTGGTGTTCTTCCAAAGCATTGATGCAGCGGATCAAGGTGGATTTTCCAGAACCTGAGGGGCCGCAAATAACGATCCGCTCCCCCCGATTCACGGTCAGATTGATGTCACGAAGCACATGAAATGTGCCATACCATTTGTTCATATCGCTGATTTCGATTGCCACCTCATCAGTGACTTTCATTTGCGAACGGTCGATTTGGCGGTCCTGTAGGGACGTTTGCGCCTCACTCATCGGGTGGCCTCCTTATCGGCGGTCAGTCTGAAGCTTGCGCTCCAGATACATGGAATAGCGGGACATGAAGAAGCAGAAGGTAAAGAACAGAAGCGCTACGAAAATATACAGCTCCCAGTAAATACCGTTCCATTCTCCCGTGGCACGGATGGCATTGGTCAGGCCAAGCGGATCACGCAAGCCAACGAAAACCACCAGCGTGGTGTCTTTGAACAAGCCAATAAAGGTGTTCACAATTCCGGGGATTGAGATCTTGAGCGCCTGCGGCAAGACAATCAGCTGCATAGATTTCCAGTAATCAAGCCCCAGGCTATCGGCCGCCTCATACTGCCCCGTGGGCAAGGCGGCGAGACCGCCGCGCACCACCTCGGCGATATAGGCCGAGGCAAACAGGGTCACGAGAATGATTACCCGCAGAAGCGCGTCAAAGCTTGAACCTGGGGGCAGGAAATATTTGAGCAAGGTCGAGGCCACAAACAACCAAACGATCAAAGGCACACCACGGATAACCTCAATGAAGGTCACACAGACCCAACGGATAAAGGGCATGGTTGATTGCCGCCCTAGCGCCAACAAGATACCAATCGGCAGGGACAGCACGATGCCAGACGTGCCAATGATGATCGCCAACATGAACCCACCGAATTGGTCAGAAGGGATCGCGGGCAAGCCGAAGGGGATGATGCTATGAAGCACGTCTTTCGCATGAGGAAAGAGCGGGAACAGCCCCCCATGGTCGATAAAGGGCAGCGGGTTCAAGAAGATTAAGATAAAGGCGATGACCGCCCCAATTCCACCGCCCAACAACCCAAAGCGCGTGGCCACAAAACGGCCGATGAAAAATGCAGCCGCAAGACCCATCGCTACAGTCATTGGCCCCCAAATGGAACCGCCCCAAAATAAAAATACCCCAATAAACGGGTAGAGCATGGAGAAGAAAAGCAGACTGCGCGGCAAGCTTGAGTAAAGGATCGGCGCAACTGCTACAACCAATAGGGCCACCGCCAAGAGAGGACGCCAATAGCCAAACCAGAAGATTGTGAAATTGCTCAGATCACCTTTCATCATGCCGACAAATTCGATGCGATCTGTAGCATTCGAGCCTGCCCCGAACACCGCCTCCACACCTCCAGCCGCCGCCAATGGCTCGGCATAGAAGAGACCGGACAGAAGCACGTCATCGGTTGGGTAGAACCCAAACAGCAATTGCAACCAACGTTCATTGATCACAGCCCAACAAGCTGCTGTTTCAATCCCACGCGCATCACGGATTTCGCGGCACTCGGTCAAGGAGCCTGCGACCCAAATCCCATTCAGGGTCCATGGCATGATCGAGGCCAGAACACTCCATATAAAATAGATCGACAAAATGGTAAGCACTGTGTTGGTAACCGAGGAGAACAGGTTCTCACGCATCCAACGCAGCACGCCGGCCTGACCTGGTGGGGGCGGTGCAGGCGGGATCATATCGCGCCGAACAAAAGCAACAGAGGATTGTTTGCTCATCTCACCGCTCCTTCAGTTTGACGCTGGAATTGTAGAGGTTCATCACTGATGAAATGATCAAGCTGACGATGAGATAGAAGGAACCCAGAAGCAAAATCCCCTCAATCTCTCGGCCTGTTTGGTTGATCGTGATGCCCCCCAGTGTCGATCGGACATCCATATATCCCACGGCCAATGCAAGTGAAGAATTCTTGGTCAGGTTCAAAAATTGTGAAATCAGCGGTGGGATGATAACGCGCAATGCCTGGGGAAGGATCACCAATTGCATGGTGCGGTTTGGCTGCATTCCCAAGGCAAAAGAAGCCTCGGTTTGGCCACGCGATACGGATAAAATACCCGAGCGCACAATTTCCGCAATGAACGCCGAGGTGTAGAGCGACAGCGCCAGCCAAAGCGCAATCAGCGAGTTTCGGATCTGGATCCCACCCACAAAGTTGAACCCGCCCAGCTCTGGAACCTCCAATGTGATTGGAGCTCCCATGATGAAATAGACCAAAAGCGCGGGAACGAAAAACAAGGCGAGCGACAGACGGAACACCGGGAGTTGTTGGCCTGTCTGTTCTTGGCGTTTGCGCGCGAAACGGCGCAGGATGAAAATCGCCGCCAAAGACAGCAAGAACACCGCTACAACCAACCCCGACCCCTCACCCCAGAGGGGCTTCGGTACGAAGACACCGCGGTTCGATATCGCAACGCTATCCCACAGGATCATCTCGGCTCCGCCACCTTCGCGGAAATCGCGGGGCTGCGGGGTGGCCTCGGTCATCACCGCGAAAACAATCAGAATCCAAATCAACAGCGGCGTGTTGCGCATCGCTTCCACGTAAAAGGTCATGATGCCAGAGACGACAAAGTTTTTGGAAAGCCGCAAAACGCCAGCCAAAACGCCGATCACCGTGGCCAAGATGCACCCCAAAAAGGCGACAAGCAGCGTGTTTAAAATGCCCACAAGGGCCGCGCGCGCATGGGTATCTTGTGATGTGAAGGGGATCAGCTGCTGATTGATGTCATAGCCCGCCGTTGTCCCGAGAAAGGAAAAACTGAAATCCTTGCCGAGCGCGGCCAGATTTTGAATGGTGTTGTCCACCAACCATGCCAATGACAACATCAACAACATGGCGGCAACCACCTGAATGGTCATCGATCTGTAGCGCGCGTCATAGAGAAGCTGACTCAGGCGGAATTTATCCTGTGGCATTTCGGTCGTGTCGGCCATGCGCACCCCAAATGAGTAATCCGTGCATAACCGCCCAGAAAGACACTGGTCGTCAAAAGCACGTCAGTCTGAATGAAAATGACGACAAACGGGGCTTGGGAACCCAAGCCCCGTTTGTCAACGGATCAACGGAACGGCGGTGCGTACATCAAGCCGCCATCAGTCCACTGGGCGTTCAGGCCACGCGCCAGACCAACGGGGGTGTTCTCACCGATATGCGCTTCGAAGATTTCGCCGTAATTGCCAACCGCGGCAATCACATTGACAGCCCAATCATTGGGCAGGCCAAGCATTGCGCCCAGCTCACCTTCAGTGCCAAGCAGACGGTTGATCTCAGGGTTTTCCGTGGGGGCAGCTGCCAATTCACGAACATTTGCCGAGGTGACGCCATATTCTTCAGCACCGATCAGGGCGTGAAGCACCCAATAGACGACATCGCCCCATTCATTGTCGCCGTGGCGCACTGCGGGGCCGAGCGGCTCTTTGGAAACGATCTCGGGCAGAATGACGTGATCGGCAGGGCTCTCAAAGGTCGCGCGCGTTGCAGCCAAGCCAGACATATCTGTCGTATAAACGTCACACGCACCAGCGAGATACTGCTGTTGACCTTCGGCGTTGGTTGCAACTGGAACCGGTTCATAGGTCATGTTGTTTACGCGGAAGAAGTCAGCAAGGTTCAGCTCGGTGGTGGTGCCAGTCTGAATGCAGACGGTTGCGCCATCAAGCTCCCGCGCCGAGGATACGCCCAAAGCGGTGTTTACCATAAATGCCTGACCATCATAGTAGTTCACGCCCTTGAAATCGAGCTTGAGATCGGTGTCGCGCGACAAAGTCCAAGTCGAGTTACGCACCAGAACATCGACTTCACCCGCTGCAAGCGCGGTGAAACGGGTCTGGCTGGTCAGCGGAACAAACTCAACCGCTTGGGCATCACCCAATGCGGCAACGGCGATGGCACGGCACAAAGACACATCGAAACCCTGCATATTGCCGTTCGCGTCAGGCGCAGCAAAGCCAGCGAGACCTTCATTGGAGCCGCATTTCAGCGTTCCACGGGCCTGAACATCCGCGAGGGTCTGCGCAGATGCCAGCCCTGCGGCCAACCCAGCAACCGCGAGTGTGCCGAGAAAAATGGATTTTTTCATGTATACCTCTTCCTATTGGACCGCCCTTTTTGGGCTTTTCCCCTATGATCGAGCGATCATATTTGTTTGCGTGGCAAGACGTCGCCTGCCAATGCTGATTAATTGGGCAAATCTCGCGCGCAAGGTCAAGGCTTTAAGCAGGGTTTACGATACGTAAAGCCTAACTTTAAAGCACAGAGAACCCCGATGCTTATTAGCTGTGCAGAATACATATTCGTTGAAAAACAAAGGGTCAGCTGCGCAGAAGCGCATGAAAACGCGCCGCGTGAAGAAAAGCTTCGCATTTCTTTTGCGCCACAGTCACGGCTTCTTCATCCTGCCCCCAAAGTTCTGCCTGAAAATCCTCATCGATTCGCGAGACTGTCCAGGCATCGTTCGAGGATAATTGGCCCTCAATAACGGCCAGCCCCAAAACGGCGGAGCCAGAGATCGTGATCAAATCATGCAAGGCCGTCAGGGAGAATATATCAAACCGACCAATATGCCGATGCACGATGGCAAGGCTTTCGGCAGGCTGTGGCACGGGCAGAACACCCTTTGTGACCACCAGACTTACGCCAAGCTGCTGTTCAATCCATGCAAGTGGGGGGCGCCATGCCTGTTCTTGGCGGATCGTCAATTCTTGTGGTTGCTCGGCCCGGTGGCACAGCAAATCTGTCTCTGCATAAGCGGCCAACAAGGCGACCACCTCGTCTTTCTGGCTGCGCACCTTATCAATGGCCGCATTGACCGAACGTGTGACAGGCATGGTCAAGGGCTTGATCTCGCTGTCTTGCGCCATCCACTCCGCCGCAATTGCCTCGGCCATCGCATGGCTTGGCACGACCAACGGGGCCTTAAGCGGGGTGCGTATCGGACGATTGTCCAGATCAACGGTGAAGCCGTCCATATGCTGCGCCACGGTTGCGGATGTCCAAAAACGGCGGGCTTTCCATTCACTCATCAAAGACTCCATCTTTGTGCAAGCGCAGGGATCAAATCATTCGGGTGCTGAAGGATCGACAAGGCCCCCGCAGCGCGCAAATCCGCAACGGCGTGATAGCCCCATGCGACACCGATAGCGCCCGTTTGGGCCGCCTGTGCCATCTCAACATCATAGATCGTGTCACCCACAACGACCGCGCGCTCTGGCGGGATGGCGCAGTCCATCAAACAGGTCTCGACCATGGAAGGGTGCGGCTTTGAGGGGTGATCATCGGCCACCTGCACAGATGCAAATATTGGGCGCAAGCTGTGCAAATCCAAAATATGCTCCATGCCGCGGCGCGATTTCCCTGTCGCCACAGCCAACACAAAACGCGGGTCTTGATGAAGCTGCCACAACATTTCCCCCGCCCCCGCGAACAAAGGTGCAAACGATGCACCTTGCGCAGATAGACGCAAATCTTGAAAAGCCTGCTTGTAAGCCTCGACCAATGCAGGATGTGCTGAAGCGTCATTAGGGGCCAGTTTCATCATGGCAACGGGTAAGGACAAGCCCACAATCGATAAGGTCTCGGCACGGCTTGGCGCAGGCAGACCGATGGTGGCAAAAGCACGTTCCATCGAAGCAACGATATGTGCCTGACTGTCGATCAAGGTGCCATCGACATCAAAGATGATAAGAAACGGTTCGCTCATCCCAACGGTTCAAAAAATGGATCAACGGGCACATCTTCGACACGCCAGTCGAACAATTCCCATGTGCGGGCCATATGATCGGGCAAGGCCGCGGTCAGGGTCAAATCCCGCTTTGTAAACGGATGTTCGAATTTCAGGTAACGCGCGTGCAAATGCAGCTTGCGGCTGATTTCACCCCCAATTGCGCGCCCCATCCATCGCCCAAATTTTTTCCTGACTGCTGCCGCCATGTTGCCATCACCCACAATCGGGTGGCCAAGCTCTGTATATGCGCGCGCAGCTGATGGGGTGCGATCCCGTGATCGGCACCATCGCCACCCAAGACACCCCGCCCGCCAAGCGCCGACAGCGTGGCATAATCCGTCTCGGCACGCTTCGCCCCTTCGGTGGCGGCAATCTCAGATGGATGCAGGCAGCACATTTTCTCGCCTCGCCTCCTCGGCCATGGCCGGCGGCCTTCACGAGCCCAAAATCTGATTTTGCCCATGCGGGGTGGGCGCGCCTGCAACAACGCGACCGTAAATCTTGCGCGCGTCTCGCGATGACGGAAAGCATCGGTTAGGGCCTGCGCGGCCTGACGGCTGCGGTGAGGCGCGCCCGTGTATCCTTGTCCAAACGATGGACAAGGCGGGGCTGTCCTCACCCTCGCGCGCGAGGCAAGCAGCCAAACCATCAACGTGCCGCCCCCCTGTCCACTGCCACCCTGTGTCGGCAGACCTGCAGGTTTGTTGATCGCAATCAGATGGTCATCATGATAGATCACCGCGCGGCGCATCATCTGGGCATCCGCATCGAAATGGCGGTTTTCTGCACCCGTGGTGAAGCAGAGCGCATCTTCGGGCATTGGGTCCGGATAGAGGAGGAATGCGAACCTCTTGCCCCGATTGCAGGCGTGTTGCAGGCTTGTGCGCCCACCATCCACCTGGATTTCCCCTTGCGGCACATCTTTTCGATACGGCCTTGGGGAATGTGCGGGAACAAACGGCGGAACCACCGATCCAACCGCTGATCGGCATCGGCATCTGATATTCTCAGAACCTGAACACCCGTCATGTCAGCGCACCCCGTGTCAGCATCAGACCCAAGAAAATCGCCACAATCGAAAGGATCACTGAACCAAGAATGTAGGCCGCCGCCAGCCCCACATCACCGCGTTCGTACAGCGTGACCACCTCAAGCGAGAAGGAAGAAAACGTGGTGAAGCCACCCAAGATGCCTGTCATCACGAACGGTGATAAATGGGTCAATCCACGCTGTGCGGCAAGGCCCACGAAAACACCCATCAGAAACGACCCAAGGATGTTAACGGAAATCACCCCAAGCGGAAACGCGGTCGCGCCAAGCGTGCGGTGCAGGCCAAGCCCGATCAAAAATCGCAGCGTTGCTCCGATTGCGCCGCCAAGGGCCACCTGAAAAACGGTCCAAATCATGGATGGTTCTTTCTGCCCCTGCCTGACACTTGTCAACCAAAACGCGCGTTATGGATCATGCCTCGCTGCTGCGCGCACGTCTCAGCTTCGCAAAATAAGCCACGCGCTTACCTAGTTCACGTTCAAAGCCCCGCTCAACGGGGTCATATAGACTGGGTCGCGCAAGCGTCTCCGGGAAATAATTTTGACCCGAAAACCCATCCTCAGCATCGTGATCATAGGTATAGCCTGCACCGTAGCCCTGCTCTTTCATCAATTTGGTCGGCGCATTTAGGATATGTTTGGGCGGCGCCAACGACCCTGTCTGTGCCGCCATTTTGCGTGCGGCTTTATAGGCGACATAGGCCGCATTCGATTTGGGCGCGAGGGCCAGATAGATCACCGCATTGGCCAAGGCCAATTCGCCTTCGGGGGACCCCAAGCGCTCGTAGCTTTGCCACGCGGCAAGACAGACCTGTTGTGCCTCTGGATCGGCCAGCGCGATATCTTCAACCTCCATGCGCGTCAAACGGCGCGCCAAAAACCGAGGGTCCTCGCCCCCTTCCAACATCCGCGCAAACCAATAAAGCGCCGCATCTGGGTCTGATCCGCGTATGGACTTATGCAAGGCCGAAATAAGATTGTAATGGCCATCGCCCGACTTGTCATATTGCGCAGCGCGGCGTTGAAGGCGCGCGGATAGGGTCGCTGCTGTGATCTCGGAACGGTCTGGCCATGTTGCAACCTGCTCAATCAAGTTTAACATTGCGCGGCCGTCCCCATCGGCCATGGAAATGAGCGTGAATTGCGTATGCTCTGACAAAGACAGGGATTGCCCCAATTCACCTTCGGCGCGCGCCAACAAGGCGCGCAGATCATCATCGTCAAGGCGGTTCAGCGTTAGAACCTGCGCACGCGACAGAACAGCTGAGTTGATCTCGAAACTGGGATTTTCCGTGGTCGCACCCACAAGCAGAATGGTGCCATCTTCCATATAGGGCAGGAAGCTGTCCTGCTGCGCCTTGTTGAAGCGATGAATCTCATCCACGAATAACAGCGTGCCCTGACCTGTCTTGCGGCGCAGCTTCGCCGCCTCGAATGTTTTGCGCAATTCCGCCACGCCCGAAAAAATCGCGCTGATCTGTTCAAAGTGAAAATCCGTCTCATGGGCCAAGAGGCGGGCAAGCGTGGTTTTCCCCACACCAGGTGGCCCCCAAAAAATCAGGGAGGACAGCGCGCCCGCATCCAGCATCATACGCAAACTGCCCTCGGGGCCAAGCAAATGCCGCTGTCCGATCACATCCTTTAAATCAGACGGGCGCACGCGATCTGCCAAGGGGCGCATGGTCTGCGCCTTGGCAGATGGGTCTGGCTCTGATTGAAAAAGATCCGTCATGGCCAAAGCCTAGCCTTTGCGGTGCCAGAGGAAAATCCCCCATGCGCGCTTGCGTCAAAAGAAAACCCCCCGCGACTGGCGCGAGGGGTTTTCACAATCATCTGCACTAGCGGTGTGCTTATTCAGCAGCCGCTTCTTCGGCGGCGAGGCGTGCACGGTCTGCGGCGCCTTTCGCTTCGGGATCACGATCCACGAATTCAATAATGGCCATAGGTGCCATATCCCCATAGCGGAAGCCCGCCTTGAGAACGCGCACATAGCCGCCCTGACGCTCCGCATAGCGGGGGCCAAGCACTTCGAACAATTTCTTCACATGGGCATCTTGCTTCAGCGCAGCAGTCGCTTGACGGCGCGCGTGCAAGTCACCGCGCTTGCCCAAAGTGACCAGCTTCTCGATCACACGGCGCAGGTCTTTTGCCTTTGGCAAGGTGGTTTTGATTTGCTCGTGCTCGATCAAAGAGCCAGCAAGGTTTGAGAACATCGCCTTGCGATGTTCATGGGTTCTGTTCAGGCGGCGATAGCCAGATCCGTGACGCATGGTTAATACTCCTTTTTCATGCTTTGTCCGAGAGCCGTGCGTTGCGTCTCTCTCCTTATTGGGGCAGGATGCCCGATGGTGTGCGAGAGGCGCGCTGCACGCGCGCCCCTTGCGAAATTAGAAGTTGTCTTCGTATTTCTTGGCCAACTCTTCGATATTGTCTGGCGGCCAATCAACGATATCCATACCCAAATGCAGGCCCATGCCCGACAGCACTTCCTTGATCTCGTTCAAGGACTTGCGGCCAAAGTTTGGTGTGCGCAGCATCTCGGCCTCGGTTTTCTGAATCAGATCACCGATGTAAACGATATTGTCGTTTTTCAGGCAGTTTGCAGAACGAACCGACAATTCCAACTCATCCACCTTTTTCAGGAGCAACGGGTTGAATTCCAGATCATCATCATCATCCTGACGGCCCGCGGCTTCTGGCTCATCAAAATTCACGAAGATCTGCAACTGGTCCTGCAAAATCCGCGCGGCATAAGCCAATGCGTCATCTGGGGTGATCGACCCATCCGTTTCCACCTTCAGGGTCAGCTTGTCATAATCAAGCACCTGCCCCTCGCGGGTTGGCTGGACGTCATAGGATACTTTTTTAACGGGTGAATAGATCGCGTCAATCGGGATTAGGCCAATCGGCGCATCCTCCGGGCGGTTTTTATCGGCGGAGACATAGCCCTTGCCCATATTGACCGTCAATTCCATGAAGAAATCAGCGCCATCGTCCAAGTGGCAGATGACATGATCCTTGTTCAGAACTTCGATCCCTGCACTCTCGGAAATGTCACCTGCGGTGACAACCTTAGGCCCCTTTGCGGTCACAGAAAGGCGCTTTGGCCCCTCCACTTCCATGCGCAAAGCCACGCCTTTAAGGTTCAGCACGATATCCGTCACATCTTCACGCACACCTGCGACCGAGGAAAACTCGTGCAGAACGTTGTCAATCTGAACGGAGGTGATAGCCGCGCCTTGCAGCGAGCTCATCAAAACGCGGCGCAGCGCGTTGCCGAGCGTCAGACCAAAGCCACGCTCAAGCGGCTCGGCAATCGCTGTCGCTTTGCGTGCAGGGTCGGTGCCAGGGTTTACAACCAGCTGGGTTGGCTTGATCAGTTCTTGCCAATTCTTATGGATCATTGTGGAGCCTCCATTCCTGTCGCTGACCGATCCAAGGCCAGAGACGCTCGAGGATCAAATAACCACTCAGGCCGCGTGACGCACACGCGGCCCAAGAAAAATCTCAAATGTCACACGCGGCGACGTTTTGGTGGGCGGCAACCATTGTGCGCGATTGGGGTCACGTCACGAATAGACGTGATCTGAAACCCAACAGCGGCCAAAGCACGAAGCGCAGATTCACGACCAGAGCCTGGTCCCTGAACTTCGACTTCAAGCGTTTTCACACCATGTTCCTGTGCTTTGCGACCCGCATCTTCTGCGGCCATCTGCGCGGCATAGGGGGTGGATTTACGGCTGCCCTTGAACCCCATCGTGCCAGCAGACGACCAAGCGATCGCATTGCCTTGCACATCAGAGATCAAAATTTTTGTGTTGTTGAACGAGCTGTTCACATGCGCCACACCTGCAGCGATGTTTTTACGCTCTTTGCGTTTTACGCGGGTCTTATCACGAGCCATTGATCTGCCTCCCCTTACTTCTTCTTACCCGCGATTGCCTTTGCAGGCCCCTTACGGGTTCGCGCGTTGGTGTGGGTGCGCTGACCGCGCACAGGCAGGTTGCGGCGATGACGAAGGCCGCGGTAGCAGCCCAGATCCATCAAACGCTTGACGTTCATTTGAACTTCACGGCGCAAGTCACCCTCAACGGTGTATGTTGCGTCAATGTGTTCACGAATTTTCAAAACTTCTGCATCAGACAATTCATTGATGCGGCGGCTTGGGTCGATCCCAACTGCCTCGCAAATCGCATATGCGGAAGCCTGGCCAATGCCAGTGATATAGGTGAGCGCAATAGGAACGCGCTTTGCGGTGGGGATGTTGACCCCTGCGATACGTGCCACTTATCTTTCCTCTCGTTGCGGTTCCGTAGCTCCAGAACCTTTTTTCACAACCAAAAGGTCTTGCCGCACAAAAGCCGCAAGACCTTTTTCGAATTATCAAGCGGCGCTGAAACGCAATCGCCCGATGATTCCCCACATGGGGAAGTCTGCGCATAGGCTTTTTCCCTTCCCCCGTCAAGGGGATAGGCTCTACGATTTGGCTTGGCCGAGGATGTCCGCAATCGCCTTTGCGACCGCATCAATCTCACCCAATCCATCCACTGCCTGCAACTGTCCTTTGGCGTGATAGTATCCAATAAGCGGGGATGTCTTTTTATAATATTCCATAAGACGTTGACGGAGGCTGTCCTCATTGTCGTCAGCGCGGCGCTTGAATGTGGTGCCGCCACAGATGGTGCACTGACCATCCGTGGGGATGGGTTTGGTGATATCGTTATAGACCTCCCCACACCCATCACAGGTCGCGCGTGCGGTAATCCGCGCCACCAGCGCCTTATCATCCACGCGCATCTCAATCACGGCATCAAGTCCAAGCCCCATCTCGGCAAGCAGTGCCTCAAGCGCATCAGCCTGCGCCAAAGTTCGGGGGAAGCCGTCAAAAATAAAACCGCCTGCAAGGCCCGCACTCAATTTCTCGCGGATCAGGCCAATGACAATCTCATCGGTGACAAGTTCCCCACGCGCCATGACATCGGCAACCCGTTTGCCCATCTCGGTGCCTGAGGCTTGCGCCTCGCGCAGCATATCACCCGTGGAGAGCTGAACCACCCCGCGCGCCTCCACCAAACGGCGCGCTTGGGTGCCTTTTCCAGCACCCGGAGGGCCAAGCAGGATAATCGTGGTCATTTGCGCTGTGGCGTGCGGCGCTTGGTCCGCGCGGCACCTGTCCCTTTGCGACCGCGCAATTGGGATCGCTCAAGCAGGCCCTCATATTGATGTGCCAGCAAATGAGACTGTATCTGCTGCACCGTATCCATTCCGACCGCCACGATGATCAAAATGGATGTGCCGCCGAAATAGGCCGTGATCGCCAAATTGGTGCGGACGATTTCAGGCAGCAACGCCACCAGCGTCAGATAGCCCGCACCTAACACAAGCACGCGCATCACCACATATTCCAGATATTCAGACGTGCGTGGACCAGGGCGAATGCCGGGGATGAACCCGTTTTGATTCTTCAGGTTATCGGCAACATCATCCGTCTTGAACGCCACGTTCAACGTGTAAAAATAGGTGAAGAACACCATCATTGCCGCAAAGAACAGCAAATAAAGCGGCTGCCCTGGGCCAAAATTGGCAAGGACCCATGACAAGACCGGACCCGCCGCCTCATTCCCTGAGAATGTCGTCAGCGTGGTTGGCAAAAGCAACAGTGACGAGGCAAAGATTGCAGGGATCACACCCGCAGGGTTTACCTTGATCGGCAAATGGCTGCTGCCACCATCATAGACTTTCATGCCGACTTGGCGGCGCGGATATTGAATATGGATCTTGCGCAAACTGCGCTCCATGAACACCACGAAAAACAATGTGGCGATCAGCATCAGGATAACACCCAAAATCACCGGAGTGGTCAAAGCGCCTGAACGGCCCTGTTCAAAGAATTGCGCCAATGCGGCAGGAATTTCTGCGATAATCCCAACAAAGATGATCAGCGAAATGCCGTTACCGATGCCACGTTGTGTAATTTGTTCACCAAGCCACATCAGGAACATCGTGCCCCCGACCAGCGTGATCACGCAGGCCGCGCGGAAATACCAACCGGGATCAGAGGCAAGACCGCCCGACTCCATACTGACGGCCAAACCATAGGCCTGCGCCGTGGCCAAAGCGACCGTGCCATAGCGGGTGTATTGGTTGATCT
Source organism: Roseicyclus sp. (assembly GCA_018401385.1). Classification (GTDB taxonomy): domain Bacteria; phylum Pseudomonadota; class Alphaproteobacteria; order Rhodobacterales; family Rhodobacteraceae; genus M30B80. The sequence continues at coordinate 37,210 of JAGYKZ010000009.1, forward strand.
TCTTACGGCCCTGTTCGCCTTCTTTCTTCAACTGCTCCAGAGCAGGAACCATTGAGGTCATCAGCTGCACGATGATCGAGGCCGAGATGTAGGGCATGATCCCCAATGCGAACACGCCCATGCGGCTCAATGCACCGCCTGTGAACATATTCAACACGCCACCCAGACCTGCCGAGGCCGCGTCAAAGAAATTGCGCAACTCTTGACCATCAATCCCAGGAACGGGAATATAGGTGCCGATCCGATAAATGATCAAAAGACCAAGCGTAAACCAAATGCGTTGGCGCAGTTCGGACGCTCTGCCAAACGACTTCCAACTCAGATTTGCTGCCATCTGTTCAGCTGCTGACGCCATACCGCCCCTCGTCATGTGTTACGCCGCAAGACCGAGCTTACGATCTTGCGGCGCGAAAACCCTTGCCTTGATGTAAGCGGCATGGCCGCAAGTCTCAAGGCAGATTATGGTCGAATGTCTGCGGCAGATTACTCTGCTGCGACAGGTGCCGCTACGTTGAGCTTGCCACCTGCTTTTTCAACGGCCTCAACAGCCGCTTTCGAAGCACCCGTGACAGTGATCGTTACTTTCTTTGAAATCTCGCCCTTCGCCAGAACGCGAATACCGTCCAGCTTGCGGCGCACCAAGCCCGATGCCACCAACGCGTCTTCGGTGATCTCGGCTTTTGCGTCCAATTTCCCCGCTTCGAGGAATTTTTCGATCAGGCCCAGATTGATGACCGCAAACTGCTTGCGGTTCGGCTTGTTGAAGCCGCGCTTGGGCAGACGCTGATAGAGGGGCATCTGGCCGCCTTCATAGGCGTTGATCGCCACACCCGAACGGGATTTCTGGCCTTTGATACCACGGCCACCCATTTTACCTTTGCCAGAACCGGGACCACGGCCAATGCGCTTGGCTTTCTTGGTGGCGCCTGGATTGTCGCGCAATTCATTCAGTTTCATGTCGCTACTCCTTGAGCCGGAATTGCCACCCGAGCGACCGTGGCGGCAAACGCGGCATATGTGATCAAAACAGCCCCATAAGGCGAGGCGGGTGTGGGGCGCGGATTAACCGCGCTCCTCAATGATTTCCACGAGATGCGGGATCTTATTGATCATACCGCGCACAGAAGGTGTGTCTTCCAATTCGCGGGTCTTATGCATCTTGTTCAAACCCAAACCAATCAGCGTTGCGCGCTGATCCTGAGGGCGGCGGATCGGGGAACCGATCTGTTTTACAACGATAGTTTTAGCCATTGCTCACTCTCCTCAGGCGTCTGCCGCTACTTCGGCTTCGGGCTTGCGCAGGATATCGGCAACTTTCTTGCCGCGGCGCGCAGCCACCTGACGGGGCGAGCTTTCTTGGCGCAGACCGTCAAGGGTTGCGCGGATCATGTTGTAAGGGTTCTGCGAGCCCAAAGATTTTGCCACAACGTCCTTGATGCCCAGCATCTCGAACACGGCGCGCATTGGACCACCCGCGATGATCCCTGTCCCTTCGGGGGCGGTCCGCATCACGACATTGCCCGCGCCGTGACGGCCCTGAATATCGTGGTGCAGCGTGCGACCTTCGCGCAATGGCACGCGGATCAGGTTGCGTTTGGCTTGTTCAGTCGCCTTGCGGATCGCTTCAGGCACCTCTTTGGCCTTGCCTTTGCCAAAGCCAACACGACCGCGCTGGTCACCTACAACCACCAAAGCGGCAAAGCCAAAACGCTTACCACCCTTAACGGTTTTCGACACGCGGTTGATTGCGACCAGACGGTCGGCGAATTCTGGGGTTTCCTCGCGCTCTTCGCGGCGGCGGCCCCGACGTTGTTCACGTTCTGCCATATTTTGGCATCCTTCATTTCTGGCGCATACCGCGCGCCTGTTTTGGTCAATCGCAGTGAGGGGCGCTTAATTGGCCCTCTCCCCGATCATCGAGGCGGCACGTGCGTGCCGCCTACGTGGATTAAAACTTCAGACCACCTTCGCGGGCTGCGTCAGCCAAAGCCTTGACGCGACCATGAAACAAGAAACCGCCACGGTCGAAATAGCATTCCGACACGCCCGCTTTCTTTGCGCGATCTGCAATCGCAGCGCCCACTTTCGCGGCCGCTTCGACATTGTTCTTGCCAACAACGCCCAGATCTTTTTCGAGCGAAGATGCAGAAGCGAGTGTTACGCCATTCACATCGTCGATCAACTGAACGCTGATATTCTTGTTGGAGCGGTGCACAGAGAGGCGCGCGCGCCCGTCTGCCATTTTCCGCAACTTGTTCCGAACGCGCAGGCGGCGCTTGAGGAACAGATCTCGTTTGCTGTTTGCCATCTTCGTCGCCCTTACTTCTTCTTGCCTTCCTTGCGGAAGATATATTCGCCCTTGTAGCGGATACCTTTGCCTTTGTAAGGCTCAGGCGCGCGCCATTCGCGAATGTTTGCTGCTACCTGACCCACCAATTGCTGATCGATACCTTCGATCACCACTTCGGTTGGCTTCGGTGTTGTGACCGACACGCCTTGTGGAACTTGGAAATCCACATCATGGCTGTAGCCCAAAGACAGTTTCAAGACATTGCCTTGAATCGCGGCGCGGTAACCCACACCCGTGATTTCCAGCTCTTTCTTGAAACCATCGGTGACGCCTGTCACAAGGTTCTGAACCATGGTGCGGCTCATACCCCATTGTTGGCGTGCGCGCTTGGATTTACCGCGTGGGGTAACGTCAACCGCGTTGTCATTGACCGCGATTGTCACATCATCCGTGGCGGTGAAGCTGCGGGTGCCTTTCGGCCCTTTCACTTCGATTGTCTGGCCTGACACAGTGGCGGATACACCACTGGGCAGTCCGACAGGTCTTTTCCCAATACGAGACATGCTTCAGGCCTCCTTAGAATACGGTGCAGAGCACTTCGCCGCCGACATTGGCCTGACGGGCATTCGCATCGGACATCACACCTTTTGAGGTGGAGACGATGGAAACGCCCAGACCTTGCCGAACTTGCGGGATGTCCTGCACGTTCATGTAAACACGGCGACCTGGGGTTGATACGCGCTTGATTTCGCGGATCACAGGCGCGCCTTCGTAGTATTTCAGGCTGATTTCCAGCGCCGGATGCCCTTTGGCATCGGAGGTGCGCTCGTAGCCACGAATGTAGCCTTCATCCATCAATACATCGAGAACCCATGCACGCAGCTTGGAGGCTGGTGTCAGGACGGTGGACTTGCCGCGCATCTGTGCATTGCGGATGCGGGTCAACATATCACCAAGAGGATCATTCATTGTTCAGACCTCCTTACCAGCTCGACTTGACCATGCCGGGAATTTGGCCATTGGAGGCCAATTCACGCAGCATGATACGCGAGACTTTCAGCTTACGGTAATAGGCCTTAGGGCGCCCCGTGAGCTGGCAACGGTTGTGAAGACGGGTGGCAGAGCTGTTGCGGGGCAGTTCCGCCAGTTTCAGGCGGGCCTTGAAACGCTCTTCCATCGGCTTCGATTCATCTGTCGCGATTACTTTCAGCGCGGCACGCTTTGCTGCGTATTTTGCAACAAGCTTTTGGCGCTTAACTTCGCGTGCAACCATGGACTTCTTTGCCATTGTTCTACTCTCCTCCCGCGATCACGAATTGAAGGGCATGTTGAAATGCTTCAACAGCGCCTTGGCTTCCGCGTCAGTTTTCGCGGTGGTGCAAATGATAATGTCCATTCCCCAAACCTCATCGACTTTGTCGAAGTTGATTTCAGGGAAAACGATGTGTTCTTTGATCCCCATGGCGTAGTTGCCACGACCGTCAAAGGACTTGCCCGACACGCCACGGAAGTCGCGGATACGGGGCATCGCCACAGTGACCAGACGATCAAGGAATTCATACATACGGTCACCGCGGAGGGTCACCTTTGTGCCAAGGAGCATATCTTCGCGAACGCGGAACCCCGCGATGGATTTCTTTGCCTTGGTCACAACGGCCTGTTGGCCGGCAATCGCGCTGAGGTCTTCCTGAGCGGATTTGACTTTCTTGCTGTCGCGCACAGATTCTGCGCCTGCGCCGATGTTCAGAACGATCTTATCCAAACGGGGGATCTGCATATCGTTCTTATAGCCGAACTCTTCCTTCATCGCAGGGCGAATGGTCGAAGCGAACGCCGCCTTCAGGCGTGGGGTATAGTTTGCCGTATCGAGCATCAGATGGCCTCCCCCGTGGTCTTGGCAACGCGCACCTTTTTGCCGTCTTCGATTTTGAATCCAACGCGGGTGGGTTTGCCGTTTTTGTCCAGAAGCGCCAGGTTGGACAGGTCAATTGGCATCGCCTTTGGAAGGCGGCCGCCTTCGCCCTGTGCAGATTGGCGGGTGTGACGGATGGCGATATTCACGCCAAATCCACGATCGCTTTGTTGGCCTTTGGCATAACGGCAGAGATTTCACCCTCTTTGCCCTTATCCTTGCCAGCAAGCCACGACGACTTTGTCGCCCTTTTCAACTTGGCAGCCATATTACAACACCTCCAGACGAGGCAGGATAGTCTTCGCGAGTTCTTCGCGCAACTCACCCTGCTTCTTCGAAGATACGGGTGCCGATAGGCTCGTTGTTGTTGGGGTTTTTGACGAAGCCGCATTGCCGGTCAAGGCGGATGGCTGTTCCGTCTTCGCGGCGAACTTCTTTTGCGGTGCGCACGACAACGGCCTTGCGGACATCGCCTTTCTTCACGCGACCGCGTGGGATGGCTTCCTTCACGGAGACCACGATGATGTCACCCACCGAGGCATATTTCCGCTTGGATCCACCCAGAACCTTGATGCACTGAACACGGCGAGCGCCAGAATTGTCAGCGACATCCAGATTGGTCTGCATCTGGATCATAGTGGTATCTCCCGACCTTTGGGGGCGCCGATCCGGACATTACCCCCAGGGTTTCGTTAAACTGAAATTCAGCGCTTAGTTCGCGATGACTTCCCAGCGTTTCGACTTCGAAATTGGCGCACATTCCTGAATGCGGACGATATCGCCAACCTTGAATTGGTTCTGTGGATCGTGCGCCCGGTATTTCTTGGACTTACGAACCGTCTTTTTCATCACAGGGTGCGTAAAGCGGCGCTCCACGGACACGGTGACTGTTTGCGCGTTCTGATCAGATGTCACAACACCTTGCAGGATACGTTTGGGCATTAGTTGGCCTCCCCTACGGCTGCTGCGGCTTTCTGAGATAGAATCGTGTTCACACGGGCCACATCACGGCGCACTTGGCGCATACGGGCGGTGTTTTCCAATTGGCCAGTGGCCTGCTGGAATCGGAGGTTAAACGCCTCCTTCTTCAGCTGAATCAGCTGATCACGCAGCTGATCTGGCGTTTTTTCACGTAGGTCTTGCGCGTTCATCGCGTTGGTCTTCCTTTGTCAACAATCAGCGGAGGGCCGCAAAAAGCGTTACCCCGATTCCGCTGGAGTAGGTGGATAGAGGCGGCACATACGCGCATCTGTCCGATATAGCAACCCCATTGCCTCGATTTAAGGCGCTTTTCGGACGCGCCTTGTTATCGCGCAAGGCCCACCCCCTAGACCTAGACAGAAAATCTGCGATTGTGCCGCTAAATATAGATCAATGCGACCAAGGATCCACTATGGCACAGATATCATCCCTTTTCGTCACACGGCTTTACCACGGGCAATTGAACGAAACCCGCGATGCGATTGATTTGGCCGAGTTGGAACAATCCTGCTTGGTGATCGCGGATGATGACGAGGCGGGGCAATCATGGTGCGCGGATAACGGCTATCCGGGCTATACGTCCTATGCCTCGCTGACCGACCTGCCATGGCGGTTTCCGATCTTTGCGGATTTGGTGAAAATTCTCGATGATCATGTCGCAAAATTCGTCAAGGATTTGGAATTCGATTTGGATGGTCGCAATCTGGTTCTGGAGGATTTGTGGATCAACATCCTTCCCGAAGGCGGAACGCACAGCTCGCATATCCATCCGCATTCGGTGATCTCGGGCACCACCTATGTTGCCATGCCCGAGGGTGCATCCGCATTGAAGCTGGAAGACCCGCGCCTGTCGCGCATGATGGCGGCCCCAACACGAACCAAAACGGCGCGCGCGGAAGTGCAACCCTTTGTCTATGTAAAGCCGAATGTTGGGGATGTGCTGCTGTGGGAAAGCTGGCTGCGCCATGAGGTGCCCATGAACATGGCCGAGGATGAACGCATCAGCGTCAGCTTCAATTATCGCTGGGACTAACGAAAAACCCCCGCGAGATTGCTCTTGCGGGGGTTTTTGTCT
>JAGYKZ010000090.1 GCA_018401385.1 Roseicyclus sp.
GATCCCGGCCAGGGGTTCAATCGCCTCGGCCACCCAACCGGGCATCTCGCCCGCCACGGGACAGCCCGGCGCGGTCAATGTCATGATCACTTCGACCGCATTTTCCGCGTCAATATTGATCGTATAGACCAATCCCAGATCATAGATATTCACAGGGATTTCAGGGTCATAGACCGTGCGACAGGCCTCGACCACGGTGTCATAGAGCGGGTGATCGGTGCTGGACGGTGCGATGAGGGGCGCGCCTTCCATGGGCGCGTGCGGCATCGGATCGGGGGTGCTGCTCATCTCGGGCCATATCCTTTGCAAGCGAAATACCTGACTAAACATATAAGGAAACTGTAAGCAAAGGGCAAGGGCGGCCGCAGCCGAAGCCTAGCGCGGGGGGCGGCGTTTGATCGGGGCAGGGCGGACGTGTTTCTCAATGGCATCATAAAGATATGTGGCAATGTTTTTGCCCGTGACCTCCTCGATCCCTTCAAACCCGGGGGAGGAATTCACCTCCAACACTTTTGGCCCGTCCGCGCCGCGCAACAGATCCACCCCCGCAATCCCAAGGCCAAAGGCGCGTGCGGATCGAACGGCTGTGTCGCGTTCCTCCTTGCTGATCCGCACTTTCACAGCCTTGCCGCCGCGATGCAGGTTGGAGCGGAAATCATCCGCGGCCCCCACCCGCTTCATGGCCGCTACCACCTTGCCATCCACGACCAAGCAGCGGATATCCTCGCCTGCGGCTTCCTTCACGAAATTTTGCACGAGAAAATTTGCTGACAGCCCGCGAAAGGCGTCAATCACCGATTGTGCGGCTTTCTTGGTTTCGGCCAGCACCACGCCCTTGCCTTGGCTGGACTCCAACAATTTTACCACCAAAGGGGCGTTCCCGACCAAGGCGATGAGATTGTTGGTGTCTTTGGGGCTTGCGGCAAAGGCGGTTTGGGGCATCCCAATGCGGTGGCGTGATAAAATCTGATGCGCGTGCAGCTTATCGCGGCTGGCGGTGATCGCGGCGCTGCCATTTAGGCAATAGACCCCCAGGGTCTCAAACTGCCGCAAAATCGCGGCGCCATAGGCGGTGATCGAGGGGCCAATGCGCGGGATCACTGCGTCAAACTTGGGCAATTCCTGCCCGTCATAATAGACCGCGGGCGCCATCGCGTTGAGGGCCATGTAGCAGCGTGTGGTGTTGATCACCTCCACCACATGACCGCGCGCCTCCCCTTCGGATTGCAATTTTTGCGTGGTGTAATTCTGCTCGCGGCTCAGAACCGCGATGCGCAAGGCGCGTTTGGGCGCGGTCGCCTTCACCGCAGCGGTATGATAGACCTCATAGCTGCGCTGCGGCTGACAGAAGCTTTCGGTTGGGGTGACCACCCAATTCGATTGGATCGCTTGACGTCCCAACAGCATACGATAGCTCATCGTGGCGCGGTCTGTGAGGGTGATCTCGATCTCTTGGGTCGCGGCGCCAATCTCCAACGCGCTGAGGATCACATAGCGCGATTCTGTATCCCCGTTGGAGCTGGTCACATCGCGGCGGTCGTGGATCAGCGCCGAACAGGCAATGGCCAGATCGGGGCGGGCGGGGATTGGATTTATCAAAAAGCGCACTTTGGGCTTGGACGCAGGGCCGAACACTTCGATGTCAAAGGCGTGCAGCGCCGAAGTGCGCGCGCCTGTGTCCACCTTGGCCTTGAGGGAGGGCAATCCCAATTGGGGCAGGCCAACCCATTCTTCCCACCCCAATTTAAAGAGTAGAGTCATCTTGCACCTCATTGGCGAAATCGGTGTCGGGCCTTGGCTTTGGCGCAGAATCGCCTATGAACAAAGACCCGATCTCAGCGAGGCCTTACCCGTTGTCAAAAGAGTTTGCATTTCAATTGTCACATCAAGATGGCAAGGCGCGCCGTGGCGTGATTTCCACGCCGCGCGGAGACATCCGCACGCCCGCTTTCATGCCCGTTGGAACGGCGGCAACCGTGAAGGCGATGATGCCCGAAAGCGTGGCCGAGACAGGCGCGGATATTCTGCTGGGCAATACCTATCACCTGATGCTGCGCCCCACTGCGGAACGGGTGGCGGGGTTTGGCGGCTTGCATAAATTCATGAATTGGCAAAAACCCATTTTGACAGATAGCGGCGGATTTCAGGTGATGAGCCTGTCTGATCTGCGCAAATTGACCGAAGAAGGGGTGGCGTTTCGTTCCCATGTCGATGGGTCAAAACATCTACTGACCCCTGAGCGCAGTATGGAAATACAGGCGCTGCTCGGCTCGGATATTGTGATGTGTTTTGATGAATGCCCCGCCTTGCCAGCAGATCGGGATCGCATTGCCGCCTCGATGGAATTGTCGATGCGTTGGGCGGCCCGTTCGAAGGTGGCTTTTGGCGACAGGCCTGGCCATGCGCTGTTTGGGATCATGCAAGGTGGGCTGGAGCGTGATTTGCGCCAAGCCAGCGCCGAAGCGCTTTGCGATATCGGCTTTGACGGCTATGCGGTTGGTGGCTTGGCCGTGGGTGAGGGGCAGGCGGCCATGTTTGATTGCCTTGATTACGCCCCTGATTTCCTGCCCCAAGATCGCCCGCGTTATCTGATGGGGGTGGGCAAGCCCGATGATATCGTGGGCGCTGTCGCGCGGGGCATCGACATGATGGATTGCGTGCTGCCCTCGCGCTCAGGGCGCACGGGGCAGGCATGGACGCGGCACGGGCAGGTGAATATCAAAAACGCTCGCCACCAAGACGACCCGCGTCCCTTGGATGAACATTGCACCTGTCCTGCTTGTCGCAATTATTCGCGCGGCTATCTGCATCATGTGTTTCGTGCGGGGGAAATCATTTCTTCGATGCTGCTCACGTGGCATAATCTGCATTACTACCAAGAGCTTATGTCGGGGATACGCGCATCCATCGAGGCGGGCGGGTTCGCGGCGTTTCATGCGGAATTCTACGCGGCCCGTGCGCAGGGGGATATCGACCCGCTCTAGGCTTGATTTTCGGCTTGTCAGGCGGCCCTTGGTGGTGCAGCCTGAGCGATAACCGCAGAGGCTACGCGGTGGGTTCCAAGCGGTGTATGGCACGCGGATTGAAGGGGCATCTTGCTGATCCCGTGAACGAAGCGTTAAACGCCCCGCTTGAAATGCGCGGCAAGGCTGCACAGATAAATGCTCCATGAGGAGAGAGCCACAAGATTGCCAAGAATGGGATCGCGCGCTCTCTTGCCAGATATAAAAAGGAAGGCATGATGCCAGAAATTCACGATACCTATCCAGTTCTGCCGCTGCGCGACATTGTCGTGTTTCCCCATATGATCGTGCCGCTGTTCGTGGGGCGCGAGAAATCGGTGCGCGCGCTGGAAGAGGTGATGCAGGATGATCGCCAGATCCTATTGTCCAGCCAAATTGACCCAGCCGTGGATGATCCCACCGCCGATGGTATTTATTCGGTGGGTGTGTTGGCCTCGGTTCTGCAATTGCTGAAACTGCCCGATGGCACGGTCAAGGTTCTGGTCGAGGGCAAGTCGCGGGTAAAGATCGCGCAATTCACCGATAATGACGCGTTCTTCGAGGCTTATGCCGCGCCATTGGAAGAAACCATTGGCGATGAGGCGGCCACGGTTGCGCTGTTGCGTTCGGTTGCCGATGAGTTTGAGCGCTACGCCAAGATTAAGAAAAACATCCCCGAAGATGCGCTGACCTCCGTCTCTGAAACGCAGGCGCCGGAAAAACTGGCCGATCTGGTTGCGGGACATCTGGGTGTTGATGTGGCGCAGAAGCAGGATTTGCTGGAAACCATCGATGTGTCGGCGCGTCTGGAAAAGGTCTATGGCCTGATGCAGGGTGAGATGTCCGTGCTACAGGTTGAGAAAAAAATCAAAACCCGCGTGAAATCGCAAATGGAGCGCACGCAGCGCGAATATTACCTCAATGAACAGATGAAGGCCATCCAACGCGAATTGGGCGATGGCGAAGATGGCGCCAATGAAGTGGCGGAATTGGAAGAAAAAATCGCCGCGACCAAACTGTCGAAAGAGGCGCGCGACAAGGCGGAAGCCGAGTTGAAGAAGCTTAAAAATATGTCGCCTATGTCCGCTGAGGCGACCGTGGTGCGCAATTATCTGGATTGGATCGTCTCGCTGCCTTGGGGCGTGAAAAGCCGCGTGAAAAAGAACCTTACCCGTGCCGAGGAGGTGCTGGACGCGGATCACTACGGCCTGTAAAGGTCAAAGAACGCATCGTTGAATATCTTGCGGTGCAGGCGCGCTCGGCTAAGGTGAAGGGGCCGATCCTGTGTCGCGGTTGGCCCTCCGGGTGTGGGGAAAACATCGCTTGGGAAATCGGTGGCCAAGGCCACGGGGCGGGAATTTATCCGCATCAGCTTGGGCGGCGTGCGGGACGAGTCCGAAATTCGCGGCCATCGCCGCACCTATATCGGCTCCATGCCTGGCAAAATCATTCAGGCGATGAAAAAGGCCAAAACCACCAATCCGCTGATCCTGCTCGATGAAATCGACAAGATGGGCCAAGATTTCCGTGGGGATCCTGCAAGCGCGATGTTGGAGGTTCTCGACCCCGAACAAAACGCCACATTCGTGGATCATTATTTGGAGGTCGAATATGACCTCTCGAATGTGATGTTCCTGACCACGGCGAACAGCTACAATATGCCCGCGCCGCTGTTGGATCGGATGGAGATCATTTCTCTCTCGGGGTATACCGAGGATGAAAAGCTGGAAATCGCGACACGGCATTTGCTGCCCAAGCAGGTGAAAAATCACAATTTGCGCGCCCGTGAATTCGCAGTGGAACCTGAAGCGCTGACCGATGTGATCCGCTATTACACCCGCGAGGCGGGGGTGCGGAACCTTGAGCGTGAAGTGGCAAAACTTGCACGTAAGGCACTGACCGCGATCCTCAAAGGCGGCGAGAAATCAGTGACCGTCACCCGTGACCGTCTCAAAGAGATGCTGGGGGTGCGCCGCTATCGCTTTGGGCTTGCGGAATCGGACGATCAGATCGGCGTGGTGACAGGGCTTGCATGGACCAGTGTGGGTGGTGATCTTTTGTCCATCGAGGCGCTGCGCCTGCCAGGCAAGGGCCGCATGAAAACCACTGGCAAACTGGGCGATGTGATGAAGGAGTCCATTGATGCGGCCGCGTCCTATGTGCGCTCCATCGCGCCCAAAATCGGCGTGCAGCCGCCGAAACTTGACGGTTGGGACATCCATGTCCACGTCCCAGAGGGGGCCACGCCAAAAGATGGGCCAAGCGCAGGGATTGCGATGGTTACGTCCATCGTGTCCGTGCTGACGCAAACGCCTGTGCGCCGTGACATCGCCATGACCGGCGAGGTGACCTTGCGCGGTAATGTCTTGGCGATTGGGGGCCTGAAGGAG
>JAGYKZ010000091.1 GCA_018401385.1 Roseicyclus sp.
CGCCCGAGGGCAAGGTGAACCCTCTTGTTCTGCTGGCGGCGCGTCTGGCGGGGGTTCATCGCATTTACCGCATGGGCGGCGCGCAGGCGATTGCGGCACTCGCCTATGGCACGCAAACCGTGCAGCCCGTGGATAAGATCACAGGGCCAGGCAATGCTTATGTCGCCGCCGCGAAACGGCGCGTTTTCGGCAAGGTGGGCATTGATATGATTGCAGGCCCGTCCGAGATTTTGGTGATCGCGGATCGTGACAATGATCCTGATTGGATCGCCTTGGATCTTCTGTCGCAAGCCGAACATGACGAAAGCGCGCAATCGATTTTGATCACCGATGATGCGACATTTGGCCGTGCTGTGGCGGATGCTGTCGAGGCGCGCTTGCAAACCCTGGAGCGGCGCGCGATTGCCGGAGCCAGTTGGCGCGATTTTGGCGCGGTGATCGTGGTGCGCGATTTGGAGGAGGCCGCCGCGCTGTCCAACCGCATTGCGCCCGAACATCTGGAGCTGTGCGTGGCGGATGCAGAAACCTATGCCGATCAGATCAAACACGCAGGGGCGATTTTCATCGGCGCTTGGACGCCCGAGGCGATTGGCGATTATATCGGCGGGCCAAACCATGTGCTGCCAACGGCGCGTTCTGCTCGGTTTTCCAGCGGTCTGTCGGTGTTGGATTTCATGAAACGCACAACCATGGCGCACATGACACCTGCCGCACTTCGGGCCATTGGCCCGGCCGCAGCCGTTCTGGCAACATCGGAAAGTTTGGAGGCACATGGCCTTTCCGTCACCGCGCGTCTGGCGCGGATCAATCAGGGGGATGGTGAATGACAATGCATATCAGCGATATTCAAATCGACACCTCGAATATGCCCGCGCCCACGCCTGAGATCGAGCAGGAACGGCGGGTGGCGATTTTCGACCTGTTGGAGCAGAACAGCTTTGTGTTGCCCCCGCGCGATGGGCGCACCCCCCCCGATGGCCCTTATCATCTGGCGCTGGCTATTCGGGAGAAACGCCTTGTTTTTTCAGTTGCCACGCAAGAGGCAGATTTGGCGGCTGAATTTCACCTGTCACTTTCGCCGTTCCGTCAGGTGGTCAAAGATTACTGGCAAATCTGCGAAAGCTATTATTCCGCTGTGAAGAAGCTGCCTGCCGCGCAAATCGAGGCGATTGATATGGCGCGGCGTGGCATTCACAACGAGGGCGCGCGCGTCTTGCAAGAACGGCTTGAGGGAAAGGCCGAGATCGACACGGATACTGCGCGCCGCCTCTTTACCTTGATCTGCGTGCTGCATTTCGGGAATTGATCTGGTGGACAAAGAATTTCCATCCTCGGTTCTGTTTTGTTGCGACCATAACGCAACCCGTTCTCCGATGGCGGAAGGGCTGATGAAGAAATTCTATGGACACCGCGCCTATGTGCAATCGGCGGGCGTGCGTCATGACTTGGAAATAGATGGCTTTGCCGTGGCGGTTTCCGCTGAATTGGGCGTTGAGTTGGAGCGCCACCGCGTGCGTTCCTTTGATGAGATGGCGGAATGGGGCGATGATTTGTCAGGGTTTGATCTGATCGTGGCGCTGTCACCTGCCAGCCAACGCCGCGCGCTTGACCTGACCCGCCATGCACATCTCGAAATTGAATATTGGCCGATCATTGATCCCACGGGCCTTGGTGAAACGCGCGAAGCCAAGCTTGCGTCCTACCGCCAAGCGCGGGATCAAATTCACAAACGGATTTTGGAGCGTTTTGGTCCGCCTGATGCGGATAGCTTGGGGGATAGCAATGAGTGACGTGATCCACCGCTATTATGCGGCGTTCAATGCGGGCGATGTCGTGGGTATGCTGGACTGCCTGAGCGAAGATGTCGCCCATCATGTAAACGAGGGGCAGGTGCGCAAGGGCAAGGCGGCCTTTGCCGAATTCTGTGCCCATATGAACCGCTGCTACAAGGAACATCTCACCGATATCGTGGTGATGTCCGATGCAACGGGCAATCGGGTTGCGGCGGAATTCACGGTGAACGGGGAATATCTGGCTACAGATGTGGGTCTGCCAGAAGCGCGCGCGCAAAAATATGTTCTGCCTGCGGGGAGCTTCTTTACGATTGAGGGCGGCAAGATCACCCGTGTTGTCACCTATTACAACCTTGCCGATTGGATTGCTCAGGTCTCCACATGAGCCTTGACTATCGCCTCTATCGCGGCGCTGAGATCGGCGCCATTGTCCCTGATCTGGCGCGGCTGCGCATCGCGGTGTTTCATGATTGGCCGTATCTCTATGATGGGGATTTGGCCTATGAGACGGGCTATCTCGCCCGCTATGCGCAAGAGGGGGCGATTGTGCTTGCGGCTTATGACGGCGCGCAGATGGTTGGCGCGGCCACGGGGATGCCCTTGCTTCAGCATGATGATGATTTCTCTGGGGCGCTGGCCGCCTGTGATATCGCCGCGGAAGATGTGTTTTATTGCGCGGAATCGGTTCTTTTGCCGCGCTATCGCGGGCAGGGGGCCGGGCATATGTTTTTCGATGCGCGCGAGGCAGAGGCCCGCGCACAAGGCAAGACCCACAGCGCCTTTTGCGGCGTGCTGCGCGCTGCGGATCATCCAATGGCCCCAAAGGACTATCGCCCGCTTGACGGCTTTTGGAAAAAACGTGGGTATCGGACATTGGACGGGGTCTTTGCGGAATTCTCATGGCTTGATATCGGAGAGACTGAGAAAACCGTGAAACGCCTGCAATTTTGGATCAAACAGCTATGAGATGTGCCGCCGCTGCCTATCCGCTTGATCCGCTGACCTGTTTCGCCGAGTTTGATGCGAAGATCAGCGCCTGGGTGGCTGAGGCGGCAGGCGGCGGTGCAGGACTTGCGATTTTCCCCGAATATGGTGCTATGGAGTTGGCGCATATCGCGGGGGCGGCGGTCGCAGGCGATCTGGAGCGCAGCTTGCGCGCGGTCAGCGATATCTGGCCTGAGGCGGATGCGCTGTTTGCACGGCTTGCGGTGCAATATGGCATCACCCTTTTGGCACCATCCGCCCCGATTTTTGATCCCGACCATGGCGCACGCCCTGTCAATCGCGCGCATCTTTACGGGCCAAAGGGGCGGATTGGGCATCAAGACAAACAGATTATGACCCGTTTTGAACGCGAGATTTGGGATGTGCAGTCGGGCGGACCGTTGCACGTCTTTGACCTTGGCGATCTGCGTGCGGGTGTGTTGATCTGCTATGATGCGGAATTACCGCTTTTGGCCCGCGCTTTGGTCGAGGCAGGCATTGATCTGTTGTTGGTGCCGTCTTGTACGGATAGCGGTGCAGGCTACACGCGGGTGCGGGTGGGGGCGATGGCGCGTGCGCTTGAAGGGCAATGTGCGGTGCTGCAATCGCCCACAATCGGGCGGGCGGAATGGTCGCCAGCGGTCGATGAAAACCATGGTGCTGCCGCGATCTACGGCCCCGCCGAGGCAGGGTTCTGCGATACGGGTGTTTTCGCCGAGGGGCAGATGAACGAAGCGGGTTGGGTTATGGCAGATATAGACCTCAACCGCCTGCGCGATCTGCGCGAAAACGGCACGGTTCTGACCCGCCGTGATTGGGGCGAGAGTGTGATGCGGATTGCGCCTTTGTCACATCTGAAAGATTTGCCTTGAAAATCCGCTTCTTTGGGCGCATTTACCGCGGCGAAGCTGCCATTTGGGGCAGTGAGAAAGCTAAGGAGAGACCATGGCCAAGGAAGAGATGCTCGAATTCCCCGGTGTCGTGAAGGAACTCCTGCCAAATGCGACATTCAGGGTTGAGCTCGAAAACGGCCATGAGATCATCGCACATACGGCAGGCAAGATGCGCAAAAACCGCATCCGCGTTCTGGCAGGCGATAAGGTGCAGGTGGAAATGACCCCCTATGACCTGACCAAGGGCCGTATCAATTACCGTTTTAAGTGATCTGTTTTGCGCCTGATTTTGGGATCAGCCAGCCCGCGTAGGCGAGAGCTTTTGGCGGTTTTGGGGGTCACCCCAGATGAAATCGCCCCGCCCGAAATTGATGAAACCCCGCAAAAGGGGGAACATCCGCGCGCCTATGTCAGCCGTATCGCACGCCAAAAGGTTGCCGCTGTGCCAGCCGCGCCTGAGGATATCGTGCTTTGTGCGGACACCACCGTGTTCATGGGGCGGCGGATTTTGGGCAAGCCCGAAGATGCCGTTGAGGCCGAAGCATTTTTGCGCCTTTTGTCGGGCCGCCGTCACCGTGTCATCACCGCATTGGCCGCCCGTAAAGGCGATCGCGTGATCGAGCGCGCGGTTGAGAGCCGCGTAAAGATGAAAGCCCTCAGTGACACGGAAATCGCGGCCTATCTGGCCACGGATGATTGGCAGGGCAAGGCGGGCGGCTATGCCATCCAAGGGCCCGCAGGTGCCTTTATCCCATGGATTTCGGGCAGCTATCCCGCCATCATGGGCCTGCCCTTGGCCGAAACGGCCAGCGCATTGGCCGCCTTGGGCTATCCCCTTTGGAGGCAAGAATGAAGGGCTGCGTCATCGCATTGGATGAGATTGCAGGGCGCAAGGCTGCCGCATGGATGGTGGATGGCCGCTTGCAGGACATTCGTATCGATCCGCCCGCAGATGATCCCACCCCCGAAATTGGTGAGATTTACCGCGCCAAGGTGGCGCGTCCCATGGGCGGGCAGGGGGGGGTGATCGTCACGCTTCCCGATGGGCAATCGGGGTTTTTGCGCGGGGTTAAGGGCCTTGAGCAAGGCGCAAGCGTCATCGTGCAGGTGATGGGCTATGCCGAAGGCGACAAGGCCGCGCCTGTCACAACACGGCTCTTGTTTAAAAGCCGCTACGCCATTGTCACGCCCGCGGCCGCAGGGTTCAACATTGCCCGCTCCATCCGCGATGAAGCGGTTCGAGACCACCTCTTGGAACTGGCGCATGAGGCGATGGAGGGCGCGCCGGCAGATTTTGGCGTGATTGTTCGCTCGGCCAGTGCGGATGTGGCTGATGAGGATATTCTTGACGATGTCAGCGTCATGCGCGCCTTGGCAGAGGCTGTGATGGCGGATCATACGGGCAGCCCTGAATTGCTGGTTGCGGCCCCTTCGGCTCATGAAATCGCGTGGCGCGATTGGACAAGCCCGATGCCCGATGAGGTGATTGAGCGCCAAGGCGCATTTGCGGATCTGGGCGTGGAGGAGGCAGTTGATGCGATCCTCTCTCCGCGCGCTGAATTGGGCGGTGGGGCATGGGCCATGTTTGAACCCACCTCTGCCCTTGTGGCGGTGGATGTGAATACGGGTGGTGATCTGTCGCTTGCGGCGGGGCTGAAGGCCAATTTGGCCTTGGTCCGTGACTTGCCACGCCAATTGCGGCTGCGCGGGTTGTCTGG
>JAGYKZ010000092.1 GCA_018401385.1 Roseicyclus sp.
GGAGGCCGCCTTGCCAATGCGCTATACAGCGCATTCGCTGTGCTTCCGCTCTGAGGCAGGCAGCGCGGGCCGCGACACGGCGGGGATGCTGCGCCAGCACCAGTTTGAGAAAGTGGAAATGGTATCCATCACCCATCCCGATCACTCGGATGATGAACAAAAACGGATGTTGCGCTGTGCCGAAGGTATTCTGGAGGCACTCAACATTCCCTACCGCACCGTCACGCTTTGCACGGGCGATATGGGCTTTGGCGCGGTGCGCACCTTTGACATCGAGGCATGGTTGCCAGGGCAAAACTGCTATCGCGAGATTTCATCGGTCTCAAGCTGCGGGGATTTTCAAGCACGCCGCATGAATGCGCGCTTCCGCCCGTCAGGCGGCGGCAAACCTGAATTTGTTCATACCCTCAACGGGTCTGGCCTTGCGGTCGGACGTTGCTTGATCGCGGTGCTCGAAAACGGGCAGGGGGCGGACGGCTCCGTCATGCTACCTGATGCATTGCACCCATATTTGGGTGGAAAAACGCGGCTGCTGACCAATGGCAATCTGGCCTGATCCGATGCTCAACCGGCCCAAACTGCGCGCGATCCTGACGCTGATCTTGGTGCTGGCCTTTGCGGTCGCGCCGCTTCTGACCGCGCCCTTCACGGGGTTTGATCCTGCAACCCTGCCAGTGGATGTCCGCCAACCGCCGCTGCAACCCGAAGGCTACGCCTTTGCCATTTGGGGGGTGATTTACCTGTGGCTGATTGCAAGCGCGGGCTATGGTCTGTGGAAACGGAGCGACAGCCCCGCATGGGACGCTCTGCGGTGGCCACTGATGATCAGCGCGGGGATTGGGGCCATTTGGATTGAGGTCGCCTTGCGCAGCCCTGTTTGGGCCACGATCCTGATTTTTGTCATGCTTGTCACCGCAACGCTGGCGTGCCAGCGCGCGCCTGTGTCAGAACAGGGTTTGGCCCGCGCGCCATTGGGCCTCTATGCGGGCTGGCTGTCTGCGGCGGGGTTTGTTGCGCTGTCCACCACAGTGGTGGGTTTCGGGATTCTACCGCGCGAAACTGCAGGATGGCTCGGGCTACTGGCGGCGCTTTGCAACAGCCGCCGCACTCACCACATGGCTGCGTGATCACCATCCCTGGGCGGTGATTTGGGCCTTGATCGGCGTGGTGGTCGCGCAATGGCACAGCGATCCAAGCCTTGCCTTTGCCGCGATTGGCGGCGCGGCAGGCCTCGCCGTTCTGGGATGGCGTGCGCGCGTTTAACGCTTGCACACCGCTTTGCAAACCGACAAGGTAAAGTTTGCAAACTCCAAGCCGTGATAGAATACCATGACCGCGCGCAGCCAAGATACCCGCAAGCTTTATGTCGGCGCAAAACTGCGTGAATTGCGCCAACGGCTGGAGCTGACCCAAAAAGATTTCGCCACCAAGCTTGGCATATCGCTCCCCTATCTGAACCAGATGGAGAACAACAACCGCCCCCTGTCAACCGTGGTGGTTCTGGCCTTGGCGCAGGAATTTGGCTTTGACGTTACTGAATTGACCTCAGGTGATGCGGAGCGGTTGATCTCGGATATGCGCGAGGCTCTGGCCGATCCTGTCTTTTCAGAGGGTCAGCCCGCACTGACCGATCTGCGCCTTGCCGCCTCCAATGCACCCGCACTGGCGCGCAGCTTCTTGACCCTGCACCGCGCCTATCGTCAGGCGCAGGAGCGGCTTGCCTCGCTTGACGAGGCCTTGGGGCGCGATGGCAGTGGCGCCGCCCCCTCCCCTTGGGAAGAGGTCCGCGATTTCTTCCATTATTGCGACAATTATATTGACGCCGTGGATCGCGCCGCCGAACGCTTTGCTGAGAAAGCGCAGGGTGATCTTGTGGCCCATACGGAGGAGATGCTCAAGGCGCAAGGCGTCACGATCCGCCGGGCCACGGATCAAGGGTTACGCCGCTATGATCCAGAAACGCAGGTATTGACCCTATCACCGCGCGCAGCCCCCCAAACCCAGCGGTTTCAATTGCTGCATCAATACGCGCTTTTGGGGCAGGCGCAGCTGTTGGATGCAACACTTGATTTTGCACGGTTTCAATCGGAGACGGCGCGCGCCATTGCTCAGGTCGGCATGGCAAATTACTTCGCGGGTGCGGTTCTCATGCCCTATACCCGCTTTGCCGAAGCCGCACGCGAAACCCGCCATGATCTGGAGCGGCTCTCGATTCAATTCGGGGCCTCGATCGAACAGGTCGCCCATCGTCTGGCCACCCTCCAGCGCCCCGGCGCAAAAGGTGTGCCGTTCTTTTTCACGCGTGTAGACCAAGCAGGCACAATCACCAAACGCCACTCCGCCACCCGCTTCCAATTCGCGCGCTTTGGCGGGGCCTGTCCGTTGTGGAATGTGCATCAGGCCTTTGAGACCCCGACCCAATTCTTGCGCCAATTGGCCGAGACGCCCGATGGGGTGCGCTACTTCATCCTGGCGCGCGATGTGTCGAAATCAGGCGGGGCGTGGGGGGCACCCTTGCGCCGCTTTGCAATTTCATTGGGCTGCGAAGTGAAACACGCCAAGGAATTGATCTATGCCGATGGGATGCCGCTGGAAGATGACGGCCTATCAGCCCATCGGGATTTCCTGCCGTATTTGCGAACGCCAAAATTGCCATCAACGCTCCGTGCCGCCGCTGGAGGGCAAATTACACGTGGACCCGCATGAGCGCGGGACGCTGCTATCGTTTGGAAAACTAGCATCACCAATTGACGCTTTGCCCAGCGCGCATAAGGTTTGATCCAAACCAAGGGAGATGATCACGATGGAATTAGCCGCCTCTCGTATCTTGAACGCCGACCGTGCCACCGTTTGGGCGGCGCTGAATTCCGCTGACGTGCTCAAGGCCTGCATTCCGGGATGTGAGGAATTAACAGGTAACCCCGAAGACGGCTTCGCGGCCACGGTCAAACAAAAGGTCGGGCCAGTCTCTGCAACATTTAAGGGCGAGGTCACGCTGTCCGATGTGGTGCCGCTGAAAGCTACATGATTTCGGGCGAGGAAGGGCGGTGTTGCGGGGCTTTGCCAAGGGCGGCGCAAAGGTAAGCCTTACAGGATGCAGAGGGTGGCGGCACGGAACTGAGCTATACGGTGGAGGCCAAAGTGGGCGGCAAAATCGCCCAGTTGGCCTCGCGCCTGATCGACAGCTTGCCACCAAAATCCGATCCTCTTTGAAGGTTTCAAGCGCAGGTCGAAGGCAGCGCAGAAAGCTAAAACGGCGGGTGCCACCGCACCCGCCCCTTGTTGCGTGAATGTCTCAAGCGGTCGCCAAGATCGAGGCAATTTTATCCTTCAAGAGCATCCGCTTTTTGCGCAGGGCGACTTCGGCCAATTCTTCCATAGGCTCAATCCCCGTTTCCGCGCGATGCACGGCGCGATTTGTTTCGTGATATTCCTCCGCCAATTTGGCAAAATGCGGGTCATTGATCTTCAACTTGTGAATTTTCTCAACGTCCTGTGGAAAATCTGCTGCCAATTCATGGGGGGTGTGGGACATGGGTTCGCCTCCTAAAACCATTATTCTCATGATGATCCTAGAACCGCGGCATCGCGGTGGTCTTTGCGCTAAATCAAATCATGGCACTTTCCTTGACACGCCTCTTGGCGCTAGGGTTTGCCCATATCAGGGAGGGATATCATGCAACATTACGTCAATTGGGGCATTCTGGGCGCGTCAAACTTTGCCTTGAATGAAATGGCCCCGGCATTGCATTTGGCTGGACGCGGTCGTTTGGCAGGGATCGCCACACGCGATGTCGCAAAAGCCGCCCCTTTCGCGCACATCGCACCTGATCTGAATCTGCATGACAGCTACGAGGCGTTGCTGGCCGATCCATTGATTGACGCGGTCTATATTCCCCTGCCCCATACGATGCACGTGGAATGGGGGATCAAGGCGTTGCAGGCGGGAAAGCACGTTTTGGTTGAGAAACCAACCGCAATGCAGGCAGATGAGATCACGCCCCTGATCGAGGCGCGCAATAAATCAGGCCTTGTGGCAAGCGAAGCTTTTATGATCGTGCATCACCCACAATGGCACATGGCGCGCGAGATCATCACATCAGGGCAATTGGGCAAGGTGCAGCGCGTACGCGCGGCATTCACCTATAACAATGCCGCTGATGCGCAAAACATCCGCAACAAGGTCACGATGGGCGGCGGCTCTCTGCCCGATATCGGGGTTTACACCATCGGTGCCACCCGATTTGCCACAGGCGAGAGCCTTCGGCACATCCTTGATGCGAAGATCGAATATGAGGGCGATTGCGAGGTCACCGCCGAGGCGCGCGCCGATTTTGGTGGGTTTGACGCGCATTGGCTGACCTCGATGCGGATGCACCCGTTCCAAGAGGTCACTTTCCACGGCAGCGCGGGTGTCTTGCGCGTGCCCACCCCCTTTAACGCGGGCGTGTTTGACCAGGCCCGCCTTGTCATCGAAACTGGGATGGAGCGGCGCGAAATCCGCTTCCCAAAGGTCAATCAATATGTGCTGCAAGTGGAAAATCTAAACGCCGCCATCTTGGATGGTGCCCCGCTCAAATGGCGGCTTGAGGATGCGGTCGAAACCCAAGAAACCATTGACGCGATCCGCGCCAAGGCGGGGTGAAAAAAAGGGGCCGCACATCCGCGCGGCCCCTTTTTCTTTGGCTATCAATGGGCGGGATTATTCCATCGCCTCCAGCTCATCAATCATGCTTTCGATCATCGACAGGCCCTTGTCCCAAAACGCAGGATCAGAGGCATCAAGCCCAAAGGGGGCCAGCAATTCCTTGTGATGCTTTGACCCGCCCGCCTTGAGCATATCAAAATATTTCTCCTCGAACCCGTCTTGGCCTTCCTCATAGGCCGCATAAAGCGCGTTCACCAAGCCATCGCCAAAGGCGTAGGCATACACGTAGAAGGGCGAATGCACGAAATGCGGGATATAGGCCCAGAAGGTTTCATAGCCTTCCATGAAGTCAAACACAGGGCCAAGGCTTTCGGCTTGAACGCTCATCCAAAGCGCGTTGATATCGTCAGGGGTCAATTCCCCCTCGCGCCGTGCCGCATGGAGTTTGCATTCAAAATCATAAAACGCGATCTGTCGCACGACCGTGTTGATCATATCCTCAACCTTGCCCGCCAACATCACCTTGCGCGCAGCTTGATCCTTTGCCTCGGATAACATTCTGCGGAAGGTCAGCATCTCGCCAAAGACACTTGCGGTTTCCGCCAAGGTCAAAGGCGTAGAGGAT
>JAGYKZ010000093.1 GCA_018401385.1 Roseicyclus sp.
TCAATGATCGCGCCTGCGGTCAAATCCGCCACCAATTGCCCATCAACGTAGAAAAAGGCCGATTCCCAATCGAGACTGTCGCCTGCAATCGCGTCAAAGGTGATGACACCTGCTTCGGCACCTTCAGGAAAGCCAAGGTCGATTGTCGCGGTTTCACCAGGCCCCAGCGCCAGCAATTCGCCGAAGTTGCGGAAATTCATCACGGTGCCGCCCGTCCAATTGCCGCGATTCCCGCCTGTGAAATCATTTGAACTCAAAACTGTGATCGCCGCGGAGGCCACACCAGTTAATTCTGCAGCAATGTTGCGCGCCAATTGATCCACACCGCCTGAAAGCGTGGACGCCGCTGTTATGCCCATTCCCGCCACTGCGCCCGACAAAACAACATAGTCAACGGTGACAGCACCTGTTTCGTCGGTCAGGAATGTTTTGGCCTTGTTGCCATGGATCATTGGGATCTCCTCTCAACTTCTTGTCAGCAGGTCTAGAGGCAAAGCGGGGCAGGAATATGGCGAAACCGGTTAATCTTTTGACGGATTGTTGCAGGGTCACGAACGATTGACGTGTTGTTGCGGCACTATCCACAGCGCCGCAACAAAGGCCTTTATACCTCGAATTCAATCAACAGGTCTTTGGCATCAATCTGCGCGCCAGGGGTGACATGGACAGATTTGATTCGACCCGCGCGTTCCGCGTGCAGCCCTGTTTCCATTTTCATCGCCTCGATGGTCAAAAGCAGGTCCCCTGCCTTGACCTCGGCCCCATTTGACACCGCGATGGAGGCGACAACACCCGGCATCGGTGCGCCGATATGCGCCGGGTTCCCACCTTCGGCCTTGGCGCGTTTGGTGGTGGTCGCGGCTGCCTTGCGGTTTGGCACACGGATCGTGCGGGGCTGGCCGTTCAATTCAAAGAACACCTTTGCCTCGCCCTCCTCATTGGTTTCTCCAACCGCCTGCAATTGCACGACCAATGTCACGCCAGGGTCGATTTCCACCTCGATTTGCTCGCCAATATCCATGCCGTAGAAAAAGGTTTTGGTGGGCAAGGTCCGCACAGGGCCGTAATCGGCATGGCGCATCGCGTAATCGGTAAAGACCTTAGGATACATCAGATAGCCGTTGAGGTCTTCATCATCCACGGCCTCCTCCAGCGTGGCTTCCAATTCCTTGCGCGTTGCCTCCAGATCAACGGGGGGCAGATGCTTGCCTGGCCGCTCGAAATTCGGGGCTTCGCCTTTCAGCACTTTGGCCACAATCGCAGGGGGGAAGCCGCCAGGGGGTTGCCCCAAATTGCCGCGCATCATGTCGATCACGCTGTCGGGGAAGGCCATATCTTTGCTCGGGTCTTCTACATCGGCACGGCTGAGGCCTTGGGACACCATCATCAGCGCCATATCGCCCACCACCTTGGAGGAAGGGGTGACCTTGACGATATCGCCAAACATCTGGTTCACATCGGCATACATCTGTGCAACCTCGTGCCAGCGCTCCTCAAGGCCCATGGAGCGCGCCTGTGCTTTGAGATTGGTGAATTGCCCGCCCGGCATCTCGTGCAAATACACCTCAGACGCAGGGGCCTGTAGACCGGATTCAAATGCCAAATACTGGCCGCGCACGGCCTCCCAGTAATCCGAGATTTCGCGGATCGCTGCGATATCCAGCCCCGTGTCGCGTGCGGTAAAGCGCAAGGACTCCACAATCGTGCCAAGGGTTGCTTGGCTGGTATTGCCCGAGAGCGCATCCATCGCGCAATCGACCGCATCCACGCCCGCCGCACTGGCCCCCAGAATCGTGCCACAGGCCACCCCCGCCGTGTCATGGGTGTGAAAATGGATGGGCAGATCAACCGCATCTTTCAAGGCAGGGATCAGCACGGTGGCCGAGGCCGGCTTGAGCAGCCCCGCCATATCCTTGAGGCCCAGAACATGGGCGCCTGCGGCCTCCAGTTCCTTGGCCATTTTGACGTAGTAGTTCAGATCATATTTGGCCCGATCCGGATCGAGGATATTGCCAGTATAGCAAATCGTGCCTTCGCAAATCTTGCCCGTTTCCTGCACCGCATCCATTGCCACGCGCATATTCTCAACCCAGTTGAGACTGTCAAAAACGCGGAACACATCCACCCCCGACAGGGCCGCTTGTTTGACAAAGTTTTGCACCACATTGTCAGGGTAATTCGTATAGCCCACGCCGTTGGAGGCGCGCAAAAGCATCTGTGTCATGATATTGGGCATTTTCGCGCGGATATCGCGCAGGCGCTGCCACGGGCATTCCTGCAAGAACCGATAGGCCACATCGAATGTCGCCCCACCCCAACATTCCACGCTGAACAGCTGCGGCAGTTTCTCGGCATAGGCAGGGGCCACTTGGATCATGTCATGCGAACGCATCCGTGTCGCAAGCAGCGATTGGTGGCCATCGCGCATGGTGGTGTCGGTGATCAAAAGCCGTGTTTGATCCTTCATCCATTGCGCCACCGCCTTTGGCCCTTCGCGCTCCAAAAGCTGCCTTGTGCCATCGGCCACGGGATCGGTTCCCACACGCGGCGCGCGCGGCGGTTTGGCCTCGGCGGCGGGACGCGGGCGGCCAAGCGTTTCGGGATGCCCGTTCACGGTGATATCCGCGATGTAGCGCAAAATTTTTGTTGCACGGTCGCGGCGCGGCGCAAAGTCGAACAGTTCGGGCGTGGTATCGATGAATTTCGTTGTGTATTCGTAGTTAAGGAAAGTCGGGTGCTTCAGCAAGTTTTCCACAAACGCGATATTGGTCGAGACCCCGCGAATGCGAAATTCCCGCAAGGCGCGGTCCATGCGTGCAATCGCGGCCTCGGGCGTGGGGGCCCATGCGGTGACTTTCTCAAGCAGGCTGTCGTAGTAGCGTGTAATCACCGCGCCTGAATAGGCCGTGCCCCCGTCAAGGCGGATGCCCATCCCCGTGGCCCCGCGATAGGCGGTGATGCGACCATAATCGGGAATGAAATTATTGGTCGGGTCTTCGGTCGTGATGCGGCATTGAATGGCGTGGCCCGAAAGCGTGATCTCGTCTTGCGCGGCCACGCCAGTGGCCTCCAGCATGGTCTTGCCTTCAGCAATCAAAATCTGTGCACGCACAATGTCGATGCCCGTGACCTCCTCGGTCACAGTATGCTCCACCTGCACACGTGGGTTCACCTCGATGAAGTAGAAATTCCCGCTGTCCATATCCATCAGGAATTCAACCGTGCCCGCGCATTCATAGCCGACATGGGCCGCGATCTTGCGACCAAGCTCGCAGATTTCGCTGCGCTGCGCTTCGGTCAGATAGGGGGCAGGCGCGCGCTCCACCACCTTTTGGTTGCGCCGCTGCACCGAACAATCGCGCTCATAGAGGTGATAGATCGTCCCGTGGCTGTCGCCCAAGATTTGCACCTCCACATGGCGCGCGCGGGTGATCATCTTTTCCAGATAACCCTCGCCATTGCCAAAGGCGGCTTCCGCCTCGCGGCGGCCTTCGCGGATTTTCGTCTCCAGCTCCTCCTCGGCAAAAGTTGGGCGCATCCGCGCCGCCGCTATGAGGCCTTGAGCATCAACGGATAGCCGATCTCGCGCGCGACCTGCCGTGCGCGGGCCATGTCATCCCCCAAAACCTCGGAAGCGGGGATCACGGGCACCCCTGCGGCAATCGCCACCTGCCGCGCGCTGGCCTTGTCACCCAAGGCGCGCATCGTGTCCGCTTTGGGGCCGATAAAGGTGATGCCTGCCGCTGCGCAAGCTTCGACAAAATCGGGGTTCTCGGACAAAAGCCCGTAGCCGGGATGAATGGCATCCGCCCCCGCCATTTTCGCCACGCGGATAATCTCGGGGATCGAAAGATAAGCCGCGACAGGCCCCAAACCCTCGCCCACCTTATAGGCCTCATCCGCCTTAAAGCGGTGCAGCGACAGCTTATCTTCTTCGGCATAGATCGCCACGGTGCGTTTGCCCAATTCATTGGCCGCGCGCATGATGCGGATGGCGATCTCACCGCGGTTGGCGATCAGGATTTTCTTGAATTCGGGCATATCACGTCCTTGGGCTGTCAAAACGGGGGGAGGGGCAAGGAAGATAGGGCAGCCCGCTTTGGCCACCTGTCATAAAACTTTTCATGAGCTGTTCTATCATCATCGCTGCAAAGCAGCATTAACTGCAACGCGGCAAGAGTCAATCAGCCGTGGCACTGCCGTTTTGCCCTTTGCATAGGCAATTATTGCATCAGATCGTGTGGAATGCGGCGGCTGCGAAAGGGCGCGGTCATTTGCAGGCGGATCAGAAAATCAACATCGATCACGCGGTAAGCCACCCCTGTTGCACGCGCTGCGGTTTCGACTTGATATTCCGTTGCATCTTCGCGGCCATCCGTGTCGACCAAGATAACCATGGGCTGACGCTCCAACAAGGCCGCATAAAACAGCGCCTGCTGCAAACTGTCGAGGGAGGAGCGGCGATCATCCAAACCGATCTCAATGGCGTGCGTGTCCGTGACGCAATCCACAAACACATGATGCGCGCTGTCCGCCAACGCATAGGGCACGCGCAGCTCAGGCGTGCCGCCAAGCAGCATGGTGCAGATGATGGGGATCAAATCAGCCTCGGTCATGCGGCGTTGTTAACATTTATTAACAAGCCCCGCGAGGGCTGTTGAAAGCCGTGGTTAAACGGTTAACAGGCGCGCGGGCAAATCGGCAAAGCGGCGCGCACCGATTTGCGCCATGTTCGAGGACATATCCTTGCGCAAAAGATCAACCAAGTGATCTGGGCCATCTGCCCCAAGCGCGCCGAGCGCATAATGCCACGCACGGCCCATCATCACGAAATCCGCGCCAAGGGTCAAGGCGCGCAGGATATCCAGCCCACCCTCAATCCCGCTGTCGAAAATCAGGGGCAGGGTGGTGGCGAGGCGAATGGCGCGCAGGGCATCAAGGGCGGCTGGCGCAGCGTCAAATTGTCGGCCCGCATGGTTCGAGACCCAAATCGCATCGGCCAGACCATCGGTTTGGGCTTGGGCGGCGACCTCAGGCTCCATCACGCCTTTGAGGATTAATGCGCCCTGCCATTCATCGCGCAACACGCGCAGATAGGCCCAATCAGGCGCGGCGCGCAGCAGATAGCCAATATGCGCGGTTGAGGGCAGGGTGCCGCCTGTCATCTCTTTGGGCGCATAGCCATCCATCAGCCGCATCCGTGGCATCCCGTGGCGCAATGTGCCAAATGCCCAAGACGGGCAGCGCGCCACCTGTAACGCAAGGCGC
>JAGYKZ010000094.1 GCA_018401385.1 Roseicyclus sp.
CATAGGCGCCGCCTGTCCAACCTGTGTTCACAAGCCAGCAGGTCGATCCATATGTGGCGATCTTCTCGCGCAGGAGGTTGCCGTAGGTTTCGGGGCGGCGTGGCATAAACGGCGCGCCAAAACAGGTCGAGAAGGTCGGCTCAGGTTCGGTCACACCGCGCTCGGTTCCTGCCACTTTCGAGGTAAATCCAGACAGGAAGTGATACATCGCCTGTGCAGGTGTCAGCCGCGCAATGGGCGGCAAAACGCCAAACGCATCGCAGGTCAACATAATGATGTTCTTTGGATGTCCGCCAAGCCCCGTGTCTGAAGCATTGGAAATCTGTTCCAACGGATAGGCGCAACGGGTGTTCGCCGTCAGGCTGGCATCATCGAAATCCAGGACCAGCGTTTCCGCATCATACACCATATTTTCGATCACGGTGCCAAAGGTGTGGGTTGTCGCGTAAATTTCCGGTTCGGCTTCTTTGCGCAAATTGATTGTCTTGGCGTAGCACCCACCCTCGAAATTGAAGATACCGTTTTCTGACCAACCATGTTCGTCATCCCCGATCAGCACACGGCCCGGATCAGCCGAAAGCGTGGTTTTGCCTGTCCCTGAAAGACCGAAGAATACCGCACTATCGGCGGGATTATCGGTTGCGTGATTGGCCGAGCAATGCATTGGCATCACGCCTTTTTCAGGCAGCAGGTAGTTGAGCAGGGTGAAAACGGATTTTTTATTCTCGCCCGCGTATTCGGTGCCGCCGATCAAGATCAGCTTCTTCTCGAAGTTGAGCGCAATTACCGTATCCGTGCGACAGCCGTGTTTGGCTGGGTCCGCCTTGAAACTGGGACAGTTGATGATGGTGAACTCAGGAACGAAACTGTCCAATTCTGCGCGCGATGGGCGGCGCAGCAGGTGACGGATGAATAGGTTGTGCCACGCAAGCTCTGACACCACGCGCACATCAAGGCGGTGATCCGCATCTGCGCCAGCATAGAGGTCTTGGACGAAATATTCCCCATCCTTCATATGCGCGACCATGTCGGCGTAAAGACGGTCGAAGGCATCCATCTCCATGCGCGCATTGTTTTCCCACCAGATATGTGGCTCCACCGCAGGGGTTGCGACCACAAATTTATCCTTGGGGGAGCGGCCCGTGTATTTGCCTGTGCTAACCAGAAGTGTGCCGCCCGTGCCAAGCCGACCTTCGTTGCGGGTCAGCGCAGCTTGAATAAGCGCAGGCTCCAGCAGGTTATAGTGAACCTGGCCAAGATCCGAAATGCCTTGATGCTCCAGCCGCTGGGCGGGGTTCACGCGTCCTGTGCTCATGTTCTCTTGTGCTCCTGTGCCGATGCTGTGCGGCAATGATGACAATCAACGCGAGGCCAAAGCTGCGGCCAACCTCGCCTGTGCCTCCTATAACATGACGGTTTTATTACTGAACAGGACGCAAGCGCACAGTTAGCGCAACCATTTTCTCGATTGGCCGAAATTTGCCAGATGGGCCTGCTTTCTTTCGGCGCTAACGGTTCATTCACATCAGAATGCCACATTTTCGCCGTGGAAATACCGCGATTCGCAAAATTTCGATTGATTCTCTGACCAAGAAAAAGTATTATATACAAAAAATAAATATAAATTGAGCAGTCATAAGGAGCCAAGACAATGTCGCGGATCGCTCTGGTCGATGATGATCGTAACATTTTAACTTCCGTCTCCATCACCTTGGAGGCCGAAGGGTTTGAAGTTGAGACCTACAATGATGGCCAATCGGCCTTGGATGGGTTCAACAGGCGGATGCCCGAATTGGCGGTCTTGGATATCAAGATGCCCCGCATGGATGGCATGGATCTGCTGCAGCGTCTGCGCCAGAAATCCAACATTCCCGTGATCTTTCTCACATCCAAAGATGATGAAATCGATGAATTGATGGGCCTGCGCATGGGCGCAGATGATTATGTGAAAAAACCGTTTTCGCAGCGCCTTTTGGTGGAGCGCATACGGTCCATTCTGCGCCGACAGGAGGCGATTGCCTCCGATGCGACAGGCGCGCCCGAAGAGAGCCAAATCCTGGTGCGCGGGGAATTGACCATGGATCCGTTGCGCCATGCGGTGAAATGGAAGGGCCGTGATGTGTCCCTTACGGTGACGGAATTCCTGCTTCTTCAGGCCCTCGCGCAGCGTCCGGGGTTTGTGAAGAACCGCGATCAATTGATGGATGTGGCCTATGATGATCAAGTCTATGTGGATGATCGCACGATTGACAGCCACATCAAGCGGTTGCGCAAAAAGATGCGCGAAGCCGATGATAATTTCTCAGCAATCGAAACACTATACGGTATCGGCTATCGCTATAACGAGGAGTAGATGACAATCGCGCCCGAGTTTCCAAGTTCTGGCCAGTCGGGGCGTGATGCTCTGCGTCCTGGGATTTTATTGGGCGAGGATTGGGAAAAGCCAGAAATCCTTGTCGATCAAGAATTGCGCGCCGCGCGTGACAGACGGAGTGTTTTTGCACTGAACCGCTCTCCGTTGGCGCGTAAAATCATCTTGTTCAATCTGCTGGGCATTGTCGTGCTGGTGGCAGGGATGCTGTATCTCAACCCTTTCCGCGACAGTCTGGTTTTGCAACGCGAGCGGGCCTTGGCCTTTAATGCGCAGCTTATAGCGGATGCTTTGGAAGAACGGGTGGCCAGTTTCGGCGGATCAATTGATCCTTCACGGGCGGATCAGGCTTTGGCGCGCATTGGTCTGGCGCAGGGGTTGTCTGTGCACCTTCTGGCGCCTGATGGCACAATGTTAAGTTCCAGCACGCGGGTGATGACCAATCCCGCGCGCCCCGTTCAGGGCTTGGTTGAACGCCCCGAACGGGAGATGTGGATTACCAATGCGCTGAACCAGCTTTGGGACTATACCGCCAATTTGATTACGCGCGATGATGCGCAACTGGCCCCGCTTGATGTGGCGGCGCAAGCGCAGACAATGATCCCTGATGCGATGCGGGGCGCCACCGTTTTGTCGCGCGGGCAGTCACCTGAAGGTGCGATTTATCTGGCCGTTACGCCTGTGGATGGGGCAAGCGGCATTGTCGCATTTGTCGCCGTCAGCACCGCAGCGGGGGAGGTTGATGCGCTTGTGCGCGCCGAGCGTGAGCAGCTGCTCCAGTTTTTCGTGGTGGCCCTGATTATTTCAGTCGTCTTGTCCTTGGTTTTGGCGTCAACCATCGCCAATCCGCTGTCTGATCTGGCCGATGCAGCCGAACTTGGCCGTGACAAGAATGCGCGCAAAATGAGCCCTCAGCGCGTGCGTATTCCAGATTTGACGGGGCGGCCTGATGAAATCGGTCGTCTGTCTGCGGCTTTGCGCGGAATGGTCGGCGCGCTCTATGACCGCATCGACTCCAACGAGCAATTCGCCGCTGATGTGAGCCATGAAATCAAGAACCCATTGGCCAGTTTGCGCTCTGCGGTCAGCACGTTGCAGCGTGCCAGCACTGACGAGCAGCGCAACAGGCTTTACGAGGTGATCACCCATGACGTGCAAAGATTGGATCGGCTTGTGTCGGATATATCGAATGCGTCTCGACTAGACGCCGATTTGGTGAAGGAAGAAGAGGAAGAATTCGACCTTCTGCGCACCTTGCGCAATATTTGTGACTATCACGAGGGAGAGGCCCGCGCGAAACAGGTGAGCTTCATCAGTGATCTGCCCGATACACCGATCATCATAAACGGACTTGAGGCACGCTTGGCGCAGGTTTTCGTCAACCTCTTGTCGAATGCCCTGTCTTTCTGCGAAGCTGGTGATGCGGTGCGCATCTGGGCGCGTAAGAGAGAGGATCGAATATTGGTGGTGGTAGAGGATACTGGGCCAGGCATTCCCGAGGATGCATTGGCCAAAGTGTTTACGCGATTTTACTCAGAGCGGCCAAAAGCACAATTTGGCAATCATTCTGGCTTGGGTCTTGCCATTTCCAAACAGATTGTCGAGGCGCATGGCGGTGTGATTTGGGCGGAAAATATTCGACCCACCGAAGCGGATGTGACCTCCGAGCCGCTTGGTGCGCGCCTGATCGTGGGTCTGCCCGTATAGGGCGTAGTTCATGCCTTCGATCCCACCTCCCGATGATTTTGACCTCAGCCGATGGGGCAGTGTGTTTGACCAAGGGTTGTGGGGTCATGCCACTGCTGTGGCTGTGGACGGGACCGCGGCCATCATCCTTGGCCCGTCAGGTTCGGGCAAATCACGCCTCGCTTTCGATGTGATGGCCTTCGGCGCAAAGTTGATCTGTGATGATGCCATCCTCTTGCAAAAATCAGATGCAGGGCTGCGCGTTCTTGCCCCGCCTCAGCGTCTGCCTTTGATCGAGGCGCGTGGGATCGGACTGTTGCGCGCTGGCCCGATGGTGGATCATGCACCTCTTGGGCTTGTGATTTCGCTGGGGGCCGCGCCACCAGAACGCCTACCCCCCCGCCGTTATGCACGCTGGGATGAGGTGCGTGTCCCTTTTGTGGCGATTGATTGCGCGCAGGGCCGCGCCAGCGTGATTATTCACGTCCTGCGACATGGCTTCGCCCCTGAGGCATAATGGCTTGGATCGCGTCAGATTTGCGCTACTCTATCCACTGAAATGCGTAATCTCTGCTCCCATTAACCCGAGTGTCCAACTGATGGATCGTGAAGATAAATACAGCTCTAAATCTGGCGCTGCGCAAACAGATGCGGCATTGGGTCTTGACGATGAGGCGCAGCGCATCGTGTTCGTCACAGGCCCCTCGGGGGCAGGGCGCAGCAGCGCCATTCACACATTGGAAGATCTTGGGTTTGAGGCGATCGACAATTTGCCCCTGTCACTTCTGCCCCGTTTGCTTGAGGGGCCGCCATTGACGCGACCCTTGGCGCTTGGGACTGACCCGCGAAACCGCGATTTTTCCGCGCAGGCGCTTATTGCTGCGGTGGATGGATTGGCCAATCACGAACGGGTTTTGTCCGAATTGGTGTATATGGATTGCGCCGATGATGTTTTGGTGCGCCGCTTTTCGGAAACACGCCGCCGTCATCCGATGGCCCCTGCGGAGGATACGCTGACGGGCATTCGCCGCGAGAAAGAACTTCTCAGCCCTGTGCGCGCCCGAGCAACCAGTTTGATCGACACAAGCGCCCTTAGCCCGCACGAGTTGCGCGAGGAGATTGCGCGTCATTT
>JAGYKZ010000095.1 GCA_018401385.1 Roseicyclus sp.
GACGCGCTCTGGGGCGGGGAGGGCAATGATCTGCTCTTTGGGGGTGCAGGCAGCGATTACCTCGTGGGTGGCGCAGGGGATGATTTTCTCTCAGGCGGTCCGGGGTTTGACCGATTTGTCGGGGGCGCTGGTCACGACATTTTCTTCTTCGATACTGAAGGTGCCGCTTGGCGCGAGACCATCGAGGATTTCAACAGCGCCGAGGATCGTCTGGCCTTTCGGGTTGACGGGCTTGAATTGATGGAGGCGTTGAGCCTCTCGCGCGAGGACAGCGATCTGATCATCAATTATGGTGTCGGATCGGTGGTTTTACAGGGCCAAGCCGAGGCAGAACTGAACGCGGACCATTTCCTCTTTCTGTGATTGTGCTATCTCCTTGGGGCACGGGATAGCGCATCAAACCGCAGCAGAGGGACCATCACGATGATCACACTCGATCAAGCACGCACGATCATTTCCGAAACCCGCGCCAAGGGCCGTGACATGGGCCTAAAGCCCCTGTCGGTTGTCGTGCTCGATGCGGGCGGCAATATCCAAGCCTTTGAGCGCGAGGATGGCGCAAGCCCGGGGCGCTTCGAGATCGCGCGCGCCAAAGCCTATGGCGCGGTGATGTTGGGCATGGGGGGTATGGCGCAAATGGCGCGGGCGGAGGCGCAGGCCTATTTCGTCAATGCCGTGAACGGGGCCTTTGGGGGCCGCGTTGTGCCTGTGCCAGGCGGGGTGTTGGTCAAGCGTGATGGCGCCGTGATCGGTGCGGTTGGGGTCACAGGCGACACCTCCGACAATGACAGCGCAGCCGCTGTGGCGGGCATCGCCGCGGCAGGGCTTGATGCCGAACCATAAACAGCAGATACAAGGGTAGTTTGGTGTTTAAGGTCACGAAAATTAAGCGTAAATATATGCGCCTTCTCGTGCCTAAATTCTTGCAGGATGCGCAACGACACCCTATAGATGCGCGGCATAAGTTTTTCCTAACGGCGTCCCCCAAAGCCTGAAGGAGAGGAAAATATGGCCCGTCCGGTCATTGGTGTTATTGGAAATTTTCATCTGATCAACGATCAATACCCCGCGCATACCGTGGGGGCGATGGATTGTTGCGCCATTTCAGAAGTTGCTAAATGCACCCCTTTGGCCATTCCCGCCAATCCTGATTTCGTCAAATACGATGATCTTCTGGAAATTTGTGACGGGTTCTTGTTCACAGGCGGGCGGCCCAATGTGCATCCCGAAGAATACGGCGAGGAGGCGACCGAGGCGCATGGCGCCTTCGATCGCAACCGCGATGCGATTACATTGCCCCTCATCCGCGCTTGTGTCGAGCGCGGCATCCCCATTCTGGGGGTGTGTCGCGGGTTCCAAGAGGTGAATGTGGCGATGGGGGGCAGCTTGCACCCTGAAATCCGGGATCTGCCAGGACGCATGAATCACAGAATGCCCCCCGATGGCACATTGGAGGAGAAATTCGCCCCGCGCCACAGCGTCCGTTTTGCCGAAGGTGGCCCGTTCCATCGCCTCTATGGCAGCGCGGAGGTCACCACCAACAGCCTGCATGGTCAGGGGATCAAGACATTGGGCCGCGATGTGATGGTTGATGGCTGGGCACCCGATGACACGCCAGAGGCGATTTATATCCAAGGCGCGCGCGGATTTACCCTTTCGGTACAATGGCATCCTGAATATCGCGCGGTGGATGATCCGGTGTCGCGTCCCCTGTATGAGGCGTTTGGACGCGCGGCCCATGCGTGGCAGGCCGATGGTCGCCCCATGCCAGTTGCCGATGTCGCATAGCGGGCAGGATTTACGCCGCACCATCCCCCAGGATATGCCCCAAGAACCATGACAGATCATGGGTCTGGTGGTGAATATGGGGCGTGCGCGGATCATGCGCGCCCGCCTCATCCACCAGCACCGTACGCAGTCCCATCTGATGCGGAACGGCCAGATTGCGTGGGTCATCCTCGAACATTGCGGCGCGGTTTGGGGTCAGATTGCGTCCTTTTGAAAACCATGGCAAAGGCGCGTCTTGCTGCAGCTTTGGGCGGAAGTGGCATCTTCCACGCCATAGATCGCGTCAAAAAGATCTGACAGGCCACGATGCGCCAAAACATTGCGCGCATAATCCGCCGTGCCATTTTGGTGTAGACGATGCGCCGCCCCGAAAGCCGCGCAAGGCGCGCGGCCAAAGTGGGATCGAGGTTTGAGGATGCTGAAATCGATTTCATGCACCTCGTCCAGATAGGGGGTAGGTGGGATATCATGACGGGCCATCAACCCCAAAGGTGGTGCCATGCGCGTGCCAGTATTCATGGCGGATGCGGTCGGCTTCGTAGTTCCACGTTCAAAACACGAGGCCACGAAGTCGGACATACGGGTGTGGATCTGATCAAACAGCGCCATGGATGCGGGGTAAAGCGTCTGATCTAGGTCGAAGACCCATGTATCGATATGGCGGAAATCATCGTGTTTCATGCAGGTAAGCTGTGTCACAGGCGCTTTTGCTTGCCAAGGGGGACGCGGCTCAATAGCTTTGGCCGCGTTAAGAATTTGAAAGATCACGCGCAATGCACAGCAAGCCACAGCACAAAGACGCCTATGATATGATTTTGGACGCCATCGATGGCGGCATCTATCGGCCTGGATCGCGTTTGGTGGAATCGGAATTGGCCGATCG
This sequence comes from Roseicyclus sp., assembly GCA_018401385.1. Lineage (GTDB taxonomy): Bacteria > Pseudomonadota > Alphaproteobacteria > Rhodobacterales > Rhodobacteraceae > M30B80. The sequence goes on from JAGYKZ010000095.1 coordinate 2,672, forward strand.
GTTTGGTGTAAGCCGCACGCCCGTGCGCGAGGCTTTGCAGCGGTTGGAGACCCAAAGCCTGCTCACCCGTGATGGGCGCAGCCTGATCGTGGCCTCGCTGGATCATGCGCAAATGGCCGAGCTATACGCCGTGCGCACCGAGCTTGAGGCCCTGGCCGCGCGGCTGGCCGCACAGCACGCCGCAGCCGAGGAGGTGCGGGTGTTGCGCGAAATGGCCGAGGCCGATCGCAACCTTCTGGATGATCCACAGGCCCTGAGCCGCGCAAATCGCCGCTTTCACAAGCAAATCCATCTCGCCAGTCACAACCGCTATTTGGTCCAGCAGCTTGATTTGGTGCATCGCTCCATGGCGTTGATGGCGACCACATCCTTGGCCGCGAAAGGGCGTGGTGAAAAGGCCTTGGCCGAACATGATGATATCGTCAACGCCATTGCCGCGCGCGATGGGGATGCCGCCGCAGATGCACTGCGCCGTCACCTGTCCATCGCCTTTGAGGTGCGCCTCAAGGAAGAGGCAGGCGCGGTCAGCTAGGCGCGGGGGGTGCGATTGCACCGCCAAAATGGCCATGCTTGGTCTTGGCCCAGTAAAAGGGCCGCGCGATCAAATCAGCCACAGCCATCCAAGCGGCGATTGTGGCAAAGGGCAAATAAATCTCCATCAGTGGGATATAGCGGCGATGGGGACGCAGATGTGCCGCCTCGCAGGCAATGATCATCGTGGCCCAATGCAGCAGCATCACCAAGAGAAAACCAAGCCCCGCAATCAGCCCCAGATCGCGGTTGATCAATTGCTCCAACGGATGATCGATCCCGAAGGGAATGACCAGAAAACTCCATAGAAGCGGTGCAAGCAGGAATCCCAATATCGTGCAAAGAAGCTGCACCTGTAGCCCCAGAAAACGCCATGGCCCCAATTCGCACAGCAACCGCCAGGGCGCGCGCATGGCGGTGGCATAGGTAACCGCATAGCCCTTAAGCCAACGCGCGCGTTGCCGCAGCCATGGCCAGAGCGCGCAATTGGCTTCCTCATAGGTGGTGGTGTCCAGCAATTCTGTGCGCAGCCCATAGCGCACAAGGCGCAGGCCCAAATCGGCGTCTTCGGTCACATTATGTGCGTCCCATCCCCCGACCCGCTCCAGCGCATTGCGGCGCAGAAACACCGTTGTGCCCCCCAAAGGCACAAACAGACGCAGCGCCTGCACCCCGCGCAGCATCACCCGAAACCACGTTGCGTATTCAATGGTGAAACAGCGCGCAAGCCAGTTATGGGTGGCGTTGTAATAATCAAGCCGTCCTTGCAGACAGGCGATATCCTCGGGCGCGGTGGCAAAGCGGCGCACAACCCGCCAGATTTGATCCGCTTCGGGGTGATCTTCGGCGTCATAGATGCCGATGATGCTGCCGCGCGCAAAATTTAGCGCATAGTTCAGTGCGCGTGGCTTGGTGCGGGGTTTGCAGTCAGGCACGACCACCACGCGCATATGGCGTGGCAAATCTGTGCGTGCCAAGGCAGTGCGGGTGACTTGGTCCACCTCCTCCACGATCAGAAGGATCTCCAAGCATTCGCGGGGGTAATCGAGCAGATCAAGCCGCTTAAGCAGGGAGTTTGCAATTTCCGCCTCTTCAAACAGCGGCACAAGGATCGAGACAACGGGGCGATGCAACAGGGGGATGGGATGATCCGCTGCGCCAGAGAGGGCTGTGGCAGCTCCATCCAGCCGCGTGGCCCGCCCCTCAATCATCGAGGCAATCAACACCGCCAAGCGTAGGCTTGTGTTGAGCAGAAAAACCCCAACAGCGAGTGTAAAAACCGCCATCATCATGATATCTGGGCGGATCAGCAAAAAAGATAGGAACAACACCGCTAAACCGCCCACAACCCAAATCAATTTGCGGGATTGCAGATTTCGGCAGGAGACATTGGCAGGTGCCATGCCCGCCGCCCGATGCGCAAGGCTTGCGCCATAGCTTTGGATCAGGCGCGCCTCGATCTGCGCTTCGGGGGCCAAAAGGAACACCGGGCGCGCGGCGCGTCCCGCAAGGGCGTGTCGCACACGGGGCACTTGGGACAGGCGCGAGATGGCGATCATCAGCGTGCCGCCTTGCCACGAGTGGGGCAAGGCCCCCAGACGCAAAGCATCACGCCCGTCTAGCGTCTCCAAAGCCGAAGGGTCGGGCTTTGCCATCTCACCCAAATTCACCACCGCCGCCCCTGTCAGCTCCGCTTCAATTCGGTGCAACGTGGCTTCATCTATCAAACCACGCAGGATCAAGATCTCGCCCAAGGTGAGGTCGCTGATTTTCTCAAGCGCCAAGGCATGGGCCAAAGCATCGAATTCAATCAAGCCGCGTTGAAATAACACATCCGCCAATTTGCGCCGCGTGG
>JAGYKZ010000096.1 GCA_018401385.1 Roseicyclus sp.
GGTGCCGTGCTGATGGGATTTGGTGCGGTTTTGGCCGCGGGGTGCAGCATCGGCCAAGGTCTGTCTGCGCTCTCCACACTCTCGCTGACAGCGCCCTTGGTGGCAGGCGCAATCTGGCTGGGGGCTTGGGTCGGTCTGCGCCAGTTGATCTTGGGCTTCGAGGCCAATCCGTAAACATTACACTTTGCGAATATGTTTTCAGCCGCTATCGTCCACCCGATATTGGGAGGATATATCCATGCAGATCACCAGACGTAATTTGATTTTATCAACCGCTGCGGCTGCGGTCTCAGGTCTTGCGTTGCCCCGCAGAGCTTGGGCGCAAACCACAGTGCAAATAGGCGATTTCGAGGTGATGACCCTATCAGATGGCACCCTCACCCTGCCTGCTGATTTCATCTTTGGCCCGATGGATCAGGCCGCGCTTGCGCCGATTTTGGCCGAAGCGGGCGTTGAGCGCAGCGCCCCCCTGACCCCGCCGTGCAATGTCACGCTGCTGCGCAAAGGCGATGCCACAATCCTGATTGACACGGGCGCGGGCTTTGCCTTTCAGGACAGCGCGGGGCAATTGCTGGACGCGCTGGATGCCGCAGGCATCGCCCCTGACGACATCACCCATGTGCTGTTCACCCATGGCCACCCAGATCATCTTTGGGGCGTTTTGGATGATTTTGACGAGGCCACCTTCTTCAATGCCGAGCATATCATGGGCGATATTGAATATGACTATTGGATGGACCCCGCCACAATCAACAGCATTGGCGAGGCGCGCGCCTCCTTTGCGGCAGGGGCCGCGCGGCGGCTGGAGACATTGGGCGATCAGGTGACGCGAATCGCGGATGGGGCGGAGGTCATCTCGGGGCTGCGCGCGCAATGGACGCCCGGCCACACGCCCGGACATTTGTGCTTTGCCCTTGGTGATGGCGCGGATCAGCTGATGATCATTGGCGATGTGGTGACCAATGACCATGTCGGCTTTGCGCGGCCTGATTGGATCACAGGGTCGGATCAAGATGAGGCGCTTGGGGCCAGCACCCGCGCGCGGCTGATGGATCAATGCGCAAGCGATGACATCACCATCATCGGCTACCATCTGCCCAATGGCGGCATCGGCAAAGTCACCCGCGCGGGTGACGGCTATCGCTTCGAGGCGGCCTAGACACATCAGACCCTTGCACCCAAGCCCAATCTTGCGCACAGAGGCGCAAAGCATATCACATAACGGGGGCGGGTTTGGGTGCATTTGTAACGGGCTTTCTGACAAGCCTCTCGTTGATTTTGGCCATCGGCGCGCAAAATGCCTTTGTTCTGCGCACAGGCCTGTTGGGCCGTCATATCTTTTGGGTCTGCCTTGCTTGCGCGGCAAGTGATGCGATCTTGATCAGCATCGGGGTTGCAGGGTTTGAAAAAGCCACCGCCGCGGCACCTTGGATCGCCCCGCTGCTGCGCTATGGCGGGGCGGTGTTTCCATTTTGCCTATGGCGCGATGCGATTTCGAGGCGCTGCGCGGCGGATATGTTAGACCTCGGCACGGCCCCTGCCCCGGCACATCTTTGGCCAACACTTCTGGCTTGTCTGGCGATCACATGGCTCAACCCGCATGTCTATCTGGACACGATGGTTCTTCTGGGGGCTGTTTCTGCGCAATTTGTTGGGGAAAAACCCCTCTTTGCGGCAGGTGCAATCCTTGCTTCATTCGGCTTTTTCTTCAGTCTAGGCTTTGGGGCGCGCTTGGTGCGGCCATGGTTCCAATCGCCACGCTCTTGGCGCATCCTCGAAGGGGCCATCGGCGCGATCATGTGGGCGATTGCAGCGGGCTTGGTGATCTGAAATGTGGGGCGATCATGCGCCCAGTGGGCAAAGGCGTGCGCCACAGACCCAGAGGTGACAAATTTGTGAATATTTCCAAGAATATACATAAATTTCTTGATTAATTTTTGAATATTGGGAAGCCTGAACCTGCGGGACGTAAGGGGTGTGACGCGCGCAGCGTGGCTGGGGGCGTTTTTCGTGTAGATGTTTGCCACATATCCGCGGATCACATGATGAACTGACACCTGGGGGATCACTTATGGGTATTTCAAGACGACAGTTTTTCTACGGCACGGCGGCAACAACAGCCGTGGCATTTACAGCACAGACGGCACGGGCCAACACCTGCACGATGCCAACACAGGCGCGCCAAGCCGCCCTCACCCCGCAAGGCGTGGTCGAGGAGCTGATGGCAGGCAACCAGCGCTTTGTATCCGGCAATATGGTCAATTGTGACCTGAACGCACAGGTTCTGCAAACGGCCGAAGGTCAATATCCCATTGCCGCCGTTGTGGGCTGCATTGACAGCCGCGTGCCGCCTGAGATGGTCTTTGATCAGCATATCGGCGATATTTTCAGCGCGCGTATCGCGGGCAACTTTGTCAATTCGGATATCCTCGGCAGCCTTGAGTTCGCCTGTCGGGTGGCGGGTGCCAAGGCGATTGTGGTGCTCGGGCACAGCGCCTGCGGCGCGGTCAAAGGCGCGATTGATCAGGTCGAGTTGGGCAATCTGACCGATATGCTGGCTAAGATCGAACCTGCGGTTCAGGCGGTTGGCCCAATTGCGGATCGCAGCTCAAAAGACAGTGATTTGGTGCAGCGCGTGGCCGATGCCAATGTTGCCCTGACCGTGGCCGCCATCACCGCAGAAAGCGCGGTTTTGGCCGATATGGTCGCGGGCGGTGAATTGGTCGTTGTGGGCGCGATGCACAATGTCGCCACGGGCGAGATCACCTTGCTCGGATAAACCCTGCAAGACGGATCAAGACGGGCGGGGCCACATGGACCCCGCCTTTTTTGCTATTTAGCCGCGCTGCACAATAGTGATACGGCGCATGGATGCTGCGCTTGGGCTTTTCAACGGCCCTTTGGTATCTTATCGCTATCCGTATGAAACGGTCACAGCATAACGCGGTTCTGGCCATTGATGGCGGCGGCACGCGCTGTCGGATCGCCTTTGGCGTGGTCGAGAGGCATATTATGGTCGAGGGCGGCGCGGCCAATGTGAGCACCGATTTTGAGGCTGCACTGCGCGAGATCAATGCCCTGCTTACGGCGCTTGCGGCCAAGGCGGGAATCGCGGTGGAGACCTTATACGCGCATCGCTGTTTTGTCGGGCTTGCGGGGGTCACGGGTGACGCCATGGTTGCACGGTTGCGCAAGGCGCTGCCTTTTGCACAGTGCAGGATTGCCGATGATCGCGCGGCGGCCTTGCGCGCATCCCTTGGCGCGGGCGATGGGATGATTGCCCATTGTGGCACAGGCTCCTTCTTTGGGCGGCAGATCGCGGGGGTGCACCGCTTTGTGGGCGGGTGGGGCTTCGTTTTGGGGGATGAGGCCTCCGCCCAGTGGTTGGGGCGCGGCGCTGCGGGCCACGCTTGAGACCGAAGACGGGCGGCACCCCTCAAGCGCGCTTGCGCAAAGCGTGATCACGCTGGCTTTGGCGATGCGGCGGGGGTGGTGGAATTTGCCACCCATGCCCGTCCGCCTGATTTTGGCGCAGTCGCCCCGATGGTGACCGAAGCGGCCCGCGCAGGCGATGCGCTGGCGCGCGCGCTCATGGCGCATGGGGCGCAGGAAATTGCGCGCGCGCTTACGCATCTGGGCTGGCGCGCGGGCCTCGATATCTGCCTGACAGGCGGGATCGGGCCACATTACACGCCCTATCTTCCAGAGGCGATGCAGGGCTGCGTGATCGCATCCGATGCCGAACCAATCATCGGCGCATTGGCCCTTGCCCAAGAGATGGATCTGGGGGACGGCACATGACACAAACCATTTTCCACAATGCCCGCCTGTTTGATGGCACAAGCCTATCGGCGGAACAGAGCGTGGTTTTTGAAGGGGAGCAGGTCAATCGGGTTTTAATGCAGGGCGCGCGCCCAAGCGGCGCAATGGAAATCGACCTTGGCGGTGATATCCTCTTTGCGGGCTTCGTGGATTTACAGGTGAATGGCGGTGACGGTCTGATGTTTAATGCCGCGCCCGACCTTGGCACATTGCGCCGCATGGCCGCGGCCCATCATCGCCTCGGCACCACCATGTTTTTGCCGACCCTGATCTCGGACCGGCCCGAGATCACAATGGCCGCGATTGAGGCCAGCATCACCGCTGTTGATGCTGCTGTGCCGGGCGTTGCGGGCCTGCATCTTGAAGGGCCGCATCTGTCCCTGACGCGCAAGGGGGCGCATGATGGCGCGCATATTCGCCCGATGCGGGATGACGATTTGGCGATTTACATTGATGCGGCCCGCGCCCTGCCCTGCTTGATGGTGACACTCGCCCCCGAAAGCGCGACCGAGGCACAGGTTGCTGCGCTGACCCGCGCGGGTGTTCTGGTCGCGCTGGGTCATACGGATGCGGATTATGACACCTGCCTGCGCTATTTTGCGGCGGGCGCGCGCAGCGTCACCCATTTGTTCAACGCCATGAGCCAATTGGGCAGCCGCGCCCCCGGATTGGTCGGGGCGGCCTTGGCAACAGGCACGGTCAGCGCGGGATTGATCGCCGATGGCATCCATGTGCATCCGCAGGTGATGCAGGCCGCCTGGCGCGCCAAAACGGGGCCATGCGGCATCTATCTTGTCAGCGATGCAATGGCGGTCGCAGGCAGCGGATTGCAGGAATTTGAGTTGGATGGGCGGCGCATCACGCGCAAAAACGGTGCCTTGACCTTGGCCGATGGCACGCTTGCTGGGGCCGATCTGGACCTTGCCCGCGCCGTGCAAGTGATGGTCGAGAATGTGGGCATCCCCCTTGTCGATGCTTTGCGTGCGGCCACATCTACCCCTGCCGCCCTGATCGGCCGCAGCTACACCCTGCCCCCCTTATCACGGATGCAGCGCCTTGATCCGAAAACATGGACCGTTCAGCCTGTGATGGGGCCTCACAGGCCCGCGTCAACATTGTGATGGATTAAAATGGTGCCCCCACACGGACTCGAACCGCGGACCCTCTGATTACAAATCAATTTTTTGGGGCATTTTAAGTGCCTGATTTAGT
>JAGYKZ010000097.1 GCA_018401385.1 Roseicyclus sp.
CCAGTGCGATCATGAATCCTGTGGCCCTGCCCATTGGCCCCAAAGCCATTGCCGAGAAAAAAGCCGCTATCGAGGCCGCAGGGATCATCCTGCCGCCTGATCTGGACGATGAGAGCTTTGTGAAACTGTTCGGTATGGGGTCGACCAAACCACGCCCGGGCAAGGAGATGGAGGCGATCCGCGCCGCAAACCTGCTGCTTAATCAAGATGATGGCGGGGCCGCTTGGATCAATTTCAACAAAGACCCAGATGCCGCCGTGCTAGGGGGGCGCGCCAATCGCCGTGCAGGCGGTCGCCGCCGCGGCTAAGACACGCAAGAAGGACACCCCATGCCCCAAACAGACACAACAGACCCATTGGTGATCTTCACCCCGTCTGGCAAACGCGGTCGCTTTGCCAAAGGCACGCCCGTGCTTCAGGCGGCCCGCGCACTTGGGGTCGATCTCGATAGTGTCTGTGGCGGGCGTGGGATTTGCTCGAAATGCCAGATCACCCCCAGTTTTGGCGAATTTGTCAAACATGGCGTCACCGTGCGCGAAGATGCCCTTTCCGAATGGAACGAGGTCGAAGCCCGCTATGACCGCGTCAAAGGGTTGATATCTGGCCGCCGTTTGGGCTGTCAGGCCAAGGTCTTGGGCGATGTTGTGATTGATGTGCCCGAAACCAGTCAGGTGCATCGTCAGGTCGTGCGCAAGGAAGCCTCGACCAGGCCCATCATCATGGATCCCGCCACACGCATCGTCATGGTCGAGGTGGCCGAGCCTGATATGCACGAACCCTCGGGCGATTTTGAGCGGCTTAAAGACGCGCTTGCCGCGCAATGGGATGTGCAGCAGGTCAGCGCAGCCCTGCCCGTATTGGCCAAGCTGCAACCCATTTTGCGCAAGGGCAAATGGCAAATTTCAGTCGCGCTGTTTCAACCCGATGAGGGCGGTGCGGCGCAAATCTTGGACATCTGGCCAAACCTGCACGAGGGCGGGATTTACGGTCTTGCCATCGATCTTGGCTCCACCACCATCGCGGCGCATCTGTGCGATTTGACCACGGGGGCGGTGATGGGGTCTGCGGGGATCATGAACCCACAAATCCGATTTGGCGAAGACCTCATGAGCCGTGTTTCCTATGCCATGATGCAAGAAGGCGGTGCCGCCGAGATGACCCGCGCCGTGCGCGAGGCCATCAACACATTGGCAGGGCAAATCGCGGATGATGCGGGGGTTGACCCCAAGCTGATCTTGGAAACTGTGTTTGTGTGCAACCCTGTGATGCACCATCTGCTCTTGGGAATTGATCCTGTGGAATTGGGGCAAGCGCCCTTTGCACTTGCCACCTCCGAATCCTTGCGCCTCTGCGCGCCTGATCTGGGGCTGTCCGCGCTGAACCCACAGGCACAGATTTACCTGCTGCCCTGCATTGCGGGCCATGTGGGCGCGGATGCTGCCGCCGTGGCCCTGTCTGAGGCCCCAGAACAATCCGATGATTTGGTGCTGATCGTGGATGTGGGCACCAATGCCGAAATCCTGTTGGGCAATAAGACCAAGGTTCTTGCCTGCTCCTCCCCCACGGGGCCTGCCTTTGAGGGGGCGCAAATCTCGTCAGGGCAGCGGGCCGCCCCCGGCGCGATTGAGCATATCGAAATCGACCCCATCACCAAAGAGCCACGCTTTCGCGTCATTGGCTGTGATCTGTGGTCGGACGAGGTGGGCTTTGACGCGGCCACTGCGCAGACAGGCATTACGGGCATTTGCGGGTCAGGCATCATCGAGGCGGTGGCAGAAATGCGCGCCGCGGGCCTGTTGGATGGGTCAGGTCTGATCGGCAGCGCCGCGCAGACGGGAACCCCGCGTTCTATCCCCACGGGACGCACCCATGAATATCTGATCTTTGACGGCACCGCCACCGGCGGGCCACGCATCACCGTGACACAAGGCGATATTCGCGCCATCCAATTGGCCAAATCCGCGCTTTATGCGGGCGCTGTGTTTCTCATTCTTGAACGGATACGGTCGACCGCGTGGTTTGAGGCGGGTGCCTTGGGGCGCATATCAGCCCCAAACACGCGATGATTTTAGGCATGATCCCCGATGCCCCGCTTGAGAAACGTCATAGCGCGGGCAATGCGGCGGGCCATGGCGCGCGCATCGCACTGTGCAACCGCGCCGCCTGCAAGCGGATCGAGGGGGCGTGCGCGCGATCCAAAGTGGAAACCGCCACTGAGCCACGCTTTCAGGAGCATTTTGTTGCCGCAAACGCGAACTTCGCATAAAACCGCCCCCATGCCCAATCTGGCCACGGTGGTCATTGCCCGATGTGAATTTCGGCGCTCTGGTGGTGGGGGCAGCGGATGAGGGGCGGCGGCGCAGGCGGCGGGCTTAATCGCGGTTGACGAAAACCTCCGCCTTCGCGTATCGACACGGCACATTTCCTGCGGGTATGGTGAATGGTATCACACGAGCTTCCCAGCTCTTGGCGCGGGGGTCTGATTCCTGCCACCTGCTCCAAAATTCCTCTAGAACGCGATTTCGACCCAAACCCACGCCTCGCGGGTGAGCGCCACCTGCGCCACGGCCAGATCCTGAAGCCCTACGCCCGTGCCATCGAAATCGTGATTCACCGGGCGAGACACGACCCTTGGCCGCGCCTTCAGACCACAGCCCCAAGGGGGTGATATCTTCGCGCGCGATCAAACTGTCCTGCCACGGCGTGCGCTGCGCCGCCCGGCGGTTACTGGGACGTCACCTCATCAGTAAAGACCGCCGCCTGCGCAACAGCGCGGGTCAATCTCCTGCTTGCCGATTGTATCGGTTCCCATCGCCGCAATATGACAGCCCGCGCTGACATGATCCGTCATCAGGCTTGCGGCATTGATGAGGTGATGGTGACAATCAGCACGGCCTCCTGCATCGCTACCAGATCAACAGGGTGAATTCAACCCCGCTTCGGCACAGACCTCCGCCAAACGGGACAGGCGGTCTGGATTGCGGTTCCACCCCAAGACGCGGGTGAAGTTGCGCACCCGCAATGCCGCGCGCAACTGAAACACCTGGATTGATGGCCCGCCCCCACCATCCCCAAAACTTGGGCATCGGTCCGGGCCAATTGGTCAATCGACAGGGCCGATGCGGCCGCCGTGCGCAAGGCTGTCACAGCAGGTTCTCGCATCAGTCGCGTGGCGCCTGTTGGTCAAACAAAGTGCAAAAGATCGAGGTATGACAAATGCGCAAATCGCCAAATACCGCCCGATTTCACACCCATCACGCCGCCTGCACGATCAAAGCCCGATTTGAACCCGTATTGACGCCCCTCCCCCAAAGCCTCGCGGATCACGGGGAAATTATAGGCATCACCATCGGCCATTGCAGCAAAACAGCCGCGCATCGCGTCAAAAGCATCTGCGGCGCTGACAAGATCGGCAATCAGGCTTTCTGGAATGATATACATCGCCCTGCCGCCTCAATAGGCCTTACCACGGGCCGAGATGGGCCAAACCACCTCGACCTTACCGTCCCGCAGGCCGACATACCAATCATGCACATTGCAGGTCGGATCACAGTGACCTGGAACAAGGCGCAGCTTTTCGTTGATGGCCAAAATACCCTCAGGGTCGGCAACCACGCCATGTTCATCGCTGCATTTGACATATTCCACATCATCGCGCCCATAGATGACGGGCAGGCCGCTGTCGACCGATTGCGCCTTGAGGCCCGCATCGACAATCGCCTTATCGGCCTTGGTATGGCTCATCACGGAGGTCAGGATGAACAGCGCGTTTTCCCATTCGCCGCGATCAATGCGGTTGCCGTTTTCATCCAGAATACGGCCGTAATCTGCATCCATAAAGGCGTAAGAGCCGCATTGAAGCTCGTTATACACACCTGATGTGCTTTCGAAATAATAGCTGCCTGTGCCGCCACCACCCACGATATCGCAGGTGATCCCTTCGGCGGCCAATGTATCGACCGCATCCTTGACCATGGCCACAGCAACCGCGATTTTCGCCTTGCGATCCGCGTAATGATCCAGATGCTGCATCGCGCCCTGATAGGCCTGAATGCCCGCAAATTTCAGCCCATCTGCCGCGTCAATGGCGCGGGCCAAAGCGAGAACCTCAGACGTGGTGGTGACACCACAGCGCCCTGCCCCGCAATCGATCTCAACCAGACATTCGATCACCGTGCCATGACGGGTGGCCGCTGCCGAAAGACCCGCGATGTTGCTCGGATCATCGACACAGCAAATCGCCCGCGCGCCCAGAAGTGGGATACGGGCCAAGCGATCAATCTTTTGCGGATCGCGCACCTGATTGCTGACCAAAACATCCCGAATGCCCCCACGGGCAAAGACCTCCGCCTCGCTCACCTTTTGGCAGCAGACACCACAAGCGCCGCCAAGGCTTTCTTGCAATTTGGCGACATCGACCGATTTATGCATCTTGCCATGCACACGGTGGCGCATTCCGTGGGCGGCGGCGTAATCGCCCATCTTCTTGATGTTGCGTTCCAGCGCATCGAGATCAAGGATCAGGCATGGGGTCTGAATATCCGCCTCTGCCATGCCAGGCAGCGCCGGAATGTCAAAGCCAACTTCCAAATTTTCAAAACTTGTATGCGTGTTCATCGTCTCACCCTTTCATCCATGGCAAACGGTCCAGATCGACATTGCCGCCCGTAATGATCACCCCCGTGCGTTTGCCCGCAAAGAGATGTTTATTCTTCAAAATCATCGCCAAGGGCACGGCACAGCTTGGCTCGATCACGATTTTCATCCGCGCCCAAGTCAGCTTCATCGCGGCAATGATTTCATCCTCGCTTGCGGTCAGAATATCGGTGACATGGGATTTCACAAAATGCCATGTCAGGTCTTTCAGCGGCACCTTGAGACCATCGGCAATCGTCTGCGGCGCATCAT
>JAGYKZ010000098.1 GCA_018401385.1 Roseicyclus sp.
AAGTGCATGATGCGGAGTTGAACCGCCTGTCCATCACCGTGGGCGAGGTGCGCGCCACGCCCGATCTCAAGGTGGCCCATGTTTATGTGATGCCCTTGGGCGGGCAGCAGCGGGAGGAGGCCTTGGCCGCCTTACGCCGCAACACGGGCGAATTGCGCCGTGCCATCAGCCGCGAGATGACATTGAAATATGCCCCCGATCTGCGATTTTTGATTGATGAAACCTTTGATCGCATGGACGAGACCCGCCGCCTCTTTGCGGACGAAAAGGTGCGCCGTGATGTTGAGGCTGCGAGCCGTGCTGACGGCGAAGATTAACCCTGTCTTGTGTGCTCTGCTTGTTGGGTTGAGCACAACCCTGTCTGGCGCGGTGCCGGCGATTGCCTCAGGGGTGACGTGTTTGCGCTTTGATTTTGAGGATGCGCCCTTTACCGCCTGCAAGATTGATCTGACCCAAGCGCAGATGCGGCTGTTCCTGCGCGATGAGGCGGGGGAGATTTATGGCTCTTTCCTGCGTGTTGCCGAAAGCCTGCCCAAGGGCGAGGCATTGGCCTTTGCGATGAATGGGGGGATGTATCATCCTGACCGCCGCCCCGTGGGGCTTTATGTTGAAGCGGGGGAGGAGCAGATGCGGATCATCACATCCGATGGTCCAGGCAATTTTGGTCTGCTGCCCAACGGGGTGTTCTGCCTGCACGAGGGGCGTGCGGCGGTGATCGAAGCACGCCGTTTCGAAACCGTGGCGCCATCCTGTGACTATGCCACGCAATCAGGCCCAATGTTGGTGATTGAGGGCGCGCTGCACCCCGCCTTTCTGCCTGACAGCACCTCGCGATACATTCGTAATGGCGTTGGCGTGCAGGATGATGGGAAAATCGTGATTGCGGTGATTTCGGATACACCGGTCACCTTTCATCATTTTGCACGGGTGTTTCGAGATCATTTTGGGATCGGAAATGCATTGTTTCTGGATGGCAATATCTCGCGTCTCTATGCGCCCGTGCTGGAGCGGGCCGATTTTGGGCTGCCCTTGGGGCCGATCTTGGGCGCTGTGGTTGACGCGCAAACAGGCCTAGAGTAACGCGACCCCTCTTGGATTTTGGAAGGATCACGCATGGCACGGCGCAAACGGGGACGCGACATTTCAGGGTGGTTGATTGTCGACAAGCCTGCGGGCGTGAGTTCGAACTTTGTGGTTAACAAGGTGAAATGGGCGTTGGATGCCAATAAGGCGGGTCATGCTGGCACGCTTGATCCCGAAGCGACAGGCCTTTTGGCGGTGGCGCTGGGCGAGGCAACTAAGACAGTGCCTTATATTACAGACGCTCTCAAAGCCTATGCGTTTGAAATCACCTTTGGTGCGGCGACCAATACCGATGATGCCGAGGGCGCGGTGATCGCGCGCTCTGATGTGCGGCCCAGTGATGACGATATTCGCACAGGCCTGGCCGCGTTTCGCGGCCATATCACGCAAATCCCGCCGCAATATTCGGCTGTGAAAATTGACGGGCAGCGCGCCTATGCATTGGCCCGCGCGGGTGAAGATTTGGACCTCGCTGCGCGACCCCTTTATGTCGAGACGCTTGAGATGATCGCGCGCAAAACCCCCGATGCGGCGGTTTTGGAGTTGGTCTGCGGCAAAGGCGGCTATGTGCGCGCCATCGCAAGGGACTTGGGTGCGGCTTTGGGCTGTTACGGCCATGTCGCATGGTTGCGCCGTCTCTGGTCGGGGCCGTTTGACTTGGAAGACGCAGTGACCCTTGATCAGGTGGAGGCTGCTGCGAAAACCACGACGCTTGATGCGGCCCTCTTGCCCTTGGAATATGCTTTGGACGGCTTGCCACATCTGCGCGCAACCCCCCAAGGAGCGCAGCGTTTGCGTGTGGGCAATCCAGGTCAGGTGATGGATGCCGCGCCACATTATGGCGACCAAGCATGGGCCAGTTTTGAAGGCAAGCCTGTTGCCATTGGGCGGTATATGGGGGGCGAGCTGCATCCAAGCCGCGTGTTTAACCTGTGATCTGCCGTGCCTTCCAAAAGGGCGATGCTGCTTCCGAGGCGGTGTATTCCGATTGCGAGGCCTATCGCTACAGGCTCATGCGGGTTTGGGACGGGACGGGCAGGCGTGCGGGGTTTGTGATGCTCAATCCCTCGACCGCGACTGAGGCGCAAAATGACCCTACGGTTGAACGCTGCGAGCGGCGCGCGCGGGCGCTTGGGTTTGGCAGCTTCACCGTGGTCAATATTTTTGCGTGGCGCGACACGGACCCGCGCGCGATGCGCGCAGCCGCCGATCCGATTGGGCCTGAAAATGATCAGGCCATTTTGGACTGCGCCCGCACAGCCGATCAGATCATCTGTGCATGGGGCGCACATGGGGCTTTTCTTGGGCGTGGGCCGCAGGTGGCTGCATTGCTGCGCGGCGTTGAAAAACCACTTTACCATTTGGGTCTGTCGAAAGAAGGTCATCCCAAGCACCCGCTTTACATTCCCTATTCGACCACACCGATTTTGTGGGATTGATCTTGGAGGATACAGATGAACAGCGCGATTTCAGGTTTTGTGCAGGAAAAGGTCAAAGCCAACGGGATCACGCTGTCGGTGCATCATGGCGGACAAGGTGCGCCGTTGATCTTGCTGCACGGCTATCCGCAGAACCATATGTGTTGGTCGAAAGTCGCACCTGAGTTGGCGCGATATTTCAAGGTGATCATCCCCGATTTACGCGGGTATGGGGACAGCGATATCGCAGCCCCTGATCCTGAGCATCGGAGCTATTCCAAGCGCGAGATGGCCTTGGATATTCTAGGGGTGATGGATCATTTCGGGATCGCGCGGGCGCATATTGCAGGCCATGATCGCGGCGCACGGGTGGCCTATCGCTTCGCTTTGGATCATGCAGATCGACTGGATCGTTTGGCGATTTTGGAGATTGTGCCAACGGCGGATTTCTGGGCGGCATGGTCGGCAGAATTGGCGATGAAAGCGTATCACTGGACCTTTCTCGCGCAGCCCGCGCCGCTGCCCGAGCGGATGATTTCAGCCGATGGCCCTGCCTATATGGATTGGACCTTGGCCTCATGGACCCATTCCAAGGATTTGAGCGCCTTCTCACAGGCGGCGTTGGCGTCCTATCGGGCACAAGCCGCGGATCCTGCGCGCATTGCCGCCATGTGCCATGATTATCGTGCAGGCGCATTCTTTGACCGCGCGTTGGATGAGGCGGACCAGAGGGCAGGGCGCAAGATCAACGCGCCTTTATGCTTTCTTTGGGCGGAGGCAGGGTTTCCTGCGCGCACAGGTGATCCGCTGGAAATCTGGCGGGCATGGTCGCATGATGTGACAGGTCACGCGATTGCAGGGACAGGTCATTTCATGCCCGAGGAGCAGCCCGAAGCCGTCGCCGCCGCCTTGCGCGCGCATTTTGTGCAAACCTAGCTGCCGATGGGGCGCAAATGGATTTGTGCGGGGCTTAATCCAGTGATCTGACCCAAATATAGCGCCAAGTCGCCATCAAGATAGACCTCTGTGCTGCCATCCACCTCGCGCAGCTCAAGCATTGGGTCAGGATTTGTTTCGGGATCATACAGCAATTCTACGCGGTCCTCTTGGGGATCGAAATCCAGAATATGCGCGGCTGTGCCTGCCTGTTGCAGCAAGGGGGCGGCGATGATGAGATCAGCACCTTCGCCGCTGAGAACGGTGTCGCCCGACCCCGCAATGATCGTGTCATTGCCTGCCTCCCCCGCGAGAATATCTGCGCCGCCCTCTGGGGCTTCACCGATCACCCCATCGATAAGGTCATCACCTGCACCGCCTGCAATTAGGTCTTGGCCCGCATTTCCTTGAAGGCTGTCATTGCCATCGCCCCCCAGAAGCGTGTCATTCCCTGCGCCGCCGATCACATGGTCATCGCCTGTGTCGCCGCTCAGGAGGTCATCCCCTTCGCCACCATCGAGAAAGTCATTCCCTGCGCCGCCAAACAGGGTATCATCACCGCCATCACCCGTAATCTCATCTGCGCCCGCCATGCCATAGAGCAGGTCATTGCCGTCATTGCCAAAGAGCGCATCATGGCCGATGCCGCCGCGCAATGTGTCGTCATAGTTGCTGCCTGTAATTGCATCCGTGCGGACAGGGCCAAGTTGCTCCGCCATATCCGCGCGGGCTGCGACAAGCGGCTTGAGGCTTTCGTCAATCAGATCGGAGAGGGCCGTGGTCCCCACCTGGGGGGATGCGACCGTTTCGGTTGTGTCTGCATCTGGTGGGGCGGCAGGATCAGGCAGTTCGAGCAGCTCTGGGAAGCGGGGCGTGATCTCGCCAATAGTTAACCCTTCTGGCAAATGCACCTCCAGATCAGCATCCGTTAGAGTGCTGACCCCGCTGAGAAAAGCCACGGGCGTATCGCCCAAATAAAGCATTGTATTCCCAGGCAAGCTGGTGTTGTCGAAGGTGATTTGCGGGGCGCTGTCCCAGTCGCCCGTAAACGACAGGACCAACTGATCTGCGCCCTGTTCAAAGTCTGCGATTTCAGGCATTCCGCCTGTGGGTATCAGCGGGCCTATGCCGATCTCAAACCGATCGTTACCTGCGCCACCATAGGCCAAATCGCCCGTTTGCAGCAGCAAGTCATCGCCCGCGCCCCCATCCAAGACATCACGCCCAGCCCCGCCAGACAATGTATCATCGCCCGCGCCACCCAATATTTCATCTGCGCCATCCCCCCCGATCAAGGCGTCGTTCCCTGCGCCGCCTTGCAAGAAAACGCCGAGCGGCACGGTGTTCAGCGTTAAAGGGGTGAT
>JAGYKZ010000099.1 GCA_018401385.1 Roseicyclus sp.
GGTTTTCGCCCAGGTGGTCTTCGAGCCAGTCGAGTGCGTTAAACAGGGTATGAACCGCGCCGTCATAAGCGGCCTGAGATGTCGCGAATCCTGATTTATAGACCCCGTTATTAACCTCGTCATAAATGCGCGCATTCACGCGCTCGATGTCTGGGCGCAAGGTCTCAGGGTAGAAATCGAGGTGATTTTCGGTGATGTCGTTAAAGGCCCCGTTAAACATCCGAATGATTTCAGAGCTTTCATTGGAGACGATCCGCTCCTGAGCCTTGTCCCACAGGATGGGCACGGTCACGCGGCCGGTCATCTTGGGGCTGTCTTTCAGGTAAATCTCGCGTGCGAAAGACAGGCCATAGAGCGTATCACCCGTGGCGCCTGCAAAATCTGTCGCGAATGTCCAACCATCGCCAAGCATATCAGGATGCACCACGCTGACGCTGATATGATCATTCAGGCCTTTGAGCGCCCGAAAAATCATCGTGCGATTGGCCCAAGGGCAGGCATGAGATACATAAAGATGATAGCGTCCAGACTCCGCCTTGAAGCCCCCGTCACCCGATGGGCCTGCGGTTCCATCTGCGGTAATCCAATTGCGAAATGATGCCACGCTGCGTTTAAATGCGCCGCCAGAGGCCTCGGTATCATACCAGACATCTTGCCATGTTCCGTGTACCAATACACCCATCTTGCGCGCTCCTTTTTCATTTCAACTTGCATCATGACCTAGGGCCAATGACAGGCAGGGCCAACCGCCCGTTGCGCAGAGCAGACCTGCATCTGCGCACAGTCGCACGGGGGCTTGTGATAAATTGGCAACGAACTTGCAGAGGCCCTAACGGTTTGTTGACCAAATCCAAAGATGCTTCATTTTAGAAATTATGGTAAGAGGTGTGTTATGAACGATTTTTTGCCCAAAGACGTGATGGAGGGTTTGCGCAACGCAAAGATGCGTGGCCTCAAAAAGCGTGCGACCCGTTCTGTGCAGGTCGGAGACGAGATTTACACGATATTGGATTTTTCACCCACCGGGTTTGCGGTGGATGTGGAGACCACCCCGCATTTGCGCGGGCTGATCGATATTTATGAGGGATCACGGCACCTTTGTCAGGCCCTGATTATCGCCTCAGAACAGGATGGCGATTTGATGCGCTACGAGTTTAAGCGCAACACCGCCGCCGCAGATCGGGCGGCGCTTGATTTTG
The DNA here is from genome assembly GCA_018401385.1 of Roseicyclus sp. GTDB lineage: Bacteria > Pseudomonadota > Alphaproteobacteria > Rhodobacterales > Rhodobacteraceae > M30B80. Next base: position 1,200 of record JAGYKZ010000099.1, read on the forward strand.
AAGAGACCACACCGGAGGTTTCGGGATACTTGACCTGATTCGAGCGCGACCCTGCATGAATTTTCTGTAATATTGGGAAATTTCAAAAATTCTGTGCAAAAATCATCCGTTCTTCGCGTGATTTTGCGAAAGAATCTCTATACCTTTGGATTATGCTTGGCGAAATTTCATCCCTGTGTCGGAGAGCCAAGATGATAAAGACCCCTTACCTTCTTTTCTTGGGCGATGCGCCTGATCCTTTGGCCGCAAAAGTGGCACAAGGTATTCGCGATTGGCGCCCTGAGAATGCCATTGGGCAATTCAGGATGGAGGGATGCAAGGCGGATATGCGCCTGCCAGATATGACCTTGGTTGAGGCGCGCGCAGCAGGGGCGCAAACCCTTGTGATCGGGGTGGCCAATCGGGGTGGGGTGATCTCGCCCGCTTGGAAAAAAGTGTTGATCGCTGCATTGGAGGAGGGGTTTGACCTTGCCTCTGGTCTGCATAACCTATTGCGCGATGAGCCAGATTTGGTGGCGGTTGCCAAGGCGACAGGGCGCAGCCTGCATGATGTGCGTGTGCCGAATGTGCAATATCCCATTGCCAATGGGGTCAAACGGCGTGGCAAGCGTTGTCTTGCCGTTGGCACTGATTGTCTGCTGGCAAGATGTATACGGCGCTGGCCATGGATGTGTGGAGATGAAGACGCGCGGGCTAAATCCAGTTTCCGTGCGACAGGCCAAACGGGCATGAATACTGCGAAGGCGTGCCCTTGGATGCGGTGATTGCCGATTTACAGGTGCTGTGGAGGGCTGGACCCTCGACAATGACCCTGATCACTGGGACATGATCGAGGGGCAGGGCAGTCTGTTCCACATTTCCTATTCCGGTGTCACCAAGGGCTTTGGTGCATGGTGGTCAGCCAGATGCGCTGATCCTGTGTCACCAGAACCCAATCTGTCTCCACATAAAAGGGCCTGCCTGATTATGATGCTCCAGTTTGCTTGCGTGATCTGGCGCTTTTGATTGCGCGCTGCCAACGCGGGGGTGCAAGTGGTGGGTATTTCATCAACACATCGCCTTGATGAGGAGTGTGAGGCGTTGTTTATCTCGTCAGGTTGAGGGCCCGCAGAGTCGCCGTGGTGGACCCGTTCCGCCAAGGTGCGGCGCGTCTGTGCGATGCGTTGGAGGCGATATGAGCTTCGTCAACACGGCCACGCCTGAAACCTTCCGTTTGGCACAGGTGTTCACTATTTCTTGCAGCAGTCCAGAACAGAGGCACAGGTCATCACCGTTTTTGTCACCCGTGATATCACTGAGTCGGGCAGTTGTGCCCATGCGCGCTACGGGGAAAGCATCGCATCGGTGCTTGCCCAGATTGAAGCACTTCCCAAAGGGCTTGATCGTCCATTTATGGTGCGCTCGGCGCGTGGCACGAAACGCAGTTGATTAGCGCTTTTGGGGGATTAGTAGGCGAAATCAACGGGCCGTCCCGTCTGGGCTTGGCGGGATTATCTGCCGAGCCACGCCCCGAGATCACCGCCTATACCCTGTCCCTCGACACGCCCGATCGGATGCAGGCGGCGGCGGCGCGCAATCAACACCGCCCGCTTTTGAAAATTAAGCTTGGCACGCCTGATGACATGCCACGGCTTGAGGCGGTGCGGCGCGGGGCACCTGAGGCACGGATCATCGTGGATGCCAATGAAGGGTGGACTGCGGAAACCTACACTGATCTTGCGCCGCATTTGATCCGTTTGGGTGTTGAGATGGTCGAACAACCCTTGCCCGCTGGCGCGGATGATCTCTTGGCGGAGATAGCCCGGCCCTTGCCCGTATGTGCGGATGAGGCCGTGCATGATCGCGCGAGCTTGCCTCATTTGCGTGGAAAATACGACATGGTGAACATCAAGCTTGATAAAACGGGCGGCTTGACCGAAGCGTTGGCGCTGAATGCAGCCGCCCGCGCGCAAGGGTATGCCATCATGGTGGGTTGCATGGTCGGCAGCTCGCTTGCCATGGCCCCTGCCATTCTGGTTGCGCAAGGCGCGGCGATTACCGATCTTGACGGGCCGCTGCTTCTGGCAGAAGACCGATATCACGCTTTGACATTTGACGCAGAAGGGGTGCATCCCGCGCGTCCAGAACTATGGGGATAGGGTAAGATGACGCGCATCGTTTATGTGAATGGCGAATATCTGCCAGAGGATCAGGCCAAAGTCTCGGTTTTTGACCGTGGGTTTCTTTTTGCCGATGGCGTCTATGAGGTGACCAGCGTCTTGGATGGCAAGCTGATTGATTTTGACGGCCATACCAAGCGCCTGACGCGCTCTTTGAACGAATTGGATATGCGCGCGCCGTGCGACAGCGCAACTTTGCTTGAGATCCACCGCGAATTGGTCACGCGCAATGATCTGGTGGATGGGATGATCTATTTGCAAATCACGCGTGGCGCGCCGAATGATCGCGACTTTGCCTACCCCGCCCCTGAGACTGAGCCGACCTTGGTGCTGTTCACCCAGTCCAAGCCAGGCCTTGCGGATAGCCCGATGGCCAAGACGGGTATGAAAGTGATCTCCATCGAGGATCAACGTTGGGGGCGGCGCGATATCAAAACCGTGCAATTGCTTTACCCTTCGATGGGCAAGATGATGGCCAAGGCCGCAGGCTGTGACGATGCATGGATGGTTGAGGATGGCGCGGTCACCGAAGGCACTTCAAATAATGCCTATATTATCAAGGATGGCACGATCATCACCCGCAATTTGGGCACAGAAATTTTGCATGGGATCACCCGCGCGGCGGTGTTGCGATTTGCGCGTGAGGCGCAAATGAAGGTTGAAGAGCGCCCCTTTACCGTGGCTGAAGCGCAAGCGGCGGATGAGGCCTTTATCACCTCGGCCTCGACATTTGTGATGCCCGTTGTGGAATTGGATGGGCAATCCATCGGCACGGGCAAGCCTGGCCCCGTGGCCGCGCGGCTGCGCGAGATTTACCTCGAAGAAAGCCGCAAGGCTGCGATTTGATCGCAATCCTCAGATCAAAAAAAGGGCGCCGTGACAGGCGCCCTTTTTTGGCAGCTGTGAACCACAGCTTAATTTGAGAGGGTGATTGATCCTGCAGGGATACTTGCGGGATTGATATTCTGTAGAACGGCAACCAACGTTCCCGGTCCGCCTGAGAAGGAGACCAAAATATTGGTATTGCTGCCATTGGTAACCAACTGAAGCGCGGCCCCCGTAAGATCGGCCGCTGATCCATCTTGATTGGTCATGATCACCTGAAGCGCTTCGTTGGCCGCAAAATCGGTGACGGTCACCACATTCTCGGGCAGGAGTGCCGCACCCGCTGCCTTGGTGACCTGAACGCCGAAGCCATCGACACCTGCGCCACCTGTCAACACATCGCC